>JAGFJD010000446.1 GCA_024102975.1 Phaeodactylibacter sp. | reverse complement strand
GACATTTTGGGGGCTACTTGTGTAAAGGTGTGAAAGTGTAAACGTGTAAATGATTGGGAGCCAATTTCTTTTACACCTTTACACGCTTACACTTTTACACGGGCCAGAAAATGTCTAGTGGTGTGTTGTTATATTGTTGCCTGTCGTGCCTTATGCGGATTATCTGATGTAGCCTTTGTGGCAAATAGTTACTGAAAATGCGTGAAAATACCTTGTTGCTTTTTTTTGCTTTCATTCAGGTTTGCCTGGCGGCTCAGCCTCCGCTGATTCCCCGCGACAGCCTCTTCCAGGAGAAGGACCAGTATGCCGTCACGCTTTCGCCGGACGGCAGGCGGGTGTACTACCAGCGGCGCAGTGTACAGGAAGGGCGCCTTTTTTATATCGAAACCCGCCGCCCGGGCAGGGAGCAGAGCCTGGCTTTCGATGGTGCCCTGTTGAACTGGGTTCCGGACCCCGCCGGCGGCGTGCTGGCCGTCGTGCAAAGTGGCGGCAAGCAGCTGGTGTGGATGGGCCCGGACGGGTGGGAGAAGCGGCAAATCCCCGTCTTCCCCTTTCAGCAACTGCGCATCGAGGCCATGAGCCGGCAACGCCCCGGGGAGGCAGCCGTTACTGTAGTGGGGGAGGACAGCCGCCTCAACGGCATCTACCTCATCAACCTGACAAGCGGGAGCTATCAAAAAATAAGCCCGCCGCTGGACTTCCAGAGGCTCTATTTCGACCAGCAGCTGCGCCTGCGCGCCGGCCGCCTGCTCAACGACATCAACGGCTACTCCATTTATACTTATGACGATAAAGAATGGACGGAACGGCTGCGTTTCCCGTTCGACGAAAGCCAGTTCATCGGCGGCTTCCAGGACGTCGTGAGCGTCAGCGCCGACGGGCAAACGGTTTATGCCACCGACAATACCGGCCGGGACAAGTCGGTGCTCCTGTCCATAAACGTGGAGAGCGGCGCCACCCAACTGCTCGTCGCCGACGGCAAGGCGGACATCCTGCCCTTCGGTGCCATGATCGGCCCGGACGGCCGCCCCCGGATGGTGCTCAGCGTATTTGCCGACGCCCGCCGCCACTTCCTGGATGCGGATGCCCGGGCCGATTTTGACTACGCCGACCGCCTGCTGCAGGGCCGCGCCAGCTTCGCCGAAGCCAGCGCCGACGGCCGCTGCTGGCTGCTCCGGAAGCTGGAAGGCGGCCCCACCATTTATTACTTCTTCGACCGGGACAGCCGTCAGCTCATCCGGCTTTTCAACGATTATCCGGCGCTGGACGGTTACCCGCTGGCCAGCCGTCAGGCTTTCAGCGTCGTCAGCCGGGACGGTTACGAGCTGCCGGTCCATGTGTACCTGCCTCCCGGCGCCGACCAGGACGGGGACGGCATCCCGGAGGAACCGCTGCCCACCATCGTTTACGTCCACGGCGGCCCCTGGGTCGGTGTCGTGCACTGGAACCAGTGGTTTCACAACCGCAACTTCCAGCTGCTGACCAACCGGGGATACGCCGTGATCAACACCGAATTTCGCGGAAGCAGCGGCCTGGGCAGGCAGTTCGTCGACCTGGGCGACCAGCAATGGGGCCAGGCTATGCACCACGACAAGGTGGACATCACGCGCTGGGCCATCCGGCAGGGCATCGCCCGGGAAGGGAAGGCCGGGATCTGGGGCTGGTCTTACGGCGGTTACGCGGCGGCGGCGGCCCTGGCTTTTGAGCCTGAGCTTTACGCCTGCGGCATGTCCATGTACGGGCCGGCCGACATGGATGCCTTCCTGCGCATCCCCTTTACCGACAACCCCCTGTGGCGCAACCGGGTAGGCGATCCGCGCCGGCCTGAAGACGTCCGTTTATTGCAGGAACAATCGCCCATCAACCACGTCCGGGAATACCAGAGCCCGATCCTGCTGACCACCGGCGGCAAGGACGGCCGGGTGCCCCAGCGGCAGGTCGACGCCTTCGCCGACGCGCTGAACGCCGTCGGCAAGGACGTCATCTATTTCTACTACCCGGAAGAGGTACACGACTACCGGGAACCCGGCAGTTGGGTGTCCTTCTGGGCAATTGCCGAACAGTTCCTCTCCCGGCATCTGGGCGGCCGCTACCAGCCGGCAGGCAGAGACCTGGAGAAGGGGGATTATAAGGTGGTGTACGGGCGGCGGTTTATCGGGGGGTTGGAGTGAGGGATGGAAGGAGAATCGCACGTCGCTAAGGCGATAGTTTCTTCCAGGTTGAAGTTTTGACGTTTCGAATTTCGGCATCGAAGCCCAGCCCAAGCAGCATGATGGGCTTGCCTGAAGTGAGGTAAGGGGCTGCATAACCTTGCTTGTTGATCTGGTTCATGGCGCTGCGGGCCGTTCCCAATTTGAATTCGATGACCCAGGTTCCGCCCGGCACATGCACGACGGCATCGGTGCGGCCCCGGGCGGTGGATACCTCCGCGTGGACATCCAACCCGATAACTTTCAACAACAGGAAGGTCAGGGCGTGAAAATACCCCTCCCAGCTAGTCGGGCCGCCGGCTTGCCTGGCAGGTGGCGGCGCCAGTTGATAGGGCACGGAAGCGAAAAAGGCCTTCAGGCAGTCGACAAACGCGGCGGCGTCGAACCGGAGGAGGCTGTCCCGCAGGCGGTACAATTGTGGGCTGATGAAAGAAGCGGTGCTGTTGGAAAAGGCCTCCATGAGGAAAAATTCGAAGGAAAACCGCACCTCTTCGTTGGGATAGCCGAGGGTCCAGTAAGTGCTCATGCCGCTGCCCTCAGCCCTGTGGATGGTGAGGTAACCCGTCTGAAACATGACGGCAATCACGTCCATATTGCGCAGGTCGAATTTATTGAAGGTGCCCTTTTGCACAATGGTTCCCTCGATTTCATCCGGCAGTCTGTTGCGGCGAATGAAATTTACGAGAAAAGTAGGCGTGCCGGTTTCGAACCAGAAGTTGTCGAAGGTGCCGGATTTTAAAAAACTCAATAGCGAGAATGGATTATAGACGTAGTTCCCCCCGTCCCAGGTATATCCGTTGTAGTAACGGCGCATTTCTTTCCAGGTCGCGTCGAAGTCCATGCTGTTCGACTTAGCTATTTCACGGATGCGTTCTCCGAACACTTTTTCTACTTCCTCAGAAGTAAAACCGGTCACGGTTGAATAGTCTTCATCTAAGGAAATATCTTCCAGGTGGTTCAAATCCGAAAAGATGGACACTTTGCTGAACTTCGACACGCCGGTGATGAACAGCAGGTGGATGTGCTGCTCCATTCCTTTTAGTACCGAGAAAAAAGACTTGAGGATTTCCCGGTTAGCGTCGGCCTGTTCAAAATCTTCCAGGTAGTCAATGATAGGTTTGTCGTATTCGTCGATGAGAATAGCAATGGGTTTTTCAACAGCTAGTTTCCGGATTATTTCCTGAAAAACAGAAGGGATGCCCCTGGCTTCAATTTCAATTTCATTATCAGCGGCAATTAAGCGCAATTCCTGCAAAATGGCTTGCTGCAACCCCAACTCCCTGTAACTAAGGGTATTGAAAGAAATATGCAATACCCGGCGCTGTTCGACCTCGTTCAAATACGGCTCGATCCACAAGCCTGCGAACAACGAGCGGTCGCCGCTGAACAGTTCCTTCAGGGTAGAAAGGAGCAGCGACTTGCCGAAGCGCCGGGGGCGGCTGAGGAAATACTGGGCCGTACGCTTTGCCATCCGGTACGCCCACTGCGTTTTATCTACGTATACGAAATCGTGGCGGCGGATGACGCTGAACTCCTGCTTGCCTATCGGATAGTACAACATGAGCCTTGTTTTCCGCAAACTTACGTGATTTTCACGACTTCACAGAACGGCGGAAAGCCCGCCGGTCATGAAACCATCCTTCCCTACTCCCTAATCACCTTACTGCTCGCACTTCCCGCCGCACTACGCACCGTCAGTACGTATACCCCCGCCGACAGCCCCTGCATGTCCAGTTCTGCCGTCCATTCGCCGCCGGGCGCAGCAATCTCCTGCTCCCGCAGCAGCCTGCCCTCCGCGCTGTGGAGTTGAAGGGTGCAGGTGGACAGCGAAGGGTTGGCCACCACCACCTGCAGGACATCCTTCACGGGGTTGGGATAGGTGTTTATTTTCGGGGCGAAGAGGTCAAGTACCGGGCTGCCGCTGATGGCGTCGCCCTCCACTTTTACCAGGAAGGCGTCCCAGGCACCGCCGCCATAGGTGTTCTGAAAGCCGCCCGTGGCGAAGTTGGAATAGCTTTCGGTATATCCCGACACATAGATGTCGCCCGACGGGCCGGCGGCAACGGCCAGCGCCAGGTCATCGGGCACCGCGCCGTAATAGGTGCCCCACTGCCGGGCGCCGGCAGGGTCGAACCGGGCCAGGAAAAGGTCCGTTGAACCGCGGAGGGCGTTCTGAAAGCCGCCGGAGGCAATATTGTCCATGCTGGCAGTCGTGCCGGCCAGATAGACATAGCCCTCTGCGTCGACGGCTACCCGCCCGCTTTGTTCGTTCGATGTTCCACCGTAATAAGTGCCCCATTGCCGTACGCCGGCAGGGTTGAACTTGGCCAGGAAAGCATCCCCGGCGAATGCTCCCCCTCCAAAGGCCATCTGGTGCCCCGCCGCCGCTATGTTGTTCTCGCTGCCAGTTATGCCTGCCAGGTATACATTGCCGGAACCATCCGTTGCAACCGCAAAGCCCAGGTCGTTCCTCAAACCTCCGTAGTAGGTCGCCCACTGCCGGGCGCCCGAGGCGTTGAATTTGACCAGGTAGGCGTCTAAGTCCCCGCCGCCAAAGTTGTTCTGATGCCCGCCGGCAGCGATGTCGCTAGACCCTCCGGTCCTTCCGGCCAGATATACGTTGCCTTGGCCATCCGTAGCCACCGAGGAATTTTCCTGAAAGCCGTAGCCGCCGTAATAAGTAGCCCATAAGCGCGTCCCGGAGGCGTTGAATTTCACCAGAAAAGCGTCATTTGTACCCCCGTGTGTATTCTGATGCCCGCCGGAGGCGATGCCTGCCGTGCTCTGCGTATGTCCCGCCAGTTACACGTTGCCCTGCTTATCTACGGCGACGCCCGTACCTACGTCGCTACCTGAACCACCGTAGTAAGTGGCCCACTGCCGTACGCCAGCCGCGTCGAACTTCACCAGGAAGGCGTCATTGCTGCCGGCATGGGTGTTCCGATGGCCGCCCGAGGCTATATTGCCGCTGCTGTTGGTCGTGCCCGCCAGGTACAGGTTGCCTTCCTGGTCAATGGCCACGGAATTGCCGTAATCCCACCCTGTACCGCCGTAATAGGTGGACCATAAGCGCGCTCCGGAGGCGTCTGATTTCACCACAAAAGCATCCCGGTCTCCTCCCCCATAGGTATTCTGGTGGCCGCCGGTATTCATAATATCTTCGCTTTCGGTATCCCCCGCCAGATAGACATTGCCCATGCTGTCGGTAGCGATGGCTTCGCCATATTCGCCATCCAAACCGCCGAAATAAGTGGCCCAGGCCAGCCCCGGGGCTCCGTTCAGCGTTTGTTCCGCACCGCAAGCCTCTGCCCCGGAGGGTATTCCTGCGACTGTTACCTGTGGTGTTCCCTGAGGCCCGGGGTTTTCCGGCAACAGAGCGGACAGCGGGATGCCGGCCAGCAGGAAGGCGAGAGAGAAAATCATTAAGGTAAAGGGTGTTCTCATGGTTGATTATTTTTTTCTGGTATAATTATTCCTTTATTGGATCTGTTATGGTGTTGCGGTGTTATGGCATTTGCGGTTACCTGACGCAGGCCTTTGGCCGGGAAGGGCTGGCCGCAATACCGGAATACTGGTTACATGGACGACGTGGCAGCGAGCGTTGGCTTTGCGAGTTGGGCATTCGACGCCATGTGCGTCCATGTGGTGTGGGGAGCGGGAGAGAGGTTACAGGTACTTCAAAAATTTGTTGATATACGGAGTAGTCCTGCTATGTTTGGTTTTTACCCAACACATCATAATAGGCGGGGCTGTCCGGTTCAGCGTTTCCAGCACTGGTGGGTCGCCGAATTTCTGCCAGGAAACACCCGAAGTTTTCCATCCGGCATAATTGGAACGGCTGCGCATTGCTTCTTCGATCTTCGAAGGCGCAGCGTCCCCGGCGCATTCAGCATACGTGTCGTATCCGCCGGAAAAAACAAGGGCCCGCTGATAGTGTTCTGCCGATAGCCACTTCCGCCAATCGCCGGCCTTATGGGCATATTCCAGCGCTTTCAGCACTGTAACGTGCCCCGCATTGTACGAAGCGATCGTCAGGCTCAAAAGGGTTTTCTGATCGAGTTGATGGATATCGATACCGTAATTTATCAGGCGCGGCCCCAGGTATCTGTCCCTGAAATTGGCAAACTTTCTTGCCCCCGTCCGTATGCTGACATTGGGGTCATACTGGTCATTCGTTCTTTCTGCCTGCATCAATCCTTTATATCCGGCCGAACTGGTCTTGCGGGGGTCTCCGCCGGATTCTGCCGCGATCACGGCCCGGATGATGTTCGGAGCGACGCCAAACTCGCGGCTTGCCGAATCTATATAGGTCTGAAATTGACTTATTTTCGATAAAATGTTGCCCGAAGCGGGTGTCCCCGTCGAAGCGGGGGGAGGCGAGGCCAGCCCCAGCGCCTGCTTCATCTTTTCCCATGTTTTGGGCCCGATGATGCCGTCTGCGTCTTTGGCGGAGAATCCGTTTGTGCGCTGCCAGGCGGTCACTGCCCTGGCCAGGAGTTCTTCCGTGGGGCTGGAGTCGGGGAAGCCCAGCAGGGGATATAGTTGCAGGCGATAGGCGTCCCATCCGAGTTTTTCGGCATAGTATCGGTTAGCCTGGTGGGTTTTGGGTGTTCCGTTCGCGGGAGCAGGTCGGGCTGGGGTGGAAGAAACCACCGGAATGACCCCGTCGACCAGGTTTTTATCCGTCCAGTTGCGCCATTCAGGCGGCAGCGGCGTTCCGTCGCCACATTTGAAGCCGGGGCCGCCGTCGTTGACGCCCAGATTGTTGACGGCCCACTGGCCGACGTTGTACCAGATATCCGGGCCGGGGTCATTGGTTCGGTCCTTGCTGCTTTGCCGGTGGGCCAACACCTCCCGCAGGCCGTTGGCGGCTTGCAGGTACTGGATCAAAAACCGGCCGGCTTCGACTTGCGCTTTGGTAGGGTAATCTTCGTCGCGGGCAGTTATCCGGCCCGTTTGTTTGTCTTTTGGATACCACCAGGTTCCGTCTGCTTTGGGGAAATTTCCTTCGAATTCGACCCCCACGCTGCCCGGGCTGGTGCAGTTGGAGTGCCAAATCAGGCGGGATATCGGATGAAGCTGGATGATCCGGCCGTCAAACAGGATGCAGAAATGGGCGCGGGTACTCAGGTAGCTTTCGGGCTGGCTGTAATCGTTCTTTTTCTTGTCGCGCCGCTTGAAGGCCATGTGGTGGAGAATCAGCGCCCATACGCGCTTCGGGTTCCGCAAATTGTTAGTAACCAGGTGCGCCTTTTCCCTGGGGGGCGGGGTGGCGCGCCCGGTCAAGTCCTCGATTTTCGCCCGTGCGGCTTGTATGACGCCGGCGACTTGCCCTATCCGTAAAAAACCTGCATTTTTCATGGCCAGTTCTTCCATCAGCCGGCGCTCGGTCGGAGGGTCGGCCTGTCCGGTGGCCGGCAATCCCTGTCGGCTTTGAAAAGATCGGATGGCCGCCGTGGTCGCCGGGGCGGGGCGGCCGTTCAGCGGCAGGCTGGCATTGTCGAGCGCATTCAGGCTTTCCTGTACCCAATAGAGCTGAGTTTTGACAGCGCCGGCTGTTTCGTATTCACGGCCGTCTGCCAGCAATATTTCGAATTCGCGGGAGAAGCGGGAGGTCTCTTTCATAATATTTTGTTTTTCTTATAAGTTTTGCCATCCACGGATACCCTTCAGCAATTCTCATGGTTCCTACACTTGCTGTTCAATAGCCGGATTTTGCGTCGATACCAGCGTTGTGCCTAAATCCACCCCCGTCAGGGCGCGGTAGGCGCTGCGGTAGCCCTCTACCTTTGTTTCGATGATGGAGAGCCAGGCCTCGATTTCCTGGTCGTTGGCGCGGGCGGCGCTGGACTCGAGCAGTTCGATGTCGATGAGGATATCCCTGGCATTCGTGGCGCACTCGTAGTGCGTCTCGAAGCGGTTGGTGTCCGAGGGTGTGGAAGGGCGCTTCAGCACGAGCAGGTCGTAGGCTGCAGGGATGTACTCGTAGGGCCGGTTGTATTGCCGGGGGATGCCGATGGTCTCGCGAATATCCCGGATCACTGCGAAGGAGGCTACTGCCCAAACGATGCCGGACAGCGCGTTGTAATAGTTGCGCCCATAGCTGAAGTTGTCAAACGATTTCTTCAGCAGGTTCATCGTGCTTCGGATGGTTACCATGGTAGCGCCGTTGCCGTTGCTGTTGCTGGTGGTAGCCTGGATCACGTCCCGGAGGCGCTTTTCTTTATAGTATTCCAGGGCCAGGTTGATGAACTTGTGGAACTGGTTGTTGAAAGCCGTATTCACGCTGGTTTCCAGGCCGAGGCTTCGGCCGTTTTCCAGGATCCAGCCGAGGGCGGTGCGGTACAGCGCGCTGCGGTCCCGCACCTTGGAGGCGGTGCCCATCTCCATCTGGCGGGTCATGGCTTCAAGCACCAGGGCGAGCAGGTCGTCGCCCGGGCCGGGGTCAGCTGATCCGTTGGAGATCGGGAAGCCGCCGTTGTAGGCGTATTCGTCCAGCACTTTGCCCAGGATTTGGAACATGCCCATGCGCTCCATGAAAAAGAGCCAGACGACGTCGCCGAGGAAGAGGCGTTTGACTGAACGGAATTCCTTGCTGAAATCCCGGTTGTGAAAATGGCGCTGTCCCCTCAGGGTAACATAGGAAGCGGGAAAACACCAGGCCGGCGGCCAGCCTGACCCTTTAGCCCACCCCTCGTCCAGGACGGCTGATATGTTCCCCTGAAAGATTTTATGCGGAAAGACCAAAAAATCACCTGCTTTTTGATTGTCGGGATAAAAGAAAAATCCGAAATAATCCAGGAAAAACCGGGCCACTTCGTCGTCCGGGTTTTCTTTTCCCCTTTTGGTCTTAAGTTTACTGCCGTCAGCCATTTCAACTTCTTCATATTCGAACTTAAACAACGACAGCATGACGTCCGTGCAGGGAGGAAAGGCTACGCTGACGGCGGGTTGCTGGTCGAGCCTGCTGTCAAGTTCCTTTTTAAGCCTGTCCTCTTCAGGAGGCGAAATGGAATAACTGCCCGAAGGGGCCATGCCGGCGGAAGCGCTGCCGGAAACCGGCGCAGTGCGCTGCGACAGCAAGTCCTTGATGACATCTCCATGTTTAAGCAGGGTTTCCTGGAGGGCTTTGATGTATTCCAGCCCGGCCGGAGCGCCGGCCTGCAGATCGGCGGGAGGATTCTTGGGTTGGTTCTCCTCGCCCGGCGTATTGTGTTGTTTTGCCATGATATCTAAAGGATTTAGACGTTATTCGATTAAGGAAATCCTCTGCAGCCAGGCGCTCATCAAGCGGTCGAGCGCCGGGGGCGGGAGGTGTTTTTTTTCTTTCATCAGGCGGAAGGCCGCCAGGTGCGCAGCAGGGCGGAGTCCGCGCAGGTCAACCCGGCCGACCGGCCGGCGCCGGTCGAGCCTTGCCGGCGCCAGGGCTGCCAGGTCGAACAGGGCGGCGAGCGGTTTGCCGCCCAGCGTGCGGAAGCGGGCGTGCAGCAAGGCCCGGGCCACGGCAGGCAGAAAGCGACGGCCTTCCTGAAGCAGCCTGCGGGTATCCGGCGGTGCAAGGCCCGGCGGATAAAACGTCAGCCATTCGCGCTCCCAGCCGTCCCAGAGGCCGTCGCCCCAAGCCTGGCGGCACCATTCGAAGTTGAGCAGTACGCGCAGCCAGGCAGGCGGATGCGGGTCGGCCGGGGAAATCCGGTACATCATCGCCGGCGGCAGGGTGAGTATTTCGCGTATGCCGCCAGCTGCCGCGATGCCGGAACAGAGGAAGGTCCAGAAGTCCGGGCCGATCTCCGACATCCAAAGGGCGAAGTACTGCTGCAATTCCTTTGAGGCACGCTGGCGCGACAAGGCCGCGCAGATCATCTCCGGCAGGGTTGTTTTCAACCCCAGCCGCACCATTGCCTCATGGCCGGCCTCGTGCAGGATAGAAGTGAGGTTGCACTTCTCCTGTAGTCGGGCATAGGGTATTTCGATCAGCGCAAGCGGGTTAAGGTTGTCGCCCGGAAGGCGCACCCCTTCGCGTGCCACCGAAGCGCCAAAGCCGCGGTTGACGCTGACCAGCGGCGGCTCGACGAGAGCCAGGGCCGGGTGAGGCCGGCGGATGGCGTCGAGGGCCAGCGCGTCGCAGCCGCGCAACAGTGGCCCCAGTCCGGGCATGTGGCGCTGCGTAAGCACGTCGAGATAGGTGTCGAAGAACCCATAGGCCTGGGTAAGGGTTACCTCGGTTTCTCCGAAGTGGTGCTGCAGGCGGCGGGCGGCGCCCACGTCCATGAGGGCGTCGCGAAAGTGGATGCGTGCCGCTCCTCTGAAGCCTTCCAGCAGCCGCTCCTCGGCAGCCCGCAGGCGGCTTTCGATAGCCTGCCACTGCCGTTCGCCAATGTCCAGTTCCGGAGGCAGGCCCACTGCCTGCCGCAATCGCGACAGCCCGCGAATGCGGCCGAGGGTCGACTCGTAGCTGCGCCAGAGGCTACTTGCCAGAGGGCGGGCGGATACTTTTGTCACGGCCTGCGGTTGATTACGATAATGATTTTGCCGATTTCCTCGCCGGGGCGTTCCTGAAGGCGCACGGTGCGCACGCTTCTGGGATTGGGGGTGCTTTTCCCCGGGGAGGCGTATGGATTGGCTTTGCCTGCCGGGCTGGCCGTTGGCGAAGCGTAAGGCTTGCGCTGCTGCCCCAGCAGAGGCATCACGCCTGCTTCGAAAGCCCGGTTGGCGAGCCGGCTGGCAACCAGAGGGTCGCCCGAGCGGTGGTCGAAATGCCCGGCGGCAAACTCGTACGAGCGCTGGATGCCTTTAGCTATGCGCCTGAAGGCTTCCCGGTTGGCCGCTGCCCCATTTCCGGGCTGAAGCCCCAGCCTGCCGGCAAAATTGCCGGCCATACGGATTGCATCGGGGGCCAGGGCGTGGGCACCCGCCCGGACAGCGCCGGACCAATTGTTCCGGATGCCCTGCAGCAGCGGCTTGCCCATAGTTTTGATTGCATCCAACGCCACCTGCCCGCCGGGAATGGAGCCGGCGACTGCATTCACGGCTTTGCTGACAAGGCTTCTGGCTATGGGGTTACGTTTTAAAATACCAATTGCCCTGCTGAAAAAATATTCCCGCTCCATATCGTCGAAGATGCCGCCCAGGGCGTCATCCATTTCGCTTTCCGACTCGAACTCGCGTAGTGAGAGCTCGAACAGCCGCTCTCCGTAAGGGCGGAAGTCCTGGCCGAAGGATTCGCCTTCTTCTACGTCCTCATCATATTCAAATTCGCTTTGGGGTTCATCCTCCTCGTATTCATGCTCATATTCTTCGGCCGCGCTGTCTTCATCGTACTCATATTCTCCGTCTCCTTCCGCCATGAGGTGCTCCAGTTCCGCCTCCAACTCGTGATCGGTTCCGGGATAGCTGGAGTCGTCCATTTCCAGCTCGAACTCGCGCTCAAGTTCTGACATGCCATAGTGATGCTTGTGTGCCATATTCAATGATTTTTCTGTTTTAATACTTTGGTTGTATACAAGCGCCCGCCCTGAATGGCTGAAAGCCAGTACACGCCGGCGGGCAGGCGGCCCAGGTCCACCTGTATTGGCTGTCCGTCCGCCTGCGGAACAACGGAAGAATAAACGGTTTGCCCCTGTATATTGCAGAGCCGCAACTGCACGTCCCCGGTTTGTTTCGTTTCCAACAAGACGGCGAGGGCTCCTGTGGTGGGGTTAGGATAAACTTTCAGGCCATTCTCTGCCAAAGCCGTTTCCTCCGTCCTCACCAGCATAGGATCATAGCGGTAGACGCCAAATTTTCCGGAGCCCACGGCCCCGATGTCAAAAGCGAACCACAGCCTGTTCCGGCTGTCTACTTTGAATCCCCAGGGAACATCGTCTGTGAAGCCCTCCCCGGCGGGCGGTATCAGCTCCGTCCAGGCGCCGTCGCGCAAAACGGCGACAATTCCCCCGGCATAGCCCACATACATGCCGCCGGCATTGTCAAAAGTGATCCGCCTGGTGTCGTTGGAAGGCAGGCCGGAATTACCGGCCGTCAGGAGGGACCAGGACTGGCCGTCGTAGCGGGACAGCCCGAAGCGGGTGCATGCCCAGAGGGAACCGTCTTCGGGCGAAATGGCCAGGTCGCGGACGGTATTGTCGGGCAGGGCGGCATTTCCGGTGGTAAAGTTTTGCCAGTTGGTGCCGTCATAGCGGTACAGGCCATTCCAGTCGGTGGCGAACCAGGCTGTCCCGTCCGCCTCGAAGGCGAACTTATTGACAAAGTTGAGCAGGACCGGCGTGGAATCCAACTGGGTGAAAAAGCGCCATTCGCCATTGGCATAATGCGCCAGGCCGCCCGTTCCGCCATTATCAAACAATGCAAACCACTGATCCCCATTGGGAGCGGTGGCGGATGACCAGACTGAGCTGCCGGGAAAAACGGCGGCGCAGGTATCGAAAAAGGACCACACGCCATCCTCGTTGAGCAGGATCTCGCCGTTGCCCAGACCAAACCAAAGGCGCCCTTCAGGACCGGCCTGTATGCTGTAAACAGCATAATTGAAAGCGCCGAAATCGGCGGGGAAATATTGATTCCAGGTGTCGCCGTCCAGTTGCGCGATGAAGCTTCCGTTTTCTGCGCCGAACCACAAGCTGCCGTCCGGGCCCTCGGCCAATCCATTGAAAACGATTCCGGAGGGAAGCCCTGGCAAGCCGGAGCTGAGCAGGTTCCAGGACTGCCCGTCGAAACGGGCCAACTGGCAGCCTGTCAGGGACCAAAACCGCCCCGCGCCGTCTGCTGCCGGCCAAACTGTCCCGTCAATGTCACATCCGATGTCTTCCGTGTAATAATGCGCCCAGGTTCCCACCTCAAATACCGATACGCTGTTCGGGGTAGTCAACCAGAGCCGCCCGAATTCATCGACCAGTATTTTTCTAAGAAAGGGAATGGTTAAACCAATTGCCAGGCCCGAGTACCCTGTCCAGGTTCCCCCCTCGAATTTAGCCAGGCGGATTGCCTGAGTAGCACTAAATCCACTAATGGCCCAAAGTGCGCCGTCGGCAGTCAGCGCTACGGAGAAGACATTATTATTCAACAGCGCGCTGCCGGCATTGGCGGAATTATAAACCGTCCAATCAGCCCCATCCTGAATGGCCAGCCCACTGCCGGCGGTAGCGTAATATACCTTCCCGTCCGGGCCAAAGGCTACATCCCAAAGGTTATTGGACGGCAGGCCGGAATTGGACATGTTCAGCACCGACCAGGAGCCGGCCTGAAAAATGGCTGCGCCATTGTAGGTGGCTAAATATAAACTACCGCCGGGAGCCGCTTTCAGGGCCCGGATGGCGGCGGCGGCAGGCAGGCCCGTTTCGGCAAGGCTCCAGCTTTGCCAGTTGGCCCCATCGAAGCGTCCGATGCCTCCGGGGTGGTGCATCCACCAGTTTCCCTCCGTGTCGATGGCAAGCTGCCGGATGCTGTCGGAAGGGATGCCGGAATTGCCGGTGTTGATAAAAGAGCGGCCAGCCAGGGTGTCAAAACGCACCAGGCCGGCTCCCTCGGTTCCCACCAGGATGGTATTGCCCCGGGCGGCCAGGCATTCTAAACCCGCTGCGGGGCCAAAATAATCCCAGGAACCTTCCTGGGCGGCCAGTTGCATGGCCAGGAAAAGGAGGAGGGTGGTAAAGGGTGTCTTCATAGTTCGTGGTGTTCATTATTTTCAAACCTTCGGGCTTTTTCAAAGCCCGAAGGTTTGAATGGTTAGTTGCACGAGGAAGGAAAATCTTAACAGGGAAAGGCAAAAACTTTCCCACTTCCCACTTTTTACCCGGCCGAGGGATTTACCCGGCTGCGACAGCAGACGTGGCGAGGACGGGCCCACTTCCCAACTGGCATCACTCCACCAGCACCCAGCCTGCCCAGTAATACGGCTCATACCCCTTATCCTGCATTTCTTGTTGCGCAGCTTGCAGGGCTTGGTGGATGGGCAGTTTATCCAGGAGCCATTTGTGGTAGAAGGCGGTCATTAGCTCCTGAGACTGGAAGTCAGGCGCCTGCCAAAGGGACATGATGAGGTTTTTGGCCCCGGCGATCCTGAA
The DNA here is from genome assembly GCA_024102975.1 of Phaeodactylibacter sp. Lineage (GTDB taxonomy): Bacteria > Bacteroidota > Bacteroidia > Chitinophagales > Saprospiraceae > JACJXW01. The sequence continues at coordinate 13,709 of JAGFJD010000446.1, read as the reverse complement.
GGCGCGTTGCAGGCCGTAGACCCCTTCATTGCCACGGATGTCGCCCAGGCCCGTCTCGCAGGCGCTGAGCACGACGAGTTCGGTATTCCTGAGATTCATCTGGCTGATCTCGTAGGCGGTAAGCACGCCGTCTTCGCGGTTGCCGAGGGGCCGGCCGGTTTGCCAGGCATGATTGGCGCCGGCCAGAATAAGGCCCGAGCGGATCATGGGGTGTTCGGAGAGCCTGAAGGCGAGTTCGCTGCCTGCTGCCAGCTGTTTACTGCCGGTTAAAACCGGATCCGGGAAGAAATACCCGTGGGTGGACACATGGAGGATGCGGGGCGAGGGAAGATGCCTGCCCATCTGCTTAAAAGCCTCTTCGGTAGCGGCATATCCCCGAAAAGCGGTAGCTGGGATGCCGGCTTCCTGAAGGATAGCGGTGACACTGGCCGCTTCTTTTTCCGAATGTTTGAGGAATTTCCAGGCGGCGCCCCGCAGGGTGGAGTCGGTGTGGGAGAACGACAGCCCCCGGTTGGCCCGTTCATCCAGTGGGGAGGCGGCAATTTCCATGCTGTCCATTTCGTAGCGGATGCCGCCGAAAATAAGGGCGTCAATGCCCCCAACCTGCGGACCTGCCGATGTATCGTCCATTGGCAGGCCGGCAACCGAACGCGTGCTACCCAGCGCAACGATATCATAGCGGCCGGCGAGGGCGCCCCCCTGTTTGTCGACAGGCAGAGCCCCAAGGTTCAGGCGGTGGAGCAGCCCGGAAGGGGAATAGTAAACCCTTTGGACGCCCTGCAGATGCGGTTCGGCCGGCGACCAGATCAACCGGGCAAGGGTTTCGTCCTGATACAATTGGTTGACATATTCAGAGCGGTTTTTGTGGAGCGGGGGGAGCAAGGCCTCCAGTACTTTTTCCTCGAAGAGGGGAATGAAAAGCGGGTGCGCCATTCCGGGTTTAAGCAGGAGGGCGGCATAAAGAACGCTGTCCGTAGGCTCGGGGGTGTAGTAGTTGAAACGGATGAATTCCAGAGCAGCTTCGCCCGGATCCAGGGCAGCCTGCACATCCTGCCAGTTGACCCGGCGGATGATCTCGCCGTAGCCGGAAACGGTTCGGGCCAGTTCCTTTTCAACGGTGTTGGCCTGCCCTTCCCACTCCGCTATCCGGCTGCTGTCTCTTTCGGAAGGAACCCGGGCATACTGAGCGGAAAGCAGGTTCCGGATGGATTTTAGCCGGGATAGTTTTTCCGCCAGTTCCTGATCCGCTGCGTTCCGGTTTCTGAAGTGATGCGAGATATTGAGCAGGAAGCCTTTGTGAAAAAGGGTGTTGTCGTAGCAGGCACCTGCAAAGGATGGAACGGCATGAGCAGCAGCGCCGGCAAAAGAAAAATCCTTATCCAGTTCATGCTCAAAATTCCGAACGTAAGCATACACCTCCTTTTCGGACAGGTGGCGGGAGGCATCGGAAAGCAGGCTCCGACGCATTTCGGCGGCTTCCGCGAAGTGCTGTGCGGCTTTGTCGTAATGGCCGGTTTTCCAGTATAGAACGGAGAGTTTGGCAAGGCTCATTTCATAGGAAAGGTGCTCTTTACCCAATACCCCACCCCGCAATTCTTTGGCCTGGATATGGTAGTTTTCGGACAGTTCGTATTGTCCGGTTTCAAAATATAACATGCCCAAAAACTCCATCAAAGACATGTAAGCTGGAATTGCAGTATAATCCGGAAATCCTTCAAACCGGCTCTTTGCTTCGAGGAAGAGGGGCTCAGCCTTTTCGAAGTCGCGCATATACAGGTACACGCTGGCCAGGTTCATGATGCCTCCGGCGTAGCGGGTGTTTTCCTTACCAAGTGTCTGCTCAATGATTCTGATGTTCTCTTTATAGAAAATTTCGGCCTTTTCATAATTCCCTTTTGAAGTATATACGATAGCCAGGTTGTTCAGTGTTCCCCCGTAAGTGATATTTTCTCTTCCGAGGATTTTCTCTCTGATAGCCAATACTTCCAGAAAACAGGCCTCCGCAAGATCATAATTCCCCATCCTTAAATACACGATTCCCAGGCCATTCAGGCTTGCCGCATACTCAAGATGTTCTTTGCCCAGTTTTTTTTCCCGTATAGCCTTGATTTGAAGGTAGCACTGTTCAGCTCTCTCGTAATTGTTACCCATGTGGTAATAAACGCTTCCCAACTGGTATAAAACCTCCGCATAACCAAGGTGCTCGCCGCCCCATAGTTTTTCCCGGATCTCTTTGGCTCGGAGCAACCACTTTTCCGCTTCCCGGTGATCGCCTTGCTGGTGGCAAATGACCCCATACTGAAAGCAGACATTGCCGAACACAACAGTCTCTTCGCTGAATGAACCCAACGCCAGCCGTTTGGCGCGGGCCATGGTTTCGAGCGCCTGTGCGAATTCCCGCTTGTTGGACAGGTTGTGGGCTAACTGTATCAGGCTGTCCACTTCCCGGGCGACCGCCGCAGTATCGGCCTGCCCGAAGGAAAAAAGGGGGGAGAGGAATAGTAATCCGAAAATGAACCTGGTGTTTTTCATTGCTGAATTATCATGCTGCTTTGTTCTACTCTGTTACTTTAATACAGAGGCCGCAGATGGTTGGCCGTTCAACAGCTGGCAAGCAGTTGAATGGCACCTCTGCGGTTAATTTTAAAGTAACAAAGTAGTATTAGGCAATAGGCCTATATCCCTGTGGCCATCACTCGATCTTCTCCAACAAATCCTCTGCCTCCTCCCGCATTGGAGAGCCGCCATTTTTGGCCATCTGCTGTAGCAATGCCTTCGCCTTCTCCCGATCCCCGTCCTTAAGATAGGCCAGCGCCAGCAGCCATTGCGCCTCCGGAAGGAAGCGGCTGCGGCCTGTCCGGAGGATGTTTTCCAAAGCGAGGGCAGCCTCCTTTGCCTGCCCTGTGGCCAGCAGGCAGTTGGCCTGCAGGAACTGCAGGTTGCCGTTGCTTTTTGATGCGTTCTCCAAAGCCTCAAAAGCGGCCAGGGCTTCCCGGTAGCGGCCTTCCCAGTACAATTGCCGGAACTGCTCTTCCGGCGTGGGTTCTCCTTCGCCCCGGACGGCAGGTTCCAGCGATTCGTCATGGTAGGGGCGAAAAAAGGCGGCGAAAAGCTGCTCATGGGAGGAGGAGCTTTCTTCGACAGGCGGTTCTGCGGAAGGACTGTTCTCAGCCGAGGGCATAGGCTCTGCCTGCTCAGCCGCACCGGGAGTTGGCGGTGCCGGCGTTTCGGCAGAATCCCTGCGGATCTCGGTACCCGGCAATGGTGTTGAGGAATCCGCTATCTGCCTATCCCAAAACCACCATGCCAGGGCGAGCAGGGCCGCGGCTAGCGGGGCCATCCGCCACGGCAGGCGGAAGCCGGAGCGGGCCTTTTCGGCATCCAGTTGCCTGCCCCGTTCGGCCAGGCGGGCTTTGAGCGCCTGCCGGCCCTGCAGCCGGACGAGGCGCACCGCTTTTCCATGTTCCTCCACTTCGCGCCGGAATGCCGGGTCTGCCGCCAGCCTTTGTTCGAAAGCGCCGCGTTCTGCCGGAGTCAGTTCTTCACGGAAATACCTTTCGATGAGATCAGCCTCCATTTCCGGTTTGTTTTGGGCTGCCAGCGAGCACTGCAACGATATCCTTCAGCTTGCTCAGACATCGGGAAAGCATGGCGCTGGCCGTATTTTCGGAATTGTAATTCAAAGCTTCCCGGATCTCCGGTATTTTTTTTCCGTGGTAAAACCGTTGTACGAGAATTTCCCGGCATTGGTGGGACAACACCACCATGCTTCTTTCCAGCAGGGCCTTTTCTTCTGTCGAGGGTTCGTCCCACTCAAATTCGATGAGTTGGGCGTCTTTCAACAGAGCCATATCCACCGAATCCTTCCAGAAGAAGCGTTTCATTTTACGATCATTCTGCAGCAGCCGACGGCAGCCGACGGCGAACAGCCAGGTACGCAGGCCAGAGCGCAGGGTTGTCAGCCGCCCGGAGGCCACCTGTTCGTAGAAAGCGATAACGGCATCCTGCCAGGCGTCTTCGAAATCGTCCCTGTTGCCTCGAAAGCGCCGGCCTGCCCAGCGGAAGAAATCCTCCCGGTGGCGCCCATAGAGCGCTTCCAGCACTTCCGTCCGGCCCGATTGGAGGGCCTGTATGATCTCTCCCGGTTCAGAAGCTGTAGGATTTGCCAAGTACTGACGATTTAAAGAACCGACAGAAAAATAAGCAGCTTGTTTTGTATAACCTAGATGTGCGTATTACAAAATTTTTGCAGCACCGCCACGACTTGCCCTTCACCCACCTGCACCCGCTCCGGGGCCAGCCCCCATTGCTTGGGAGAGCGCCAGAGAGCGGACAAGAGCAGCTCCCGCATGAAGAAAAACGCCTTGAGCAATTTGTCGTAGCCTTTGGCGAAGAGCTCTTCGTGGCCGAGGATCTCCTGTTTTCAGCCTTCGCGTTTCTACAGCGCTGAAAATAAGGGGAGAAGCGATGGCCAGGAACAAAACGGGAAGGCATTATTTGTCGGCCAGTTGTTCCGCCATGTTGTTGGCATTTTCCTGATAGGCCAGGCGTTCGTCGCTCGAAGCGCTCCATTCCAGGATCTGGGCTTCCATCTCTTCCTGGGAGGCAAACCGCGAGGGGTCGTAACACCCCAGCGGGAAATTGGCGGTGCGCACCGGGCAACGGTTGCAGTGGGTGCAGGGGTTAGCAGGCCTGTCGGCGCCTTGTTTAAACAGCCGCACCAGATTGACATTGGCCAGCAGGGGGCGCGCCATGGCCACCAGATCGGCCTTTCCGGCCTGCAGCGTTTCCTCGATCAGTTGCCTGTTCTGAAACCCGCCGTTAGCAATAACCGGCAGGCCAACTTCGTCCCGAAAGCGCCTGGCCTCATCCGCTGAGATGGCAGGAATGTCTTTCCATCCGATATTGGCCAGGGGAGAAAGGATAGGTTCCGGAATGGTATTGACCAGCACGGAGCGCATCCATGCCTTGAACGACAGGTGCCGGTTGCCGTTGTAGTACAGTTTGATCTCGTGCAACGGGAAAGCGCCGGGGTTGCCTTTGGGGTTGATGAACCCGAAACCCTTGTCGATGTGCAGGTAGTTTATCCCCAGGGCTTTCAGCTTTTGAGCGTAGTACAGGTTTTCCTTCAGGGTATTGCCGAAGTACCATTGCCGCAGCGGGAAACGTATAGGCAGGCGGATGTTGAGCGGCAGGTAATTGTAATCGGCTGCTGACAGGCGGATGCCGAAGAGGAAGTCGTCTCCCACCTTTTGGCGGACCGCCCTTACGACCTCTTCCAGAAAGCGGAAGCGCTTTTCCACCGAGCCGCCGTACTGGTCGGTGCGGCGGTTCACGGCAGGATTGAGGAACTGGTGGATCAGGTATCCTTTGGAAGCGGTTACTTCCAGGCCGTCGGCGCCGGTTTCGCGCACCCGGCGGGCCGCCTCGCCAAATTTTTCAATGGCTATCTCAATTTCTTCGAGGGACATGGCCCGGTGCAGGGTTTTGTAGCCGAAAAAGAAGTCGAAGAGGGTGGAGGCGGATTTGGCGTCCTCCGCTTCACTAAAGAGGCTGGTTTGGGTGTGGCCGCCTACATCTCCGATCTGGATGATGTAGCGACAGTCGTATTGCTGTACGGCTTTCACGGCCTCCGCCAGCGGTTTTATGAAGCGGTCGTGTGACAATACGGGGTACTGTAGCGGCGAGGCCCGCTTCTCATCCACGGCTATGGTAGCGGAAATGATGGCCGCCACCTCATTCTCGGCGAAGCGCTTCTCGAAATTCTTGAAAGCGGAAGTGACCGTGCCGTCCCAATGAGCGGTTTTGCCGCCGATGGAAGAGCGGACGATGCGGTTCTTGAAATGCAGGCCTTTGATGGAAAAAGGTTCGAATATCATGGCTGGAGATGTTTTCAAAAGGGATGAGTTCAATCGGTCATGCCACTCACTTTTTCGAATATTTTGGCGCCGTCGTCCATATTGCCGGCAAAAAATTTCAAAGCTCTGTCGTTGACCAGATCGGGCCGCTCGTCTACGATGAAGTGGCCGGCGTTCGGCACGAACTCCACTTTAAAGTCGTCCATATATTTTTCATAACCCCGCACCCAACTCAACGCAATGGCAAAGTCCTTCTCCCCGAACAGCAGGCGCGTCGGTGTGGTACAGCGGTACTTGCTGTATTTGCCGAACAGCCCCAGAGGGATAAATTCCCGCAACAGGAACCAGCCGTACAATTTGGCGGAAGCTCTGGCCCTCTTCTGGTCTCTGAACTGATCGCTAAAGGCATCTTTTTCAAATTCGCTCCAGGCGGTGGGATGGGTATTCCCGCGGGTGAGGAGATGGTGCACAAAACGCCCGCTTTTTTGCAGCATGCGGGGCCCGAAGTAGGGAATGGAGATGCGCACCATATATCCGAACCGAAGGGTTGCCGGGATCATCTTCCAGCTGAGCCTGGGCCATATCGGCGGGATATTGGTTGCAAAATGCTGGCTGATCAGCCCGGGGTATTTGGCGCTGACGATATACCCGACCCAGCCTCCCCAGTCGTGGCTGAGCAGCCGCACCTTCTGGTAGCCCAGGGCATGGACGAGCCTGACAAAATCGTCGGCGAGCTGATCCTTCAGATAACCCTTTTCCGTGGCATCGCTCCACCCGAAGCCGCGCATATCGGGCACGATGACCCGAAAGTGGCGGGCAAAAAAAGGGATTTGCCGGCGCCACATCCACCAGTGCTGAGGCCAGCCATGGCACATCACCAGGGGGGCTCCGGCGCCGGCCTCGGCGACGTGAATGCGGCAGCCGCCGATATCGAGCCAGCGGTGGGATACTTCTACGCCCTCCACAGGAAGGGCCGACGGGTGGGAAGATGCATTTTTTTCCATAGGTACTTTTTTAAGCTCTTCCCATTTACGAACTAAAGCAATCTCCGGATTTCGGCTGTTAAGAAATAAACATCAACCAAGAGCCGCCTATTGGATTGCCCGAAAACTTTAGCCCCTGCCAAGCTACACGCCGGCAGGGGCTACTGTCTCAGTCGGCCATCTTTTTCGGGCCGTAAAGGCTAAAAGGAATCCTTGCGAAAATGGGGGATCGCGACTATTTAGCCATCTTCCTTTAAACCTGTTCCGGCTCCAGCCCCCACTGCTCCGGCGAGCGCCAGAGGGCCGACAGCAGCAATTCGCGCATGAAGAAGAACTCTTTGGGCAGTTTGTCATAGCCTTTGGCAAACAATTCTTCGTGGGCGATGATCTCCTGTTTCCAGTCTTCGCGGTCGACGACCATGATCTTTTCGAAGTCCTCAATGGTGAAATCTTCCAGGCCGGCCCAGTCCATGTCCTTGTAGCGGGGCATCCACCCGATGGGGCTTTCCACGGCGGAGGTACGCCCTTTGGCGCGGCTGATGATCCACTTCAGCACGCGCATGTTTTCGCCGAATCCCGGCCAGAGGAAGTTGCCGTCCTCATCTTTGCGGAACCAGTTGACGCTGAAGATGCGGGGCGGGTTGGGCAGGTCGCGGCCGAACTGCAGCCAGTGGTTGAAGTAGTCGCTCATGTGGTAGCCCATGAAGGGCAGCATGGCGAAGGGGTCGCGCCGGACCTGGCCGATATTGCCGAAGGCGGCGGCGGTCATTTCCGATCCCATGGTGGCGGCCAGGTAAACGCCGAAGTTCCAGTTGAAAGCCTGGTGGACCAGGGGCACGGTGGTGCTGCGCCGGCCGCCGAAGATGAAGGCGGCGATGGGCACCCCTTCGGGCTTTTCCCAGTCGGGGTCGATCACCGGGTTCTGGGCCGAAGGGGCGGTGAAGCGGGCGTTGGGGTGGGCGGCGGGTTTGCCGCTGGCGGGGTCCCAGGGTTTGCCCTGCCAGTCGGTCAGGCCGGCGGGCGGTTCTTTGGTCAGGCCCTCCCACCATACGTCGCCGTCGGGGGTGACCGCCACGTTGGTGAAGATGGTATTTTGGGCGATCGTCTCTATGGCGCTGGGGTTGGTTTTGGCGTTGGTGCCGGGGGCCACGCCGAAGTATCCGGCCTCGGGGTTGACGGCGTAGAGCTTGCCGTCGTCGCCTTTATGGATCCAGGCGATGTCGTCGCCAACGGTAGTCACCTTCCACCCGTCCAGGGCTTTGGGCGGGATGAGCATGGCGAAGTTGGTCTTGCCGCAGGCGCTGGGGAAGGCGGCGGCGACGTAGGACTTCTCGCCCTCCGGCGATTCAGCGCCCAGGATGAGCATGTGTTCGGCCAGCCAGCCCTCTTCGCGGGCCATGCTGGAGGCGATGCGCAGGGCGAAGCACTTCTTGCCCAGCAGGGCGTTGCCGCCGTAGCCGCTGCCGTAGGAAATGATCAGGCGGTCTTCCGGGAAGTGGGTGATGTACTTGGTCGTGGGGTTGCAGGGCCAGGGCACGTCCTCCTGTCCGGCTTCCAGGGGGGCGCCAACGGTGTGGACGCAGCGCACGTAGTCGCCGTCCATGGCTTCCAGGGCGGCGGCGCCCATGCGGGTCATGATGCGCATATTGACCACCACGTACTCGGAGTCGGTCAGCTGTATGCCATAGCGGGAAAAACGAGAGCCGAGCGGGCCCATGCAGAAGGGGATGACGTACAGGGTGCGCCCTTTCATGCAGCCCTCCATCAGGCCCTCCAGGGTAGCCTTCATCTCTTTGGGGTCCGTCCAGTTATTTGTGGGGCCGGCATCTTCCTTGAGGCGGCTGTTGATGAAGGTGCGGTCTTCGACCCGGGCCACGTCGCTGGGGTCGCTGAAGCAGGCATAGCTGCCGGGGCGCTTCTGCGGGTTGAGGCGGATGAAGGTTCCCTTCTCGACCAGCAGATCCAGCAGTTGCTGGTTTTCCTCTTCCGTGCCGGTCACCCAATGAACTTTAGCCGGTTGCAGGAAGGCAGACATCTTATCCACCCACTCCTGAATTTCCTGGCGGGTGCCGGCGGCCTGGCTCTGGCCGGGAAAGGTTTTTTGCTCGAACATAGTTGGTTTGATTTTGGTGTATGGCTAAGATACGGGCCCCGAAAAGGCCATTTACTGATAATTGTCAACCGGGCAAAGTTACAATAATCACTTTCCTTTTAAATAATTAATTTGCAGGTTAACAGAATAAGGATGGAACCATCGTCTAAATATTTTCTCCGAAACTGGCTGAATTCATTGGTCTTACAAAAAAGTTTAAATAATTTTATGGAATATGTAAGGAGCTGTACTCCTTGTTCGGAACCCATTTCATTAACCAAAGAACCGCTTTAACCATGGCAAAAAAGTATTATCTGGCCACCGTATCCTGGGACCTCAACCAAAATATCCCTGCTCCGATCCCTTCCGGCTTCCGCTGGAGATCGAGCCGGAATATGTACTTCCATCTCGAGAGTCCGCCCACCTATTCTCTGATCTACAAGCTGGCCCTGAAAGCCGGCGTTTCCAAAGACGGATTCCGCGTTGACGCTCTCAGCGAAGTGCCGAATGACTTCAGGAAGCCCTGGAGCGACGTGGATGTGTTTGAGGACACCAACGAGCGGTGACCAGCAGCTTAAAAAATGACAGGCAGCCCTTTCCGGAATCCGGGGAGGGCTGTTCTGTTCCCGGGCACATCACAAATCACACATCACAAATCGCACATCACAAATCACAAATCACCCCCTCCTCACCTGCTCCAGCAGCCATTCCCTTTCCGTCAGCACCGGCGCGTTCAGGATATCCTGTTCCAGTTGTTGGCGGCCTTCCTCGTCATAAGGGGCCAGGGCCATCAGCCGCTGGACGAAGCGGATGATGCCGAGGTAATTCCGGCGGTGGTAGTCGCTGAAATCCTTGCGCTGGATGAAGGCGCGCAGGCTTTCCAGTTGCGCCTCCAGCCGTTCGTGTTCTTCCAGGCCGTAGTAGGCTTTGATCAGCAGGTTTTTGGCGATGAGGTTGTTGACCAGGTCCTGGAGGTCGGCCTGTTCCAGCAGGGCGGCCACAGCCGGCAGTTCTCCCCGGGCGAAGGCCAGCCGGGCGCGGATGAAGCGGACGCTGGCCGCCCGGTATTCCTCTGGCAGGTACCCCTTGTAATCCAGGATAAAGCGCTCCACGGCTTCCAGCTCGCCCAGGCGGATGCCGGTGGCGGCGATATTGTAGAAAGTGAAGCGCGACAGCCGCCCGTCTTCCAGCAAAACCCCCCGCTCCAGGGCCTGCTGGTACAGCGCCCATCCCTCCCGGGCGAACTCCATGCTGCCGGAATTCATCTGCCGGATGCAGAAGTTGACGGCCAGCAGGTACAGCGCCTTTTGTTCGGCGAGGGAAAACAAGGGGCCGTGCTCCAGCAGCAGGCTGCGAAAGCGCCGGAATGGCGGCAGGCTGTAGCCCTCGCTGAGGAAGCGGTAGCAATTGTAATAAATCGCCACCGCCGGAATATCCAGGTATCCCAGCCGCCGCGCCTCTTCCAGGGCCAGGGGCAGGATGCCGAAGCGGTATTCCCGCTGGTAGACTGCCGTGTGGGTCAGCTGAGTGCAGGCGTAGCGCAGCTTGGAAAGCAGGTAGGAAATATCGAGCGTGTCGGTGATTTCCTGCAGGTGGAGGTCGGCGGTACGGCGGGAGGCCGACTGGTATTCCAGCCATTCTGCCTGATAGGCGAGCAGTTTGTCGTAGTGGCCGGGGTCGCGCAGAGGGCTGCGCTCCAGGTGGCGGCCGGCCTTTTTCATCGCCCGCCGGAATTGCCGGCCCAGGCCGCGGCGGCGGTAAGCTTTTGCCAGGGCAAGCTGCGAGCTGTGGCTGCTTTCATCCTGCTCTTCTACGAGCCAGAACCGCTCGATGAGCTCCGCCAGGCTGCTCATGGCGGACCGCATCTTCTGGTCGTCGTAAACCTCGCCGGGGAAAATATGCTGGAAGAGCAGCTCCCGATCCGGCATCGGCCGCCCCGCCCCCCGCCGCTCCGCCAGATAGTCAAAGGCAGCGAACACATCCTGGCGGGTGGTGAAATAGGGCGACTGCAGGAAACGGCGCAGGCGGCGCAGCTCGCCGTTGCTCAGCGTTTCAAACAGCTCGTAGAGTTTGTATTTTTTCATATCTCCTGCTTTGCGTCAGCCGCCTGACAAAGAGTGTCAGGGGATGTTGTCACTTTTTGCTACACAAAAAATAAACAAAATCCCTTTTCCAGTAAAGCTTTTCGCAAAAACTGTGTAGTTGACTTTTTTACAAAACGCGTTTTTTGTACTTGAAAAGCATCACAAAAAAGGGAAAATTAGCCTCATAAATAGCCATGAAAACTATCGCACTCTCTTTGAAATACCCGGGAGCAGCTCCCTGAAAACCCCAACGAGGCGCTCATCCGGCTTGCCGGGTGGGGGCCTCGGGGTAAATGGGAAGGATGGGGGCATGGGGGCATGGGGTTCTCCAAAATTACCGTTCTATGAGAAGTTTATTTGCCCTTTTGTCATGCCTGCTCTTTTTTTTTGTTCATAGTCCCGCCCAGGAATGGGCGCCGGTTGGCGCCCGCTGGTACTACGGCACCATCCTGTGGTGGCCGTCGCCCGGCACGGGGTACACCACCATCGAGGTGATTGGGGAAACGGAGATCAACGGCATTCCGGTGAAGGTGCTGGAAGGCGCCTGCGGTTGCGCTCAATCCCCCATGTACACTTATGAAGAACAGGGCCGGGTTTACCTGTACGTGGAGGCCCTTCAGGAATTCCGGCTTTACTATGACTTCAACCTGTCGGCCGGCGATACTCTCCTCACCTTTGACGACGCCCTGCTGCAGGAAGTCCCGGTGCTGGTCGAATCTGTCACTACGCTGGACTGGAACGGGCGAAACCTCAACGTACAGAATATCCAATACCTGGAACCGGGCTACCACGAATGGGGGGAGCAAATCATCGAAGGCATCGGCAGCAACCGCTGCCTCAATTTCATTTATCCTGCCTGCGACCCGGTAGGCGGCTACATCCGCTGCTACGAGGACCCCGACGAAGGGATGCTGATGCTGGACAACAACGTGCCGTCCTGCACTTATACCTTTACGTCCGCAAAAGAAGAGGATGGCGGCCCGGCCGGCTGGAAGATTTTCCCCAACCCGGCCGGGGATGAGATCACGGTTGACTTCGGCCAGCCCGCGCCTCATGCCTTGCACCTACGCCTGCTCAGCCAGTTTGGGCAGGCACTGGAAGAACGGCAGCTCCCGCCAAATACTGAACGCGCCGGCTGGGATGTCGGCGGCCTGCCGCCGGGGCTCTATTTCATCGAAGTCCGGATGGGATGGGAAATATGGGGCGTGAAGAAAATCGTCAAAGGAAGATAAAAACTGCGCTTATGAAAAATACAGCCATCGGATGGATAACCGCCATATTCCTGCTTTTGCAAACCATGCCTGCGCACAGCTGCAGCTGCGGCGGGCCGTATAACACGGTTTTCTGCCAGTCCGTCAGTGCTGGCCGGCATATCATCCGGGGTGAATTGGTAGAACGCACCCACCCTTCCTTCGCCCGGGTGGCTGTTCTGGAGAACATCGACCGGGATGTCTCTTACGACACCATCACCATTATGGGCCAGGACGGCGTCAACTGCGGGGAGAGCCTGTACCTTTTATCGGAAGGCGCCGAGTATGTCCTGGCGCTGATCCCTTTAACCGGGGCAGGGCCTGATACCCTGATGCTCTTAGGATGTTCCAAAAACTTCTACCCTATAGAAAATGAGATGGTGCTGGGGCAGATCATCCCCGGCCTGTCCAACATGCCTTACGAAACCCTGCGCGACAACATCGCCGGCATCCTGTCCTGCACCTTCGCCGGCCCGTCCTTCATCTCGGAGGCCAACCGCTGGAACCTGCTCTTCGGCGGCTTCGACTTTACTAATGGCAACATTTACATGTATACCATGATCTACGAATTCCGGGACACCATCGTGCGAAACGGGCGCATTTACAAACGGCTTTGGTCTACTCAGGACTCGCTCCTGATGGGGTTCGAACCCACTCAGGAGGCTTTCCGGGAAGAAGCCGGGGGCAAGGTGTACCGGTATTCGGAATATGTAGGGGAAGAAATGCTGATCTACGACTTTGCCCTGGTGCCGGGGGATGAAATTCAGTTCGAAGGGTATCTTAACTACTACGTGGAGGCGGTAGATTCCGTACAGCTGGCCGACGGCAGCAGGCGCAAGCGGCTGAAGATAGCGCTGGAGGCCCTGCCTTCGTCGGACGCCGTTTTCTGGATCGAAGGCCTGGGCAGCGAAGTCAACACCTTTATGCCGGAAAATGCGTTCATCATCGACGCTTACGCTCATTTGCTGTGCTTCTATCAGGAGGAAGAACTGCTGCACATCACTCAGCTTGTCGGCAGCGCAGCCGGCTGCTACCAGTTTCTGGTGGATGCCGAAGCAGAAGATACGGCTTTTGGCTGGGAGGTTTTCCCCAACCCGGCAACCGATATGCTGTCCATTGTTTTCCGCCGGCCCGCCGCCGGGCCCCTCCACCTTCGCTTGCTCAACCCCCTCGGGCAGGTGGTGAAAGCGCAGCGCTTGCCCGCCTTCGCCGAACGCGCGAGCTGGGATGTCGCCGGCCTGGCGCCGGGAGTGTACTTTGTAGAGTTGCTGGAAGAAGGGAAAAGGGTAGGGGGGAGGAAGGTGGTGAAGCGTTATTAGCGACGAGCAATCAATAACTGTCGGTTTTCTAGGAGTGCTTTTTCCTTTAGCCGGCGTTAAAGAACCGCCTCCCTTAGCACTGCTAAGGTCGGGAACCTTTGCCTTGGCTAAAGGAAAAATCAC
>JAGFJD010000440.1 GCA_024102975.1 Phaeodactylibacter sp. | reverse complement strand
GCCATTTTACCTGGCCGTGGAGAGAAAAATTGTCTAAGAAGATCGTTGATAGAGGCACTCCTGCTACGGGGCCCTCAGCCCCGGAGAATTGTTATAGCGGCCTGCCTGTTTTCATCTATATTTGGGCTAAGCACCAACCGGTAAAAGTATGGTGGGATCGCATTGTTTTTGCAGAACGGCGCTGCTACCGGGCTTCTGCTTTGTTAAACCATTGGCTGGACGAACTGGCAGGACCTATATCGCCAGACGAAATACCGCCGGAATACGCCTGCCTGGCTGCCGAAGACTCTATTTATTTTGACATGTCAGAAGAGGCTTTGATGGAGTTTCCCGGTTATTCCGCACGGATACGCCTTGAAAAAGAAGTAGAAGGCCTGGGCCTGCAAACCATTTACGGCCTGCGGTTCTTCCCGGCATCCACCCCCTACGATTATTCTCCCTGTTATTGGGTCACTTCTGCCCGGGAGGAACAAGCTCCGGAGCCTGTTTCTCTTTTTCCCAACCCGACGGGCGGCACGGTTTGGTTCAGCCTGCCAGATGGGGCAGAAGCTGTGCATTGGCAGCTTTTTGGCATCAACGGCGCTTTGCTGCAGGAGCAGCGTGGCACCGTAGCGAGCGAAGTCGTAGCGAGCGAAGTCGTAGCGAGCGAAGTCGAGCTAACCGGCCTGCCGTCAGGCATCTACCAGCTTTTGCTGCGGGGCAGCGACGGCAAGCAATATTGGGGGCGGGTAGTAAAGCAATGACGCCCCATTGATCAAAGAGGTTTGAGGTTTCGGAAACCTCAAACCTCTAAAACGACTTGTCATGAAAAAAATAAAAATAACCCTGCTAACCTTTTTTCTTCTTCCTTGCTGCATCTTTGCTCAAATACCCAACGCCGATTTTGAGTTGTGGGAACCGGCAAGCCCCCTGCCCAGCGAGCCCGAAGAGTTTCCCCGGCACTGGGCCGGCCCTCCTCACCTGGGCTCTCAACATTATCCCATAGAAAAAACGAGCAACCTCAACATGGGGCAATATGCCGTGCTGGTGAAAAACACGATGCCCAGCCCTTCCAGCGTCGGAGGGGCCGCAGGGACTCTCGAAACCACTTTTATGCCTTCTTCCGAGCACTTTTTGCTCAGCATGGAGGTGAGATACGACAGCATCGTGCCGCCCGGCAAGGCCAAGGTCGAAATCAGGGGCCCCGGCGGCTACCTGCTGACTCATTGGGTCGACGAAGCGATCGCCGGGGAAATGGAAACCATACAAATCGAAGTGGTGCTGCCGGAAGCATTCGATCAGATGACCCTACGCATCGTAGCTCGGGGAGTGTACAATCCCAACTACGGCACCCCGCCCTTCAACGGCGGCTACGACGGCTACGCGGAGATTGTCGTCGACAACATCGTTTACGAAAACGCCGTCGCCAGCCAGGAACCTTTCGAAGGAAAAGATGTGCAAATATTTCCCAACCCGGCAAGCGAAACCGTATGGGTAAAAACGAAAAACGGGGAACCTATACGGGCCGTGTCTGTTTTCAACTCCACGGGAGCGCTCGTCCTGAAAACATCGCCTTCCGGAAATGAATATCAGGTGGATGTCCGGGCCCTGCCGCCTGGCGGCTATTGGATGGAAATCGCCCTGGCGGGCCGGCGTTTCGTCCGGCAATGGGTTAAGGAGTGACTGGCTGCCAGCTCAGCCCGGTGTTCGGTGTTCGGTAGCAGCCCGACAACCTGCAAACCGCGAACCGCACTTCAAACCAAATCGTCCTCCTCTTCCCCAACCAACCGGTGAATAGCCTCAAAACGGCGTGCGATCTCCCGCACCTGCGCTTTGACCCGCTCCCTTTCCTGGCGCTGTTTGTACATTTGTATCCCGCTGGCGCCCAGCGCACTCCACAGCCCGCCCTTCCGGCGTTCGTATTCGATTTCCGGAATGCTGCGGGCCAGCTCCCGGATGCGGTATCCGTCAAAATTGTCGAGTACCCAGAGGCGGAGGTCCCCGGCAAACTGCTCAAAGATTTCCAGGTCAACCTCGAAATTGTCGCCCCGGATGACCCGCTGTGCCAGGGCCTGCAGGTCGTGAAAGGGCTGGTCTAAGTTTGGCATAATATTGTTTTTCCTTGCAATCCAGGACCACTTTAATGTTATAACCAGGTTGAATGCCGGCTTCTTCCACTGCCGAGAGGGCAGCCAGGAACATGTTGATGGGCCCTTTCGCGTCGGAAGCCGACCGGGCGAAAATGCGCCAGTCAGGGTTAAGTTCTTCGCCGTACAGGCGCTCCCAGGGCAGGGCCTGCCAACTGCCGTCGGGTTGCTGTTCTTTGAGCGTAGGCGTGAAAGGGGTGGGCTGTTCCCATTTTCCGGGGTCGACGGGCTGCCCGTCCACCTGCACGTAAAAAAGGACGGTGCGGGCAGCGCCCGGCACCCGGCGCTCTGCCAGCAAAAGCTCCAACCCTTCCGTGGGCAGGCGGCTGAGCTGAAAGCCTCGCTTCCGGAAGGCTTGTTCCACCCACTGCATGTTCGGTTCGAGCTGCTCCGGATAGTTGGCGTCGTTCGGCAGGCTTAAAAAGTCATAGTACTCCCGCAGGGAAGCCCGGGTGTGCTTCTCGATTATGGAATGGCTAACAACAGGGTTGTCCTGAGAAAAAACCGACAGATGAAATAAAGATAATACAATCCAAAGGCAGCTTTTCATAGGCCGAGGTAAATTTTTTGCAACCTGCAAGATAAGCAATAATCATTTTCAGTATAACTATTTAGGTGAGCCTTATGCCTTTGCCACGAAGACAGCAAGACGCCAAGATCACACCAAGACTTTGTGCAACAGACTGACAGCCTACACGGGGTTTTTCCATTGATGATCAAGCCTCTGTGCGGCTCTGTGTCTTCCCTGCCTGCCTGCCGGCCTGCGGCACTGCCTGCCTGCCATTACTGCCAGGTAGGCAGGCAGACGGGCAGGCAGGTCGGCGTACTCTGTGTCCAAAAAATGTCCAGCAGCATAACACCGTTCTGAATAGTCCCTTTTCAGCCATCCACCCCATGAACTAATCAACTCCATTCTCGTCCCCGGCCGGCTAAAAATCAACCAATCAACCATCCAACCCTGCCAGCCACTCCAGGAACGTTTCCCGCACCACCCCTTCCCGGAAAAACCAGCTCGCCACATCCAGGTGGGTGCCTTCCGGCAGGCTGAGGAAACGGGTTTCTTCGGCGTTCACCTCCTGCAAACGCCGGGCGAACTCCTGCACGCTTTCGTATTCCACCATGCCATCTTTCGCGCCGTGGATGATCAGAGTGGGGATGGCCAGCGGTTTGTCGAGGTAATGATAAGGGCTGGCCTGCCGGAACATGGGGTCGTTCCGCGGCCCGGCAAAATTGCGGACGCTGAAGGTGTCGGCCATTTTTTCCAGGTACAACGGGGCACCGAAGAGGAAAAGCCCCCGGAGCCAGTTGGCGGGAATGCCTGCCTGTGCCAGCGCCTCGTGGTCCAGCGCTGCCAGGGCCGCCATATTGCCGCCCGCCGACATGCCGCCAATGATGGCCTGTTTGTCGCCCATGCCTTTTTGGCTCAGTACCTCCCGCACCTTGAGCAAAAGGCCGGTCAGGTCTTCCCGCAAGTGCCGGTAATTGTGCCGGGGTATCCGCCGGCAGGAGGGCAGGATCACCACATACCCCTTCTGAGTAAGCTGCCGCGCGTGCGCCCGAAACTGTTCCGGCGCGCCGAACTGCCAGCCGCCGCCGTGAAAATAGAGGATGGCAGACGGCTTCAGAGCCACCGGTGCCTGCGGCAGGCAAAGCAGGAAATACTGCCGGGGATGGGCGCCGTAGCGGATGCGTTCTTCCCGGAAGCCCCCGGAAGGGGCACGGAGAAGCTGTAGCCAGAAGGGGGGAAGGCGTAAAAGCTCATACCATAAGTTCCCTTTTGGCACAGCCAGCCAGAGAAGTCCGTACAGCACGGCAAAGCCGAGAAAAACAGAGAAGATGGCCAGGAGCATGATTTTATCGGTAATTGAAACAAATAGCCGCAAAGTGTCGGCAAATGATCAAAGGATGATCGAAATTGGTGTTGGCTGCTGGCCTTTGAAGCAGCGCTGCCGACACCGCTTCCTACCCGCTTTTCCTGCCGCCGGAAATTTTTTTAAAAATTTTTAAACCCTTTTTACCCTTTGTTGTTTCAACTTCAGTTTTAGAATCGCTAATGTTTTTTGTTTGTTTATAGTTTATGATGGTACTCCTTTCCGGGGTACCTTTTTTTTTGCCGCAGTGAGGCCTCCCAATAAACTCCCGGATCGAAAACCTCAAATCCAAAGCGGTATTGCCTATCTTTGCGCTCTGAAAACAGCATAATCTTTAGATGAATATTCTACAACAGATTCAGGAGCGGTACATCCAGGAGTTTTCCAATAACGTCCCCATCGGCGAATTCCTGGCCAACATACTGGTGACGGCTGTGCTGGTGGCCCTGTTGCGCCTGTTTTACATTCACTTCGGCAACGCCATCTCCAACCGCCGCCGGTTTGCCAACAACTTTCTCCCCCTGGCCCTGGGCACCCTGCTGATCATCATGATCGTCAAGTCTTCGATCGCCCTGTCGCTGGGGCTGGTCGGCGCCCTGTCCATCGTCCGCTACCGGGCGGCGATCAAGGATCCCGAGGAGCTGACCTACCTGTTTATCGCCATCGGCCTGGGGCTGGCCGGCGGGGCCAACCAGCCGGTGCTGGCTATGGTGGCCTTTGCCATCATTATCCTGCTGCTGTACCTGAGCAAGCTGCTCAGCGGGCGGGGGGCGGTCCGGCAGGAAGGGCGCCTGTTCATCAACATCAGCACTGACGTGGAACAGCTGGAGCGCATCACCGAGATCCTCTCCCGCCACCTCACCTACGTGGAGCTGAAACGGCTGGATACGCTGGATACCGGCCTGGGCCTTTCCTTCATCGGCAAGGCCGGCTCCCTGGAGGCCATCAGCCGGATGAAGGACGAGGTCAGCCAGCTGTCGGCCGCCACGCGGCTGTCTATCGTGGACCAGCCGGAGCTGATCATCTGACCGGACGTGCCAGATTCATCTGGCGCGTAATTTAAAAGAGGCCTGTATATGATTATAAAAGACGAGACAAGGCGGCAACGGCGGCGGGCCGGCGGCATCATAGCCGCCGTGCTGGGCCTGTGCCTGGTATTCCTGTTCGGCTTTGCCGTCCTGCGCCCTTACCAGCATGCCTACCAGGAGCTTCCGGAAGGCGCCGTTTACTGCGGGGCCGAACAAACCCGGGGCGGCAGGCTCGTCAGCCAGGGCCGCGAGTTTGGCGACAGCAACTCCAGGAGCAGCGCCCGGGCGCGTACCGGGAGCTACTCCTGCTACCTGCCGGCCAGCGATCAGCCAGTGTACGGGTTTAACTTCGAACTGGAAAACCCAGCTCCGGGCACGGCATACCGGGCTTCCGCCTGGCGGCTGAAAAACCCCTATAACGTCGGCATCCTGGCCGTGCAGGTGGAAGGCGAAGCCGCCGAGCACAAACAGGAAAACATCGCCTCGGAGAGCGACGGCAAAGGCTGGGAAAAACTGGAAATCCGTTTTTTTATCCCCTACGGGAAAAAGACAGAACGGGTGCGCGTTTTCGTCTACGGCGGCGGCAGCGGCGAGGCCTACTTCGACGATTTCCTCATCGAGCGGATCGCCGCGCCGGAGGATGCCTTCCGGCCGGAAGTCCTGAACCTGCGGGTGAAGAAGGAAGCGATGGACATCCTGGAGCGCAAGCGGGAGGAAGCCCTGCGCGCCGGCATCCTGGAAACCGGCGCCAACGACTGGGTGGAGGCGGAACTGGAAGGCGATTCCAGTGGCCTGCTGCCGGTTGACATCCGCCTCAAAGGCGACTGGCTCGACCACCTGCAGGGCGACAAGTGGTCCTTCCGGGTGAAAATGAAGGGGGCCAACGCCTGGCGCCGCATGCGTTCTTTTTCGCTGCATACGCCCCGCGCCCGCTACTTTTTGCACGAATGGCTCCTCCATCAGCTTTGGGAAAAGGAGGATGTGCTGACCACCCGCTACGATTTCGTGGAGCTGCGCCTCAACGGCCGGTCCCTCGGCATCTATGCCTACGAGGAGCATTTCGACAAACAGGCCGTAGAGTTC
The DNA here is from genome assembly GCA_024102975.1 of Phaeodactylibacter sp. GTDB lineage: Bacteria > Bacteroidota > Bacteroidia > Chitinophagales > Saprospiraceae > JACJXW01. The sequence goes on along the minus strand of JAGFJD010000440.1, from coordinate 963 downwards.
CGCCGGCGCCGCGAAGGGCCCATCCTGAAATTCTCCGAAGACGGGCACTGGAAGGCCATCGGGCGGCAATTGTCCCACCATGGTTATGTCCACCCCCACGGCAAACACGCCGCCCTCGACTGGCAGGCTGCTCCCGTAGAGGCTTTTCAGGAAAACGATTACCAACCCGGCACGCCCCTCTACAACGCCTACCTCGAAGGCGTAACCTTGATGCAACAGTTCCGCCTTCGGCAGGCCGCCCCGGAGGATGCCTTCGACCTGCTGCGCCTGGCCCGCTATTACGCCCTCTGCGACGTGCTCAACGCCTACCACGGCATCGCCTGGCACAACCAGCGCTTTTACTACAACCCTGTTACCGCCAAACTGGAACCCTTTGGTTTCGACGGCTTCGGCGACCAGCCCCAGAAACAGTACTCCATCCTGGGGCACGGCGCCCTCAACCCGCAGTCCGCCGTTTCGGAAAGCATTTTCGCAGCGCTGTATGCGGACGCCGGTTTCGCCTCTGCCTATATCCGCGAGCTCTACCGCCTGAGTTCCCGGCAGTATATGGCACCAGCCCTGGATAGTCTCTTTCCGGCCTGGAGCGCCCGCCTGGCCTTCCTGCAAGGGGAATTTCCCGAGTACCAGCCGCGACTGGAAGATTTCCTGAGCCAGGCGCTGTATGTCCATTCCCTTATCCTGCCCTTCGACAACTTCAGCCTTCAGGCATACGGCCTGCCTGCTTCGGGGGAGAAAAAACAGGTGGAACTGGAAAACCGGCACAACCTGCCCCTGGCCGTCGCCGGCTTCGGCCTGGGCAAACAGTCGATAGATTTCCCACTGGACAGCGCCGTTGTGCTTCCTGCTCAGACGCCCAGGGAATACTGGCTCCGCCTGCAACGCGACAAACGCATCCATGACTTCGGGCAGTCCCGTTTCCTGTACGAGAAAGCCCTGGGCGATCAGGCGCCTCCGGCCTTGTAC
>JAGFJD010000437.1 GCA_024102975.1 Phaeodactylibacter sp. | reverse complement strand
AAGTTTTTAGGTGAAAAAACAAAGAGCGCCACGTTTGGGGTATAGCCGCTCTCCTCGCCTGATGCCAGGAAGCCGGAACGGGTTCACGTTAAAAAAATGGTATTGCGCGTTACGCTGTAGGTGCGCGAGTAGTGTTTGTTTTTTTTACCAGGTTTGAGATGCACAAGATAAGGTAAAGTCTGTATGGAGTCAAGAGGGGCAATGTTAAGGGAGTGCAAGTGGCACGAAATGCCGGCGCGATTGAATAAACGCGCTATCCCCTTCAATGGGCCAGCCGCTCTACGCTTTTCTCACCCACAATTGCTCCTTTTCCAATGTGAGCACATAACTTTGTTCCCGTTCTCTGAAAGTAAGCGTTAGGGGAAAAGAGCGGGCCGCCATTTCGGTGGGATACCACTCCTTATCGCGGGGGTCGACGATGATGAACAGGCCCTGCGGATCGCCGGCGGCGCAGAAGTTGTCGTAGTTGCCGGAATAGAACGGCAGGCCGGACTTTTGGTTGAGGAATTCGAAGCTTTCCCGCACGTTGCGCACGGGCAGCCCTATTTCGCTGACGGAGAGGATGGCGGAGGCGGAGAAGGGCGCTTCGCCCCGGTGCTCCAGGTCCCGCCGGGCGATGAACTCGACGATGTTGCCGGCCGGGTCGTGGAAATACATGGCATAGGCGTTCCAGTTGGAGAAGTCGATCAGCTCGGCATCGCCGTCGCGCAGGATGGGCGTCCGTCGTTTCAGCCAATCGAGGGCCTGTTCATACTGATAGGGAGGGATGTTGAATGCGAAGTGGTAGTAGGGCTGTCCTTCCCGTTCTGCAAATACCAGGCGGGTGGCGCCTGCCTGAAGGGAGAAAGATTGGCTGTCTTCCCGTTGCCCCTTCATGCCCAGCGTGGTGGTATAGAAGGCCCATTGATCCGGCAGGGAGGAAGTAAAGAGCCGCAATTCTTCAAGTATCATGCATCGGAAATTTTTTCTTTCTCTTCTTCTTTTTCCTTTTTGAAGATCATGGGCAGCATAATGCCCAGGCCCACCATGATCGACACGTCGGCGAAATTGAAAATGCCGGTGCGCAGGCTGCCCAGGCCCATGTTCATGAAATCGACGACCTGCCCGTAGAGGATACGGTCATAGACGTTGCTGATGCCTCCGCCGATGATGAAGCTGAAGGCGAGGGCCTGCCGGCGGTTGACGTTTTGGGAAAACAGGGTATACGCCAGCAGCCCCACCAGCAGGGCGAGGGGCAGGATGAGCAGCGTCCAGTAGCGCAGGTGGCCGGACAAGCCGGCGCCGAGGCTCAGGAAGGCGCCTTTGTTTTCCACATAGGAGAGCCGGAAGAAATCGCCCAGGTAAGACAGTTGCCCTTCTGCCATGAGTTGATCCCGCGCCAGTTCCTTGGTGGCCTGGTCACAGCCTATATTCATCACAACGATTGCGGCGACCAGGGCGATTCGCTGCCAGTTTATTTTCATGACTCTATTTTTTAAATGTCCTTTTAATACCGGGTTTTGTCTTCCTTGTTCTCCCAGATTTTAAAAGCTTCAAGTGCTTTTTCGCGCATCATCTGTTGGGTGGGGATGTGGCGCTGGCTGTGGTGGTGGTCCAGTTCTTCATAAATAAAGGCGTCGTCGAAACTGATCCGGGCGGCGTCTTCCCGGCCGCTGCCAAAGACGATGCGCCGGGGGCGCGCCCAGTATAAAGCGCCCAGGCACATGGGGCAGGGTTCGGAAGAAGCATAGACCACGCAGTCGTCGAGCTGGAAGTGGCCGAGCTGTCGGCAGGCCTCCCGGATGGCCACCATTTCGGCGTGGGCGGTGGGGTCTTTGTCGGCCAACACCCGGTTCTGGCCGCGGCCGATGATCTCGCCATCCTTGACGACCACTGCGCCGAAGGGGCCGCCGTGGCCGGCCCGGACGCCCTCGATGGCCAGGCGGATGGCTTCCTCCATGAATTTTTCGTCTGACATAAAGCCGGTTGTTTGATCAGTATTCAGCCACAAAGTTGCAATTTTGTTTTGGTTTGGCACAATAGAATATATTTTGCGAACCCGTTCCTGTCGAGTATCTTTACCGCCATGCGAACCCAAACCGGCGGAATATGATACAACCTGTTTTCAAAAACGACGCTATTGTGCTGGGCCTGCTCATCGTGGTCCTGGCCCTGGTTTTTGTCACTTCCGGGAGCAAGAACCCCCGTTGGCAGAAATTCTATACTTATGTGCCGCCCCTCTTGTTGTGTTATTTTTTGCCGGCCCTGCTCCACTGGCCGCTGGGGCTGATTGCCCCGCAGTGGTACGACCTGGGCAAATTGCGGGAGTTCCTGCAGGATGGCGTGGCGCCGGGCCTTTCCGACACTGCCGGCTGGGGAGAAATAAAGCGGGCCCTGGCGGCGAGTACGCTTCCGGAAGGTGCCCTAAAGCCGTTTATCGTAAAGTCACAGCTCTACTTTGTGGCTTCCCGCTACCTGCTGCCTGCCAGCCTGGTATTGCTTTGCCTTAGCATTGATTTCAAGGGCATCCTCAATCTCGGCCCCAAAGCGCTGATCATGTTTTTCGCTGCCACCACCGGCATCATCCTGGGCGGCCCGGTGGCCCTGCTGATCATCGACTATCTGGCGCCCGGCCTGGTGCAGGCCAGCCCGGACGAGGTGTGGCGGGGGTTGTCAACGGTGGCGGGCAGCTGGATCGGCGGCGGCGCCAACCAGACGGCCATGAAGGAGATTTTTAATGTCAGCGACAACCTTTTTGCCTCTATGATCGTGGTGGATGTGGTAGTGGCCAACATCTGGATGGGTTTCCTGCTCTACGGCGCCAGCATTTCGAACCGGCTGGACCTTAAGCTGAAGGCCGACAACTCCGCCATCGAGGATCTCAAACGCAAGGTTCAGGATTATCAGGCCAGCGTCGCCCGCATTCCCACCACCAAGGATGCTTTCGTCCTGCTGGCGGTGGCTTTCGGCGGCGTCTCGCTTTCCCATTGGGGGTCGGATATCATCACGCCGTTCATGGAGCGGTATAAGGAATCGCTGGACGCCGCCGGGCTCAGTTCCCTGATGTCCGACTTTTTCTGGCTGATCGTCATTGCCACCACTTTGGGCCTGGCCCTGTCTTTCACCAACGCCCGCAAGCTGGAAGGCGTTGGCGCTTCGCGCTGGGGAAGTGTATTCATCTATATCCTGGTGGCTACCATCGGCATGAAGATGAACCTGGGCGAAGTACTGCAGAACCTGGGCCTTTTCGCCATCGGTATCGTCTGGATGATGGTACATGTCGCTATCCTGCTGTTTACGGCCTTCCTGATCCGGGCGCCGTTCTTTTTTGTGGCGGTAGGCAGCCAGGCCAATGTCGGCGGCGCCGCCTCTGCGCCCATCGTCGCCTCTGCTTTCAGCCCTGCGCTGGCGCCGGTCGGCGTATTGATGGCGGTGCTGGGATATGCTCTGGGTACCTATGGCGCGCTGATCTGTGCCTTTTTGATGCAGGCGGTTTCGGCGGGATAAGGGTGGGACCGGTTATTGGTTGTTTGTTGTTTGTTGTCGGCCTGGGAACCCAGGGCCTCCGGACAAACAACCGGCAACGGACAACCGGCAACAGAGTGATAGCTGGTTGTCATTTTTTCCCGCAGCCTCCCTTACATCCCGCAACAACCCTTTCATCACTGCACCAGGGCATTCTCCGCCTCATTGAGCCTGGCGATAACTTCCGGGCAAATCCTCTGCATGGCGGCTTTGACCCGGTCTTCCCGTTCCCCTTCCAGCGGGCCGAAGCGCTCTTCGATGCCTTCCGCGCAGGAACTCAGCGCTTCATTCGCAGCTTCCATTTCCTCGACAAACTGCTGCAGCGCTTCGGTGTCGTTTTTCTCCCGGGCTTTCCGGAAGGATTCGTAGGATTCTGACAGGGGCCGCATGCAATCGCAGGCTTCTTTGGCAGCCTGTTCGGCATTCCCGTCGCCGGCACCGCATCCGGGCAGGAGCAAGATGCCGAGCGCTATGGCGAACGTAGAAAATTGCTTCATTTTTTTTCGTTTTGTTAGAGAAAAAATGCTCACCCCTCCCTCTCAACAGAGAGGAGATGCGTCGTTGGAAATACAGGGAGTCGGATGATTGATTGGCAGAAACCGGGGACTCGCGCCTGAAGCAGGCTGTATAGGTTATGCTTCCTGGTTAAAGACAATCAACGGGGCCTGGTGTTGCTTTTCGGGCCGGATATCCCGTATGAAAATAGCAAGAAAGGCCGGATTTTTTGCGCGGCCGTCTTGCAATCTCATAAACAGGGTCGGGTAAGAAACAGCGCTTAAAAACTACTCGATCGGCACGCCGTTTTCGTCGGTGGTCAGCACCTCGCTCATGTAGTCGAAGAAGGGGCGCATGCGCTGGAAGGCCAGCACCATTTTGTCCAGCAAGTCGGGGGAAGTTACTTCCTTGTCGGTATAGGATTGGGAGACCAGGAACTGTTTGTAGCGGAGCAGGTCGATGTTGGGATGGTCCTGGGAATAGCCCTGGGGGGCGGTCTTGAGCTGTTCGCCCTGCAATTCCCCAAAGGTTTCGGCAAATTCGGGCGCGGCGATGATCTTCCGCAGCGGTTCGGCGTCGGCGGCCAGCTCCTGGCGGATGCGCTTGAGGTCGTTGGAGTTGGGGCCCCAGAAGCCGCCGCCCACGAAGGAGCCGCCCGGCTCGATGTGGAAGTAGTAGCCGCCGCGCAGCCATTTTGTGTCCCGCTTCATGGTGCCGCTGAAGTGTGCTTTGTAGGGGGATTTATCCTTGGAAAAACGCACGTCCCGGTAGATGCGGAAGAGGCTCTGCTTGCCGGTCATGGGCACGAGCTGGTCGTGCTGCCCCATGCGGGCGAGCAGGGTTTCCGCGAATTCAACCATGTAGGCGTGTTCTTTTTTGTACCGATCCTTGTTGGCAGTGAACCATTCGCGGTTGTTGTTTTCGCGCAGGGCTTTCAGGAAATCGAGGGTGGATTTGGGTATGGAGGCAGTGGGCATGATGGGTGATTTTCAGGACTCAGAATATTCAGAATTTTTAACAGTTCGAAGCAGCTTCTGGTTGGCCTGGCCATATACAAAATTATACACCTTTAGATAGATTTCGTTGAAAAGCTTTAACATTGCCGCTCTTGGAATTATGGCATAATAGCTGTAACTTACACAGCCGTAACTTCTTGCATTGCTGTAATTTATTTAAAATACGCTGTCGGCGAATACAGAAAAACTCGTTTTTTACCATTAAATCTAGCGCTATGACGAAGAAAAACTTTCTAACACGGTTTGCCCCCCCCTATCACATCTAAAAATTTTTAAATTGTTTTTTAGCTGTTCTTTCCTGGCCCTGACTGGCCATTTCGCCCGTGCGCAAAGCGGGCAGTACGAAGGGATACGAGATTGCGGCGTCACGGAGGAAACGCCGTCTTACGCGCCGGAATCGGCGCCGAACTTCTGTTTTGACGTGGATGCCATACAGGAAAGCTGCATCAAGGTTTGGATACGGATAAACCTGCATTTTTTCCTGGACGACAACTGCGAAGGCACGCTCGACCCGCTGGGCATACAAAACATCCCCGGCGACGACGCTTACGAGCTGGCCGAAGATATTATAAAAAGGGCAAACGACGCTCTGGAAAACAACAGAATGCAATGGGTGCAGGATACGTTTTGGGGTATCCAACCGCAGGACGTAAAGCCGGAGCAATGCGTCCCCTTCCGTTATGTGCTGTCCGGGGTGTATGTGTGGTGTAGCGATACGGCTCAAAATACCAGTGGGTTTAACTTCCCTTTTTTCCAAAGCAACTTCGGCCAAAATATCAATACGGAGTACAACGCCTATTTTGTGGATGTTTCAGGCGATGCCAATGGCGTCGCCAACGGGCAACCCGGCAACGCTTTTACCGCCGAAGATTTTGGCGTTGGCGTGTTCAACCATGAAATGGGGCATGTGTTAAGCTTGTTGCATTCTTTTGAAGATGATGGCATAGGCGACACTCCCCGCGTGAGGTTTAAATATGATTACAATTGCGACGGCGACACGGCCGATACTTTCCCCTTCCCGGGAGTAGGCTGGGAAGGGCGCTGGCGGCAATGCTTTGACAACCTGCTCAACCCCGAAGTGGTTTACGACCGCTCCCTGGATTACGACGGCAACGGAACGGAAGATTACCCGGATCTGTGCGACATGCCTTCCCCTTGCTTGCCCTATCCCTGCTGCAGCTGGCTTTACGTCAACAACAACATCATGTCTTATTCCCGGTATACGGAATGCTGCGCCGCTTATACCGAAGGCCAGATCACCCAAATCCTGGAGAACCTGAGCACAAATACCTATTGCGCTTACATCGAAGAGATTACCGACGATTGCCCGCCGCCGATGGCCAATATCCACGTTTTGCCCAACGAAGGCAGCGTGGACGACTGCTCCTACTGCCTGCACCTGTCGGCAAGCATGCACGACGATTATTACCAGGTCGATTTTTATGAAAGCTCCGGTGCCTTACTCTACAGCACCGGCCTGCTGAGCGGGCCGGCCAACCGGTTTTGCATTTCCAGGGCAGTCAGCCCGCCTTACGGTTATCCGCACGGCTTTCAGCCCGGCGAAACCTATACGGCAGTCCTGAAAATGGAAAATTACTGCGGAGACGAGGCGCAGGAGGCGTTAACTTTCACTTTCGAAGCCGTGGAATGCGACGAGGAGGACCCGGGCCACCGGATTGCCATCACGGGCAAATACCCCAACCCGTTTTCCGGCACGTTGCAGGTGGACTTTACCGCCGAAGAGGCCGGCCATCTGGAAATCTGGCTGGTGCCGGCTGCCGGCGGCACCGATGTCCTGGCTCATTCCGAGTACCTGGTTTCGCCGGGAAGTTACCAAAAGTCCCTTTCTACCAGCCAGGTGCCGGCAGGCACGCATTACCTGGCCCTGTGCCTGGACGGGGAAACCATTGCCGAAACCGTCGTTAAACAATGAGCCATGATACGGATAATTTCCCTTTTTTGCCTGCTGGTTGCTACTTGGCAAGTCTCTCTGACGCAGCAAACGGCTCATTTTGAAACCACTTTGTACTTCGAGGATGCGGTCGGCAACCAGGATTCCGTCGTAGTAGGGTATGACACGCTTGCGACTAACGACATAGATCCAGGTTTTGGCGAACAGGAGCTTTTATCGCCGTTTGACTCTATATTTGAAATCAGGGCAGGGACAAGTTACTTTCTATTAAGGAATAAATTGTCAAAAAAAATAATCAACAGAGGCTCTCCGGCTACCGGGCCGTTCCCCTTAGGAAATTGTTATTCGGGCCTCAATATTTTTATTTACGTTTGGGCAAAACACCAGCCAGTTAAGGTATGGTGGGATCGCACTGTTTTTTTGGAACCGCCCTGTTACCGGGCCTCTGTGTTGTTCAACCATTGGCTGGACGACCTGGCCGGGCCTATATCGCCAGACGATATACCGCCGGAATACGCCTGCCTGGCTGCAGAAAACTATACCTATTTCGACTTGTCAGAGGAACACTTAATGAATGGCGAAATTTTTTTGGATCAGCGCATCATTATAGAAAAACAAGTAGAAGGCTTAGGCCTGCAAACCATCTACGGCCTGCGATTTAAACCAGCTAGCCCCTATGATTATTCCCCTTGTTACTGGGTTACATCTTCCCGTGAAGAGCAAGCCCCCGAGCCTGTTTTCCTCTTCCCAAACCCAACGGGCGGCACCGCCTGGTTTAGCCTGCCGGACGGGATTGAGGCTGTACATTGGCAGCTTTTTGGCCTTGCCGGCACATTGCTGCGGGAGCAGCGGCGAGTTGTAGCGGGCGAAGTCGTAGCGAGCGAAGTCGAGCTAACCGGCCTGCCGGCGGGCATATACCAGCTTTTGCTGCAGGGCAGTGACGGGAAGCGATACTGGGGGCGGGTAGTAAAACAATGAGGCTGAACCCTGCGGAATAATGCCGCTTCAAGTGCAAATTCAAGTATCAAGCGCAAGTGCAAGCGCAAGCGCAAGGCTAAAACCAGAGCGGCCCCGTTTTTGCACTTGAACTTGATACTTGCACTTGAACTTTAAAACGTGTCAGGCAGGGCGTTCAAAAATACAGAGAAGTTTTTTCCAAAACCCCCGCTGTTTTGAACAATCTACCTGCCGGGTTTGCGGTGTGATCCCGCTTGGTTTAACCCGGCAGGTTGAGGCTTTTTTATACAATTGCTAAAAAACGCTTGTCATGAAAAAGATAAAAACAACTCTATTATCATTCCTTCTCCTTCCGTTCTCTTTGTTGGCGCAAATCCCCAACCCGGGATTTGAGGCATGGGTAAGCCTGGGCTTCGGCGCTGAAAGGCCCGAAGGTTGGAGCGCTCCCTTTTTAAGCCCCGAATTCTTCCCGGTTGAAAAAGTAAGCAACCCCAGTATGGGGCAATATGCCGTGCTGGTGAAAAACAACATGCCCAGCCCTTCCAGCGTCGGCGGCGCTCCCGGGTATGCCGAAACTGTTTTCATGCCTTCTTCCCGGCATTTCCGCCTGAGCATGGAAGTGCGGTACGACAGCATCGTTCCGCCCGGCGAGGCTAAGATCGAAATCAGAGGCAGCGGCGGCTTCCAGCTTACTCACTGGATCGACGAGCAACTCACCGGGGAAATGGAAACTATCCAGATTGAAGCGGTACTGCCCGAAGCAGCCGCCCAATTGATTTTTCATATCCAGGCCAAAGGTGTATACGACCCCAACTACGGAACGCCTCCATTCAACGGCGGTTACGACGGCTACGCCGAGATCGTCGTCGATAACATAACGTACGAAAATGTCACTTCCAGCACAGAGCCATTCAAAGAAAAGGAGGTGCTCATTTTTCCCAACCCGGCAAACGAGTCTGCCTGGGTGAAAACGGAAACAGGGGAATTCATGCGGGCTGTAAATATATTTAACCAAATGGGCGAGGCCGTCCTAATGGCGAACCCCAATAAGAATGAATACCTACTGGACGTCAAAGCATTGCCCGGCGGGGCCTATTGGATGGAAATCGTGCTGCCTGGCAGGCGTTTTATCCGGCAATGGGTGAAGAAATGAAAAAAAAATTTGTGCATATTATTGTGCCGACGCTCAAAGGCGAACGCATTAAAGTTCTGATAATTAGAAAAATAACCTCTCGACAGGAAAATTTTCGCTTGATTTAAGTGTTGACAGACGGCTGCTGACTGTCCTGGTTTTGCCAAAAAAAAGCCGTAACTTTAGCAGCGCCGCTAGTGGCCAGGCGAACTGGCGCAGAGCTTAGGGATAGGCAAGTCGCCTGGCCACTAGCCGAGGGCAAAAAAAAACCGCAGCGTTTCCTGGCTGCGGTTTTTTTTTGCCCGATCAACTCCCGAAGTCGTCGAAAGCGATATTCTCATCCGGCACGCCCAGCTCGTCGAGCATCTTCAGGGCGGCCTGAAGCATCAGGGGCGGGCCGCAGAGGTAGTATTCCACCTCTTCCGGCTCGGGGTGGTTCTTCAGGTACTCATCGTACAGCACCTGGTGGATGAAGCCGATGAAGCCGTCGCCGGCTTTATCATTGATGTCTTCTTTAGTCTTCCACTTGTCAACCTCCTTTGCGACTTTTACGTCCGACAGGGCGATGTAGTAGTTGAAGTTGTCGTAATCCTTCTCGATATCGCGGAAATCGTCGGTGTAGAACAGCTCGCGCTTGGAGCGTCCGCCGTACCAGTAAGAAACCTTGCGGTCTTTGGTCTTCAGCGTATGGAACAGGTGGAAGATATGCGAGCGCAGTGGAGCCATGCCGGCGCCGCCGCCGATGTAAACCATTTCCTTCTTGGTCGGCTTGATGAAGAATTCGCCGTAGGGGCCGGAGATCGTCACCTTGTCGCCCGGCTTGCAGGAGAAGACGTAGGAAGAGCAGACGCCCGGGTTGACCGCCATCCAGGTGTTGTTCTTACGGTCCCAGGGCGGCGTGGCGATCCGGATGTTGAGCATCACGATATTGCCCTCCGCCGGGTGGTTGGCCATGGAGTAGGCGCGGAACTGTTCCTCGTCGTTCTTCATCGTGAGGTCCCACATCTTGAACTGGTCCCACTCTTCCTTGTATTCGTCGGGCTTCTTGTCGGTCATGCGGGGGTGGGCGGTGATGTCGAAGTCCTTGAAATTCACTTCGATGACGGGCACGTCGATCTGCACGTAACCGCCGGATTCGAACTCGAGGGTTTCGCCTTCCGGCAGCCTGACGACAAACTCCTTAATGAAGGAAGCCACGTTGTAGTTGGATACCACCTCGCATTCCCACTTCTTGATGCCGAATACTTCTTCGGGTACGCGGATGCGCATGTCCTGGCGCACTTTCACCTGGCAGGCCAGGCGCTTGTGTTCGGCCACTTCGCGCCGCGTCAGGTGGTTGAGTTCGGTAGGCAGCACATCGCCGCCGCCCTCGTCTACATGGCATTCGCACATGGCACAGGTGCCGCCGCCGCCACAGGCGGAAGGCAGGAAGACGCTCTTGTCGGAGAGGGCGGAAAGGAGGGAAGATCCCGGCTGCACCAGCAGCGGGTTGGCTTCGTCTCCGTTGACGATGATCTTGACGTCACCCTGTGGCACCAGCTGCTTCCGTGCGTAGATCAGCATGAAAGCCAACGCCAGTATCACAAGGCTAAAAACTGCGACAGCTAATATGATTGTAGTCATTGTATCTGAGTAGTTTTAATTTTCTAGTTCGCCGCATACGTTGCCGGGTCGATCCCCATCAGGCTCATGAATGCGATGCCCATCAGCCCCGTCAGGATGAAGGCCATGCCCAGGCCGCGCAGGGCCGGCGGCACATTGGAATAACGGATTTTCTCCCGGATGGCCGCGATGGCGATGATGGCCAGGAACCAGCCGAAGCCGCCGCCCAGGCCAAAGGCGATCGAGTTGCTGAAAGTGTATTCCCTCGACACCATGAACAGGGAGCCGCCCAGGATGGCGCAGTTCACCGTAATGAGCGGGAGGAAGATTCCCAGCGCAGCGTAGAGGGCGGGCGAGAATTTTTCCACCACCATCTCAACAAGCTGCACCATGGAGGCGATAACCGCAATGAAGAGGATAAACCGCAGGAAGGTGAGGTCGACCCCGAACAGGCCGCTCTCGCTCAGCAGGTACTCGCTGATGACCCAGTTGATCGGCATGGTGATGCCGAGCACGAAGATCACTGCCAGGCCCAGGCCGAAGGCTGTATTCACACTCTTGGAAACCGCCAGGTAAGAACACATGCCCAGGAAGTAGGCAAGCACGAGGTTCTCGATGAAGGCAGCTTTTATGAAGGTATTCAGGAATTCCATGTTTTGGTTGTTTGTCACCCCGGCTTCGCTCGGGGTAAAGTTTGTTGTCTGTTGTCTGTTTAGGATACGTCCACCAGTTTGGTGTTGTAGCTGCGCTGAATCCAGATCAGGATGCCGATGATGAACATGGCCGCTGCCGGCAACACCATCAGGTTGTTGTTGGCGTACCAGCCGAACATCACGCTATCCGTAGTATTGATGAAGTAATCCGCTGTCGGGCCGATGATTTTCATTTCGATCGGGCTGCCGGCGAAGAGGCTGCCCTTGCCGAATATTTCCCGGATGATGCCGACGATGATGAGGATAGCGCCATAGCCCAGGCCGTTGCCGATGCCGTCGATGAACGACCGCCAGGGTTTGTTGGCCATGGCGAAGGCCTCCAGGCGGCCCATCACGATGCAGTTGGTGATGATCAGGCCGATGTATACGGACAGTTGCTTGTAGATCGGGTAGTTGAGGTACTTCAGGGTCAGCTCCACCACCGTCACCAGGGAGGCGATGATGACGAGCTGGACGATCATGCGCACCTGTTTGGGGATGTAACTCCGCAGCATGGAAGTGAACAGGCTGGAAAAGCCGGTCACGAAGATCACGGCAATCGCCATCACAAAAGAGGGATAAACCAGCGAAGTCACAGCCAGCGCCGAACAAATGCCCAGCACCTGGACAGTGATGGGGTTATTGTCGTTCAGCGGGTCGGAGAGCAGCTGGCGCTCTTTTTTCCCAAACTGAAATAAGGGTTCTTTTTCTTTAACAGCAGTTTCAGCCATTGTTTTCTGTTTTTATGCCTTAGGCGCCTGCCGGCGCCGAAAGTCCTGTTTTATTGAGTCAACAATCCCTGTGCCTTTTCGGATTGTCGTATTTCTTCCAGAAAGGGTTTATAGTATTTCAGGCCCCGGTAGAGCATTTCGGCCACGCCGTCGCCGGTAACGGTAGCGCCGGAGATGCCATCTACCGTATGATCCGTTTTCCTGGCGCCGGGTTTTACCACGTCTATCGAAACGTACTCCCCATCTTCAAAGAGCTTTTTTCCCTGAAATTGTTCGGGGAAAGAGGGATTATCTTTGATCTCGGCGCCCAGCCCCGGAGTTTCCCCTTTGTGGTCGAAGGCAGCACCGGCCACGGTGTTGCCGTCGCTCTTCAGGGCGATGTTGCCCCAGATTTCGTCCCACAGGCCGTTGCCCCGTATGGAAAGAATGTAGAATTTCTCCCCGTTGTGTTCGTAAATGTAGAGCGGCAGGCGGCGATCGGCCTCCGGCTTTTTGCGTTCCTTGGCCATGTCGATGTTCTCGGCCTGTACGCCTTCCAGGGTTTCCCCCTGCATATTCAGGACGGGCTGTTCCATCTGCGCGAAGAGCTGGGAAACTTCCTGGTCGGACAGGTCGCTCACTTTCTTGCCGTCGGGCAGGTAATCCTCAATGGCGGAAAGGATAGCCCTTTTGTTGAAAATATCTTCATTCTGAACAGCTTTCTTGTAGGTCACCTCCCGAAGGCCGGTCAGCGCCACCGCCACCGAAGCAGTCAGGATGAGGATAAAACCTATAATATATTTCGTCGTAAACATTTTGCTGATTTTATGTCAGGAAATGGATTTTCAAGGTTCAGGCCACTGCCTTAGCCCTTTTGAGGCGCCGGTTGATGTTGCCCTGGATGACGTAGTAGTCGATCAGGGGCGCGAACACATTCATGAACAGAATGGCCAGCATCCAGCCCTCCGGATATGCCGGGTTCAGCACCCGGATGATCATGCCGATGAAACCGATGAGGAAGCCGTAAATCCATTTGCCGGTAGGCGTTGCGCTTGCCGTTACCGGGTCGGTTGCCATGAAGGCCATCGCGAACCAGAAACTGCCCATATAGAACTGGTAGTACCAGGGCACCAGCATGAAATCGGAAGCTTTCCAGGCGTTCAGCAGTAAGGCCATCACAGCGGCGCCGACCACCATGGAGAACATGATGCGCCAGTCGGCGATCCTGGTCACCGCCAGGTATAACGCCCCGAGGATGATCAGCGGCTTGCTGGTTTCCCCAATGGAGCCGGGGATCGTACCCCACAAAATCTGCGCCTCCGAATAGGTCGCCGTCACTTTTTCCCACCCGCCCTGGTAGGCCAGGCTCAGCGGCGTGGCGCCGGTGTAACCGTCCACGACCACCGAGGCCGGATTGAAGCCCGGCAGGTTGAGGGCCTCGAACAGCGGATTGAACACGCTTAGGTGAATCCATCCGTAGTCGGCGGCGGCGCCGGCAGAGATGCCTTCCAGCCCGGATACCCATACTTCATCGCCGGAGATGTAGGTGGGATAGGCAAAGAAGACGAACACCCGCGACAGCAACGCTATGTTGAGCACATTCATGCCCGTGCCGCCGAAAGCCTCCTTGCCGATCACCACGGCGAAGATGATGGAAAGCGTCAGGATCCACATCGGGATGTCCGGCGGCATGATCAGCGGGATCAGGGCGCCGGAAACGAGAAAACCTTCTTCGATCCCATGCCCTTTGCGGTAGGCGTAGTAGAACTCAATGCCCAGGCCCACGACGTGCGTGACGACAAAGATCGGGATGATCACGATCAGGCCATAGATCAGCTTCAGGTGTACCCCCTGCAGGAACCCGGTATGTTCGCCCAGGGCGACAAAGTGCTGATGGCCTATATTGTAAGTTCCGAACAGGTAGAGTACCTGTAGGGCCAGCACCACCTGTACCATCTGGCGCTTGAGGTCCATGCCGTCGCGGATGTGTACCCCGCCTTTGGTCACCATATTGGGCGTAAAGGCGAAGGTGAAAAAACCGTCGTAAACCGTATGCAGGAAAGGGGATTTTTCCTTGTCCGGCTCTATCCTGTGAAGAAAATTCAATAATGCTTTTTTCATATCTCTATGTAGTGAGATGATTGTTATTTGTTTTGTAACGATTGAGGCTTATCCTTGTTCCCGCATCATGTCCAGCCCCTGGCGCAGGATTTGCTGCACGGGCTGCTTGGAGACGCAGACGAACTCGCAGAGCGCCACGTCTTCTTCGCTCAGCTCGTAGATGCCCATGCCTTCGATCTTTTCAAAATCGCCGATGAGGATGGACTTCATCAGCTCCTGCGGATAGATGTCCATAGGCAGGACGGACTCATAGCTGCCGGTGACGACGAAGGCGCGCTTCTCTCCGTGAGTGTTGGTCTCCGCCCGTTTCTTGATTTTCGGGAACAGGGCAGAAGGGAGGGTCGGCGAGATGCTGGGCGTATTCATCGAAGGGATCAGCCAGCCGAACATTTCATAGTCGTCTCCTTCCAGGACAACGGTAATCTGGTCGTCGAAGGCGTTCAGGAAGCTCTCCGCTGTTTTCGTTTTTCCGGAAAGCACGTCGCCGGAGATGAAGCGGACATGGCCGTTGGCCAGGTTGTCCTTCATCAGGTCTCCGATATTGGCGCCGATGCAGGTGCGCACATACCGGGGCTGCAGGAGTTCGGCGCCGGCCAGGGCGACCACCCGCTGCGCGTTGAAGCGCCGTTCGGTGAACAACCGCCCGATGGTGGCGACGTCCTGTACGCCCAGCGTCCAGACTTTGTCGCCGGCGCTGATGGGTTTGATGTGGTGAATCTGAACGCCGACGTTGCCCGCCGGGTGCTTGCCGTGGAAGTAGCGCTTCTCGACTCCTTTTGCTTCCGCGAATGCGGCATGAGGCTTTTCCTTTCCGCGCCCGTCCAGCCCGAGGTAGACTGTACCGTCGGTCAGCTTGTTCAACACGTCAAGGCCCTTCTGGAAGGCTTCCTCCTGGCCCCGGATGACGAAGTTGAGGTTGGGTGCCAGCGGGGCGGTGTCGAAGGTAGAAATAAAAATGTCGCGGGGCGCCGCATCCGGTTCCGGGATAACGTCATAGGGGCGCTGCCGGATCAGGGGCCATACGCCGGCGTCGAGCAGGTAGCTGGCCAGCTCTTCCCGGCTGCTGCCGTCCAGGTCGAAGGCTTTCATTTCGCGGTACTTCATTTCCTTGTCGGCCAGGATGACGATCTCGGAAATGGAGCGCTTGGCGCCCCGGTTGACGGCGATGACCTCGCCGCTCACCGGCGCAACGTGCAGGATTTCCGGGCGTTTTTTGTCGAAGAAGAGATGGTCGCCCGCCTTGACCTCATCCCCGACTTCCACCAGCACCTTGGGGATGGGAGAAAGGCCTGTGAAGTTAGGTGGCTGCACAGCGAAAGTCTTTGCTTTCACCGATTCGTCGATCACCTGTTCTGCCTCTCCCTCCAGGTTGATGTCATGCCCGCGGCGCAGAATGGTCACCGGCTTGCCTTCGAGATATTCCGGCAGGCGGGGGGCGAAAAGCTCCTTCCAGTTGGGGAAGAGGGAGAAATTGGCACCGGTATTCGCCGCGCCGGACTGCTTGGCCTCGATGACCAGAAGATTGTCCGCCACCTGCAGGATGATCATGAAAAATACGAGGACCGCCACGGCGATCAGGCCGTAGACAAAGTAGGTTCCGTAGCCTGAGCTGCCGTTCCCGGCCTGCGCCCATGCGGCATCGGCGGAAAGCATCGCAACGATAGTGAAAATCGCCTTGCTCGTTGTATTACTCATTCGTTTTGTCGTTAGTTGTTACTTAGCCTGATGCCGGTAAACCTATGGAAACCAAGTGCAATAGGCTTCTCAAAAAACACCGCAAAGATATAAAGCTTTTCATTTAAAAAAGAACCTGGCTTTTGGTAAAGTTCAGGAAGCAAAATTATTTAGACTCGTTCTAAATAAAAATCAATTATCCTTTGTTTTCAAGGAGTTATAAAGGAAGGAAAGTGGCATTTATAGCGCTGCCGCTCAGGATGGGGGAATGGCCGGAGCGCCGGATACGGCGGTCAACCGGATAGGGGGAAAGCTTATTCGCTGCTTTTGCCGGAATGGCGGGCATATTGTTTGGGGAAAGGCGGGATTCGCGAAATTCCGTTCAGGGGCCGGAAACAGGAACGGCACGCTGATTAAACCGAAGGTTTGAGGGTCAGGCTGAGGCCGGGGGCAAGTCCAATCCAGCCTATTTTCACCATCCTGCCGCTGTTAATCTTGCAAATCCTGTAAATCCTGTCTATTTTAAGGCCATACTTTGATCCGCTATGGAAAACGAGGCCGCCGGCACTTCCCGCTATTGCCACAATTGCCATTACCCCCTTCCTCCGTATGGGGAGTACTGCTCCAAATGCGGGCAGAAACACACCACGGGGAAGATTCCCGTCTGGGAACTGGTGCGGGACTTCATAGAGTCGGTCCTGAACATCGACTCCAAGATTTTCCGCACCCTGGGCGCTCTTTTTAATCCGGGAAAGCTCACCATTCAGTACTTCAAGGGCCACCACAAGCGCTACGTGCCGCCGCTGCGCCTCTTTTTCGTGATGGCCATCGTGCATTTTGCGGTTCTGGGTTATGTGGGGTTTGATGAATTGGAACAGCAGATTAACGAAATTACGGAACGGCAATGGAAAAAGGCTCACCTGGCAGATTTCCGGGACCAGCTGGACAGTGCCCGGCAAACCGTAGAGGCGGCCTATCCCAATGAGCCTGTCCTGGCGCCGGCCCTGGACTCCCTGGAACGAATCCTGGGCGACAGCCGCTCGGACAGCCTCACCCTGGGATATTTTGTGTTCGACGCCGATTCTGTGAAATTCACGGTAAAGACAGTTGATATCAGTTCGAGGGATGCCGTGGAGATGCCGCTGGACAGCTTTGCGGCCACCTACGGAGACGGAACCTTCATGAGCCAGATCCAGCTCCGGCAGGTAGCCAAGTTCAACCGGCGGGGCGGGAACTTTACCCAATTTGTCCTGGGCAAGCTCATCTGGATGGTGGTGCTGATGATGCCTGCCCTGGCCCTGCTGCTGAAATTGCTGTACATCCGCCGCAGCCATTACTATGTGGAGCACCTGGTTTTTTCCTTTCATTACCACGCCTTTGCCTTTCTGGTTTTTTCCGTGGCCTTTCTGGCTATGGACGCCAGGCTGAGCCGGTATTCCGGCGTGTTTAATGAAGGCATGCTGCTCGGCCTGGCCTTCCTTGGGGTGCTCTTCTACCTGTTTATCGCTATGCGGCGCTTCTATCGGCAGCACTGGTTCAAGACTTTGATAAAGTATAGCATCGTCAACGTTTCGTATACGTTCATTTTTACTGTATTTTTGCTGCTCACCCTGCTGGCCAGCGCTTTGTTGTTTTAGGCTGGAAGGATTGAACGGGGCTTTTGGGGAAGCAGCACACCACTGGACAAAATGGTTTTGGACACAGAGAGCACTGAGGCCAACACAGAATACACGGAGTTTTTTCCATTGATAATCAGGTCTCTGTGCAGCTCTGTGTCTTCTCGGCGTACTCTGTGTCCAGAAAACGTCTAGTAGTACGGGGGAGCAGTTCAATCCTTCCAGCCGGCAGGCGTTCCGCAGGGCGGAGCGAGGAGCGCCGCTTCACGAGCCGCCAGGCGGATATATCCGGCAGTTATAAAACGAATACCATGCCTTACGATAAGTACGAGACGGTAATCGGGTTGGAGATACATGCCCAGTTGTCGACGCGGAGCAAAGCGTTTTGCGGGGATGACGCCAGTTTCGGAGGAGATCCGAATACCCACGTCAGCCCCATCTCTCTGGGGCATCCCGGCACGCTGCCCCGCCTGAACAGGAAGCAGGTGGAATACGCCGTCCGCCTGGGGCTGGCGCTGGGCAGCGAGATCAACCTGCGGAGTGCTTTTGACCGCAAGAACTACTTCTACGCCGACCTGCCGAAAGGCTACCAGGTCACGCAGGACCGCGCTCCCATCTGCGTCGGCGGTTCGCTGAACATCCGGGTGGGCGAGGAAGAGAAGACCATCCGCATCCACCACATCCACATGGAAGAGGACGCTGGCAAGTCCATGCATGATTCCGAAGGCCCGTATTCCCTGATCGACCTCAACCGGGCCGGCGTGCCCCTGCTGGAGATCGTTTCCGAGCCGGACCTGCGCTCTGCCGAAGAGGTGGACGCTTTTATGTCGGGCATGCGCCAGCTGATGCGTTATCTGGATATCTGCGACGGCAATATGGAGCAGGGGTCCATGCGCTGCGACTGCAACGTGTCGGTGCGACTCAAGGGCGACCCCAACCTGGGAGAACGCTGCGAGATCAAGAACCTCAACTCCATGCGCTACGCCCGCCGCGCCATCGAATACGAGGCCAGACGGCAGATCGGCCTGGTCGAATCCGGCGGCCGGGTCGAGCAGCAGACCCTGAACTTCGACCCGGCCACCGGCGTGACCGCCCCCTTGCGCGACAAGGAAGACGCGCACGATTACCGCTACTTTCCGGAGCCGGACCTGCCCCCGGTGGTGCTGAGCCAGGAATACGTTGAAAAGATCCGGCAGTCCCTGCCGGCCCTTCCCCGGGAACTCTTGCGGCAGTTACAGGAAGAATACGGCCTGCCGGCGTATGACGCCAGCCTGCTCACCCAGGAACAGCCCACCGCCCTCTTTTTCCTGGCCCTGTGCGAACATACCGGCAATTTCAAAGCCGCAGCCAACCTGATCATCAACAAAGTGGCGCCATTTTGCAATGAACAGGGGATCGGCATAACCGATTTCCCCGTCGGCCATAATCATCTGGCGGCCTTTATCCAGCTGATCGATGAGGGGAAGGTAGCCAGTGCCGCTGCCTACCAGCACATCTTCCCGGTGCTGGCGGAAGCCCCGGGCCGCTCCCCGCTGGAGGCCGCCCAGGCCCTCAACCTCATTCAAACTTCAGACGAGGGCTTCCTGGAAAGGCTGGTAGACGAGGCCCTGACCAACAATCCGGAAGAAGTAGAGCGCTACCGCAACGGCAAGAAGGGCCTGATGGGCTTCTTTATGGGAGAAGTGATGAAGGCCTCGAAGGGGAAAGCAGACCCGAAGGTGGCCAGTGGGTTGCTGAGGAGGAAGTTGGGGTGAGATAGGGAGTATACGGCTACCCGTCCTAACACCAGACAGAATGAACCAGGGGTTGTGTTCGCTTGCCTGCCAGGCCGGCTGGCACCCTGTCCGGCGGGCAGGCAGGGTGTACGGACACAGCCGGAACCCTTTTGCACACCACTGGACAAAATGGTTTTGGACACAGAGAGCACCGAGGCCAACACAGAGTACGCGGAGTTTTTTCCATTGATAATCAGGTCTCTGTGTGGCTCTGTGTCTTCCCTGCCTGCCTGCCGGCCTGCGGCACAGCCTGCCTGCCATTACTGCCAGGTAGGCAGGCGGGCAAGGCCGCGCCTCGCGGCAGGCAGGTCGGCGTACTCTGTGTCCAGAAAAATGTCTGGCAGTATGACCCTTTTGTGTACCATGTTTGCCCGGCTGGCCATACGGGTACGAAGCAGCTTAACGTTTGACGAGGCGACAAGGCCAAACCCCGAACCTGCTTTCGTTATTTTTATAATCATTATTAAAGCAGTCATTGCTTTTATATTCGTTATATTTTGAATGATTGTTTTCGTATTGAAATTCCTGTACTGTTGTGCCTTGCGCCTTGACGCTTCAGCGAGAAAGGCTTACCTTGAGGTATGCGCACGATCCACAACACCAAAACACCCCAACACCAAAACACCCCATAACCACCATCCGCCATGAAGCAGCTGCCCATATACGAAAAAAACGAGGAAGATCTCAAGCGCTACTACAGCATCGGGGAGGTAGCGAAGATGTTCGAAGTCTCGAAGTCGCTGATCCGTTTTTGGGAGAACGAGTTCGGTTTTCTCAGGCCCCACAAGAACAGCAAAGGAGACCGCCGCTTCACCGTGCAGAACATCGAGCAGCTCAACCTGATCTACGAGCTGGTCAAGGAGCGGGGGTTTACCATTGAAGGCGCCCGGCGGGAGATAGAGCGGCTGCAGGAGTGGGAGCGGGAGAAGGAGGAGTGGATTGGGCGGTTGGAAAGGGTGCGGGAGGGGCTGAGGGGGATGATGGAAAAAAAGTGAGCCGGGGAGGCGGTTGCCCCACCCGGCTTGCCGGAACCCTGACTAAAATACTTAGCTGTACATCAGCCACATGAAGAAAAAGGCGGCTAAGACAAAAATCAGCCACTGTAAAGAAGGGGCTTGATTTTCGTATGGATCGTAATCGTAATCGCAATTTTCATAGTATCTGTAATCCGGCTCTACTCGACGGTGCTCTTCCCGGCGGGAAGAGGGCGGCGATGCCGAAATGCTTCTTTCGGCTGCTATAACCATCAGGGCAGCCGCGAAGATTGATGTCACAAGAAGAAAGGTCGCTGCCATAGTACGTTGTGTTTTTGAAAATTAATAAAAGGGGTTCGATCACCATTAGTTCTGGAAGAAGGGTTTGCATAAACCATTGGAAAATTTCCATCGTGTTCAGGTTTTGGAATGGATAGAATAGTTTGTTAATTCCGGCTCGGGCTCTCGTTGATGCGCAGGCTGGCGGGAATGACGCTGTCGCGCAGATAACGGTCGAGGTGGTACTTCTTTTCGTCCTGCTTTTCCTCGTCCGACACCTTTGGCGGCAGGGTTTCATGCCATTGTTTTTCCGGTTCAGGAACGGGCGCCGGGCTGTTTCGGATTTGGCTGGCCATTGAAATGGCGCCGGCCAGGAAGAGGAATACAAAAAGGCCGGCGGCCTCGGCACTGACGTTGCTGCGCCTGTCGTCGTAATACCTTCTTCGCCTTCTTTGGCGCCGGGAAGAGCCGGATAAAAGCAGGGTTATTGCTATTGCAATCAGTATGACGAAGGCGGGGTGCATGTTCTGAAAATTTTCGTACATGGCCTTAAATTTTTAGTGATTAAAGAGATTGCAATAGGCCGTCTTGGGTATGAGGGAATCGGGAAGAGGAAGGCGGTGCCCGGGCGGAACGCCGCAGGCCCCGGAGGGCTTTGTTGAGGAGGCAGGCCATGGAGGCCGCTGAGTGGGTAGGGGGGGTAGATAACATATTAAAGTGTTTTGGGATTGCGGTTGAAAATTTGATGATCCTTACAGGATATGAAATAAAAAATATGCCAAACGAATGACTGTTCGCCAGGCGGTTGTGTAATCAATTCAATTACAAGCGGTTAAGCTTGGGCTGAATTAAATTTATGGTCTGTTGGCCGATGACAGAAGCTGAGAAGTCGGGAAAAATTCAGGGTTTTCAGGGTGTTCCCTGAATTTTTTCGGAAAACGGAAATGAGGAATTTACGGTTGATCTTTGTCGTTTGGGATATTGTCGAAGTAAATCCTGGATTCCTTCAGCAAGGAATGAGTGATTTGACTGAGGGTTGCGGCATAGTCATTATTGGAGATTAATCCGTTATTGGCAGCCCGGTAAAGTTGATTAATCCGGTTAATCAGTAAGGTTAAGAAATCGGAGGTTTCGTCAGCCGTATTTTCCGAAATCCGCCCTTTGTTTTTATATTCTTGATTTAGCCGCTCAAAATATTTCGCGGCGGCTTTGACATCCTCGTTTTCGATCAGTTCCCGTATGGTTTCCAGGTGCCCCTGAGTGCTTTCCATCATTTTTTGTGCTTCTGCCAGGAGCACGCTCACTTCTTGTCGTGTGGTTGCCAGTCCAGGCCGGGGCCCGGTAGTGTTTTTTATTTTTATCTGGTTGTGGCGCAGGTCAATATAGCGCAGTTTTTTAAGCCTTTTATCCAGGAGCGGGGCAGGGAAGAGGTAGAAATTATTGTGCGTGAGATAGATTTTTTCCAGGTTTTTCAATTCTCCGAGCCAGTCCGGAAGAAATTCCAGGCGGTTGCCATTCAGCCAGAGCTCCCTGATGTTGGCCTTGTCCCTTAAACTGTCGGGGATTTTCAGGAGGTGCATGTCGGAAAGGACTAACCTCCTGCCGTTGCTGGCTTCGGTTTTTTCGGTGGCCAGCTTTTGATTGTGGAAGATCAGTTGGTTGAATTTTTGGGATAACAGGTTGATAGTGGCAGGGTAGTATTTGTTCTGCTGAATTTCCTGCCAGCGCGCTTCAAATTCGGTCAGGGCATCGTAATTGCGGACTCCCGCATTGAGCAGGCGCATTAATTCCCGGAGCCGGAAGATGAAATCCTTGAACCGCTTGGCAAGTTTCTGATCAACCATGCTTTCTGCAACAGCAGACTCATGCGCTTCATTTTCCAGGATTATGGATTGCAGCACCAGCTGGCCCAGTTTTTTTTCTATGGCCCCGGCCCAAATCTCTACCTGTTCAATCCTGGAAAAGGGCCGTAGGCCACCAGACAGCATTTTATCGTCCATGACATATTCCATTATTTGTTGCTGCATGAACTTAAGCAGATAGTACCGGAATAAATAAGGCGAAGAAACCGGATCCCCTCCTCCGGAAAGGTGCCACAGCCCGGTATAACTGTCCAGGCCCAACTGTCGAAGTTTATCCGGGAAGGCAAAGGGGAAAGAAGAAATCGGGAAAATCCAGAACCGGCCCATCGGGCCTCTGTGGTATTCCAGGGAGGATTCTTTATTGTCTTCCTGGAGCATATTCAGGAAGTCGGAGCCATATTCTCTTTCCTTTTTTCCTCTCAACCGCTTGGCCGGCCCCAGGAGGTAGTCCAGCAAGAGGATATCATAAGTCCTTTGCCGCATCATGGAAAGGGTATGTTTTATGATGTCCCGGGTAGCGCCTTTGTAATCCGGCTTTTTTTCTCCTGTGGGCCGCGGCACTTCAATGTCTGTTTGAAATTTATCAAGCAGCAAGCCTACCCAGTCTTTTTTGGAGACGATCTGTATATCGGCGGCGCCTGAAACAGGCGATAAGGGGTAGCTTGCATAATCATCAACCATCAGAAATCGCCACCGGAGCGGAGTGCTTTTCCCTTTCCCGAAGTTCTCCAGGAAAAATCCTTCGATCTCTTGTGCTTTTTGTTTCATTTTTGTTTCAGAATGGAACTTGAAGGGCGTGACCTTTTCCTTATGGTCCATTTTGCCGACAGGAGCGATCCGGGAATTGTCGAGCAGGCGAAGGTGGAACTCCAGGGTTGCCCGGGCGACAATAGAGTGGTACAGGTTGTTGTCGTGATAAAGGCACAGGTCATTCAGCGCGTTTTTCAGTTGCTCTTCAAATTTAAATTTTTCATCTGTGGGCGATCTTTGGATGTAGCGATGCCAGATTCCGGAATCCAGGAATTTCAGCCGGGTGTCCAGGCTGTTTTTTTCGGGCAGGAGGGCGTTTGCCTGCTCTGTTTCGAAGAGGTTGGCGATGTCCAAATCCCCAATAGTTATTATGGGATAATAGTAATCGGGGTCTTTCCGCAAGCCCGAAGACAGGAGTTTGTTGAGCACGGAGTTGTTTTTGTAAATGCAGTCGGACGAAAGCAGCAGGAAGACGGCCACTTTCTCAAACCGGCTTTCTTTAACAAACAGATTATCGTTTTCGATAAAAGAAAAGCCGGAACAGTATTTTTTTATGGTTTCAAGTTCAGGTGCCCAGCTTTCCGCCAAATCCGAAAATCCCGGGTGCAACTGGCCGGGCTGTATCGGGAACAGGCCATCCTGTTTTCCGGATGCGCCGAAGAAAGATATTTTAAGGTTTTGGAGGGAAGGGGGCATTTCAGTGCGTTTTAGGGTTAAGGCGCTCCTATCTTGTATTTTTCGCAAATAACCGGGAAATCAGCCAGCAGGTGGGGATATTTCTTGTAGGTTGCCTTTATGCGGTATAATATGTTATCCGGTTTCACATCCAACAACGTCGCCACATCTTTTTTCACGCCGTTTTTTTGAATGAGCGCTTTTTCGATTTCACTGAGCTGGTTCCAGGCGGTTTTTTCTTCGAAGGAAAGCCGGGAGGATTGTCCGTTTCCCTGGCTGTCCGGCACCGAAGTTGACAAAGCGGACTGTTCTTCCGCTTCAAACTCGAAAGCACTATTGCTTTGTATTTCTTTGGGCAGGCAGGCCAGGTTGATGCGTTGCAGCCCTCTCACTTTGCACTGGACGCGCATGCTTTTTACGGCATTTTCCAGTTCCCGGATGTTGCCGATCCAGCCGTAGCTTTGATTTAACAGCTGTTTTACGGAGCGTTCCATTTGTTTGTCCAGGGCCTCTTCAGAGGGCAAGCCCATGAAATGCAGCAGCAAGGGCAGGATGTCTTCCCGCCGTTCCCGGAGTGGAGGGATTTCTATGGGGAATACTTTTAGGCGCTGGTAGAGGTCCTCCCGGAAGTTGCCCTTCAGCACCTCTTCCCGCAGGTTTTTGTTGGTCGCCGCCACGATCTGCACGTCCAGTTGGATATCCTTCAGTGATCCGATGGGGCGAATCGTTTTGGTCTGGAGGAATTGCAACAGCTTGGCCTGGATGTCGAGGTGCAGGTCGCCGATCTCATCGAGGAAAACGATCCCCTTATCTGCCAGTTGCAGGCGCCCGACGATGTCTGCTTTGGCATCCGTAAAGGTTCCCTTTTTTGCGCCGAACAAAGTGCTTTCCAGCAGGCTTGCCGGGATATTGGAGATGAGGATTTCCTCAAACGGCTGCTCCCGCCTGCTTTGGCTGTTGTAGTGCAGGAACCGGGCGGCGATGCTTTTCCCTACCCCCGTCTCGCCGGTAATCAGGATGGTCAGGGAAGGGTCGTCGGCGACGGTTTTGAGTATCCGGCGGATGTGCTCCATTTGCGGGGAGTCGCCCAGCAGGGGGTAATCCGGCGGATTTACATATTCGTACTCGGCCCTGAGCTTTTCAATTTTTTTCTCAAGAGCCTGTGTTTTCTGTTCCAGCTGGCTTTTTTCGATGACGCTTCTGAAAGCCTTGTCCCATTCCTCGAGGGAATAGTCGCCTTTGTGCAAAAAACTGGTGGCGCCCAGCCGCATGGCCTCGACGACGGTGTCGATTTTTTTGTCGTTGGTCACGATGATGATCGGGGTTTTCGGATAAACCGTTTTAATATCGCCGATCAGTTCCAGCCCTATTTTGTGCTGGCTGTCGTCCAGTACGAGGTCCAGTAAAATCAGGTCGAAAGCAGTGTTTTCCCTAAATTTTTTTTCCAGCTGAGGGACGCCGACAGCACCCTCGAAGACATAAGACCGCCGGAAAGCATAGCGCAGTTCCTGATGAAATTGCGGGTCATCATCAATCAGCAGTATTTTGTAATTTTTAGTAGACATACTTTTCAATCCTTTTGAGCGCGGCGCTGATCTCAGTAATGTTGTCCAGCACCCAGGGCTCCTCTAACAGCGATGCCTGCTGTCCTTTGATGATAGGGTCGATTGCATTGGCTTTTGATTCTATAAATTGAAAAACCGGATAAAACGGCAAGCCTGTGAAATAGGGATAATAGCCAGCCCAGCGGTTGATGAAAACGTGCCATCTTTGCACGATGTCGTTCGGCCCTAAAAGGTTATCCCAAATCTCTTCAAATCCGGTGCCGAACTGCGCCTTTTCGTCCCGCGCAATCTGGAGCAGGCGCCGGAGCCGGCTGAACGCGGCAAGCAGGCTGTCGCCTCCGTGGCCCTCCAGAAACCGGGCCAGCAACTGCATCACGCTTTTGCCTTTTGCCGCTACCGGTTCCCATGCTTCCCTACAAGTTAAAGCATTTTGGAATACTTCGCTCAGGTTATCCGGCAACCGCAACAAATCGATGTGGTTTTTTTGCCGGGCGTCTTCAAAACCGGCGGTGACCAGTTTTACTTCCGGGTGTTCCTGCTGAAAGTAGTTTTTCCACAGTTTTTCGCAGGAAAGGTAATGGCCGTTGGCCAGGATGGGGCTGAACAGCAGGACAACCCCTTCCTCCGGCGGAGAACCTGCCTGAAAAGGCTGAAGCAGTATGTTTTCTTTTCTGGCCTGCGAGGCCAACAACTCAACTAATTCATCGTCCGTAGAGAAAAAGTAGCATGTGCTCATTAAGTAGTGATTAAAAAACAAGTCCGACATTTTGAGTCAATGCCTTATGGCGAATGCCGGCATTCTCACAGGGGCAATGGCCTTCGCCACAAGGCATTGACGTCGAACTTACTTTTTATGCTGACGCACGGCAGGTTTTGTCGGCTACAAAACCCGCCGGGTCAGTATATACTGGCATCGCTGGTTTTGCTCCTGACAAAACCACGCGTTCGCCAGTATAAATGTTGTTAAATCGTTTCCGGCATTGCCTTGATCAGGTTATCGAATTTTTCCCTGGCGGCCAGCTCGAAAGTGTGGCCCGGCCTGGGCTTTTCCAGGAACGCTTTGAGTTCCTGATAATTCTTTATGACATCTTTATTGTTGTTGTAAATCTTTTCCAGATGGGCCTCGTTGATCCGGCCGCCGCAAATATCCCTTAGCTGCCGGGCTAGTACCGGGCGTTTTTCCTCCAGCAGGCCTTCCAGGGAGTGGCCGTTCATGAGCTGAGGTTTGTAATAAGTGACGAATCTTAAATATTCATGCCTGCCGTATATGAAGGTTTGCTTGCATTCCAGGGTGTAATACAGCCACACCTGTTCAAAGAACTTTTTTCTCAGCGCCGTAGAACCCTCGGAGCCTGCCGCTACGACGGAGGACAGGCGCTCGCAAAGTTCCCCGTCTTCTGAATCGTATTCATAAATGTCGTCGATGACAAAGTCGCCTTCCTGGTTGAGCAGGCCGGTGTCCTGCATGCTGTCGTAGTAGATGTAATCGTCTCCCCCGCCGAAGACTTTCCAGTCGAGCGTGGCGCCTTCCGGCAATGCCTTTTCAATCCTGGTTTTCATTTCCTGATGGGTTCCGGCGTGCAGGGAGTCCCGGTGGACCAACATGAGGAGCCTGCCGCCCGGGCTTACCTTTTCGGCGCAGCGTTCCATGTCTGCTCCGATTGACGGGATGGGCCGGTTGTGCTGCAGCCGGCAAACCAGGCTTTCTGCATCCTCTTCAATGCTAACCGTGTCAAAGGCCAGCCCTTTTTCCCGCAGGGGATCCCAGTGCCATAAGATAGCCAGGACTTTTGAGTAGTTATTTTTCATAGGGGATATAATTTATCAGGAACCAAACAAAATTTTTGTCAGCCGGTACTTCAGTTCGACATCGTCTTTTTTGCCAATGGAATTTTCCACAGCGGCGATCAGGGATTCCACCGGGCGGAAGGTGACGAAGGCGCCGTACGGAAGGCCGGCGAGCGGCGCTTTGCCCGCTGTTTCATTTTTTTCATCCTGATCCTTGAGCTTGCTCCACCATTGCGTCCTGCCCCGGCCGGTAGTGACGACGAGGATGAAGTTGTCCGCCGCTTTTTTTCCCTGCAGCACCTGGTCCTGTATGAAGGCGCCGATATCGTCTTCGCTGTATTTCTTTTTTCCGTCCTTATCCCGGAATGCCTCAATAAAAGAGAGGTGGACGACCAGGAAATGGAAACGGCTGAAGCCTCCCTGGCGGATAGACTGCCATTGTTCCACATCTTCCGGGTAAATCTCGCAGTGTAACTGTTCTTTGACCACTTCCTTGTTGGCCTGTTCCATCCGGTTGGCCAGGCGGTTGTCGAAGATGCATATCCGGGTGGCGAGGGTTTCAAACAGCTCGGCCGCCAGTGCCGGGCTCATTTCCGCCTCCCGGATTTTTTTCCTGCCACAGAAGTACTGCTGAAGGATGCCGTGGCTGCGGAACCGGCAGATGTCTTTGTTTTTGCTTTTGGGCGCGTTTTTTTCGCTGCCGTGGATGAGGTTGATCCTTTCCAGCGGGCGGTGATTGGATTTCTCGTTCAACACTTTTTTATGCTTCCGGCTGCTGTAAAAACGGGCGCCCTCCTCTGTCCATTCCAGCAGGGCGGAGAGTTGAAATTGGTTTTTTTCCACAGGCCTCACATTAAACTTGAAATATGCCTGGTTTTCAGGCGTTTTGCCGGCCATCCATTGGTTCAGCCAGAATCGGTAAGCGGTTTCTGAATCTCCTGCATTTTCGTGGATAATCCGGATAACTCCGGCTTCGCGGCATTGGTTAAAAGCTTTTGAGGCATCTTTGGGAAGATGCACGAACCGGAAGCGGGATAGGTTTTCCCATTCGCCGCTCAGGTTGTTTAAATTGTCCGGGCTGTAAATGTTTTCCCCTCTCCACAAGTGAATGAATTTTTTGTAGTAACCCGAATGCGGCTCGTATATACTATCGAATAATTCCTTTGATTTTTGGAATTCCGGCAAAAAGTACCGCCGGGCGGTGAGTTCAATCTCCTCAATAACCGCTCCTTCTTTGTATTTCAGATTAGGGCTGCTGCCCACTTTTACCCAGGGATAATAGCGTTTTCCCCGGTGGCCGGCCTTGTCCTGTACGCTGGCAAAGGAATTGTTGAACAGCATGGCGGCGCATACTTTATCCTGGTAAATTCCGCCCAGCTTAGGCCGGTTGGTTTCTTTTGTGATAATATCTTCCCACAGGTTGGTCAGCCGCCTGAGGAAAAGCTCCTGGTCCAGTTGGACCGGGTTTTTTATCCATACGCCGATCTTGTAGTAGGTAGCTTTGTCCGAATCGTCGTAGTTGTCTTCCTCAATGGAAATATTCAAAGTCAGCCCATGCCGTTTCATTTGCCGGAGTTCTTCGGGCGGGAAATGCTTGACGTTGCGGATTTCGTTTTCCAGTATGGTGAAGAAGGCATGGCGGCCCACCACCCCTCCCGGGAAGAAGGCCTTGCACGCTTTGAGGCGTTCGCTGATAGCCCCAAACTTTTTTCCGGGGATGATGAACTTGCTCTTTTTCATATCTTCCACCGGAAGGACCGGCACGACGAGCCGGGAGAGGTCGATGCTCACGAACTTGCCATCCAGTTCCACCTTTTTTTCAAAGCGCACGCCTTCTTCCTCTTTTATCCTTTTCAGGAAAGTGACGTTGATGTTGAGCTTCAGGATTTCCTCGGAGAAGGCGATCGTGCCCAGGTACAGGGGGTTGTTGACGAAATCGTGCCAGAGGACGCTGTAGAGGCTGCTGATCTTGCCGCCGAAGTTGTGCGCCCGGGTCAGGCCGGTCCAGAAGGCGCCTTTGTCGAGCAGGAACCGCAGCAGGGGATGGATTTCGTTGTCGAGCGGCTGCCCGGAGGTGATCAGGGGTATATCGGCAAAGTCGCCGTCGAAGATTTCCTCTGCGCGTTCCCTTTTTTCCAGCAGCTCGGCGCGTTGTTTAAACCACCATTCCAGGGCGGTCAGGCTATGGGCGCTGATGTTGTGGGCATAGGAGTCGATGAGGATGGAAAGGATGGCGATTTGGTGGTACTGCCTGCGGATGGTTTCCGGGATATTTTTATTCAGGCCGAAGCGGTCGGAGAAGTACAATTGGTGCAATTGGTAATATTCCCGGTACTTCAACTCTTCAAGGATAGGATTGAATTTCCTGCCGCTGGCCTTGGTGTGGGCAAGGTATAACCTCTCCGCCAACGCATCCTGCAGAGATTGCTCCTTATACTTTTCTCCTTCAACAATATCCCAATCGAGGATGAGCCCTTCGTACTCCCGGCTGAAAAGCTTGATCATGATGCCTACCGTATCTTTCCGCAGTTCTTCTTTTCCGAGGTTAGTGATCTTGACGAATTGCTTGTGGTCGTTTTCGTGGTAAATAATGTGTACGATCCCGTCAAATTCGGCAAATTGGATCAGCGGCAAGGAAAGGTGCCGATATTGCGTAATATCAAAATGATGGTCCAGAATCGGATATTCATTTTTTTGGGCTTCGGTTAGCTGTACGTTTTCATCGGGCTTCAGGATTCCTTCGAAATATTTGGACAACCTGCCCATGCCGACTTCCAAAATGTCTTCAAGCCGATATGCTCCGGCCCGGAACCTTTCATAATTTTTGGTACTCACAACGGCCTGTTTCTGGTCTAACTCAAATATCGAGTTTTTGAGCCAGTCCCAGTTGCCATCCAGCCCGGTAACCCTGGATGCTTTGTCCCCTTCCAGCAATATCCTTTGGCGTTGAACGCCTACGTATCCCAGTTCAACCCCTTCAAACCGGGGCACCTCAATCCGCGTGCCCACTTCGTGGTTTCGGGGCAGGGCATTGATGATCAACATGAATTTCTCCGTGAGAAACAACCCGACCGCCATGTGCAGCCGGTCCATCAGCAGATCATAGAACAGCTCAATCTGTGGGTAGGCCATAATGCCCCGCATATCGGGTTTTGCAGGAATCGTTGGAGGGACGTTATCCTTTTGTTTTTCGATTGCTGTTGACGTACTCATTTTGTTCGAATTTAAGGGTCCAGGTATAGGAAGGCATAAGCTATATGCCAAACCATTTTTTCAGGCAGCCGAAGATTTTCGGGTCATTTTCTGTTCACCCGGGCATCGTAAAAATGCCGGTAGTATTTGTTGTTGTCTGCGATCTTGCACATATCCTCCAGCAATAAATACTGCCGGTTATACGGATTCAGCTCTTTTAAGGCTAAATTTTTTAAAGCCTTTCCTACCCGGATGGATTGGTATATGGCGCTGTGGTTAACCAACTCTTTAAAAAAACGGGTCTGCATAGCGGAAGAAATGCAGCGTTTCCTGCTCTGCAGAAACTTGGCAATTTCTCCGTTCGGGCATTCGTTCAAGTGCAGGCAGACCGGCAGCGTCACCGTCCGGTTCCGCAGGTCGCTTTGGGCGTCTCCGATGACCTTTTCCTCCGTGGTGAGTTTTGCTTTCGAATGCACCAGGTCGCCGTTGTCGTTGACGATTTGATGCATTAAGCCGAAATAAACGGCGAACCGATTGATGGAAGCTTCCGTACTTTCGGGCAAGCACAACAGTTGCAGGATCAGTTTGGTGAATTCTCTGTAAAGTATCGCGTTGGTCAGATAAATCCTTTCGAGATAAGCGGATAAAAATTTCCGGTCGCTCCGGCAGAGCAGGGCCTGAGACCTGACGACAGACTCTACTCTTCCCAGTTGTTGCCTTTCCAGGACGGCGCTCAGGTATTCCGTAAAATGGTGGGCCCCAACATGCGCCTCTCTCCAGTTCCGATACAATCCGTTGTGCTTTTCAAGCCATTGCCCGATATCTACGCAATTAAAGACTGTACGCACACAGCTCTGCAATTCATTGGCGATAGCAGGAGGGCACATGGCTCCGAGGAAATCATAAAACCAGTCCTTGAAAAGGTTGCTTATTACCACATTTTGCTGGATTTCAAGCTGATTTCCTACCCCTCCTTTTCCATCCAGCACCTGGTTGTGGTAGTATTGGATGCTGATTACCGCCTCGGCGACAAAGGGCAGGAAATGGGTGAAAAAAGAGACCGGGACTCCCCGGTTCCTTCCCCCTTCTTCCAGCAGGTACTCGTACAGTTTGTGCATATAGTATGCCCGGAGCGGAAGGCCCTTCATTTTCCGGTCTAGTATTGCAAAGAACACCTTGCAACTTGGATTTGCCAGGCTGAAATACTGGAATTTTTCGTATTCCAGCAGGGTTTTGGCGCGAACCCAGAGCATATCATTGTGGCGATTAGGGTCCATAGAAAGTTAGTTTTGGGATAGATATACTTTCCCAATATAACTTTTTTTGACGCCAGTAGCAATGTCCAGATTTAAATGAAACTGCCCTTAAGAACCAATTTTATGCCGGAGGGTTGTTGTGAAGACCGCCAGTACACGAATCTTCAATCTGAAATTATCATTTATATGATGATAATTAATGCAAAAAAATACTTCTTCCCTGAAAGGCATTTTGGTTTCAGGAATTTCCTCACCAAAAAATGGACAATATTTATCTTCTGTCACTATTCCCGGGCAGAAGCTAAGTTAACAATAGTTTAACATTTGCTAAAAAGAAGTTTCAACCACGTCGACAACTTCGCCCTGGTTGTCCACAACAAATATCCGTTCGGCCAGGTAGCTGGTTTCCATAGATTGATCCAACAAGAAAACAAGCATTTTCTTTTTCCGGCTGATTTTTTTGAAGAGCCTGCCGAAGCCTTTCCAGCCGGAAGGCTCAACCAACAACCATGGTTTCCGGTTGCCTGAACGCATATTGGAAAGTTGCAGTAAACATTCGGTCTCGGAGCGAAGGATGACAAATTGTTGGGCAAAATCAGAGTTTTTCAGCAGTTTCTGCCGGTCTTCCCGGGTTTTGGTCCACAACGTGAATACGGAGCAGGATGCCGACTGCTTCTTATCCAAATAGAGATTGAATGGGGCTGTAGTTTTATGATCAGGCGATGTAGTCGTTTTCATGGTAATATCTTTCGTTGCTATAAACCTTAAAATACTATGCCAAAAGCATGCCTTGATTTATGTTGTTGTTAATCAGCTAGTTATGTTTTTTCTTAAAAATTGCACCAAAAAATTGGGCTGCTTAATCCGAAAAAAGACCGAATTTTTTCGGATTCATCCGAATAAGGAAGTATTGTTGGGGATTATGTCAAGGCATGTGAAATGCTAAGCTAATAAAATCTTACGATTTTGAATGTTTAGGAGCAGGGAATTTATAAGCGTTATGGGTTCTGCCCTACGGTTTTTTAACTATTAGAGCTTGTTTGGAGGTAGTCCCCGACACTGTGTGTACGGGGCAGGCTATTTTGGCTGCAAATGACTGCTTTTGGAACCTCATTTCAGCTATTTTCTCGCCCATAGCCCCACTATGAGCGAGAAAATGAGCCTCATGAGAACCCAAAATCAGCCATTTTCGCTACAAAAGCACCACCTCCAAACAAGCTCTAAA
>JAGFJD010000409.1 GCA_024102975.1 Phaeodactylibacter sp. | reverse complement strand
CCACCTCCATCTCCCCTTTCTCATTGATCCGCTGCAGGCTTGCCGGCGCCAGGCGGTTGAGCAGTTCTTTCCGCAGGGGCGCGTCGATGCGGATGTAGTTGTCGGTAAAGCCCGACATCTTGCCTTTTTCCTTGCTGTGCTCGAAGAGTACCTCCCGGCTCTGCCCCAGGTGTTGTCCGTAAAAGAAGCGGCGCTTTTTCTCGCTGAGGATGGTGAGCATCTGGTTGCGGCGGCGGCGTTCTTCCATATCGACGGTCCCACCCATTTCGATGGCCGGGGTGTTGGGGCGTTCCGAATAGGTAAAAACGTGCAGGTAGCTGATATCCAGCTCGTTGATGAAGCGGTAGGTTTCGTGGAAGTCCTCCTCTGTCTCTCCGGGGAAGCCGACGATCGCGTCCACGCCGATGCAGCAATGAGGCATCAGCGCTTTGATTTTCGCCACCCGTTCCGCATACAGCTCGCGCTGGTACCGGCGGCGCATCTGCCGCAGCTGTTTGTTGTTGCCCGACTGCAGGGGCATGTGGAAATGAGGGACGAAGCGCTCCGACTGTGCGACGAATTCGATGACCTCATCCGTGCACAGGTTCGGCTCGATAGAGGAAATCCGGAACCGGTCGATGCCCTCCACCTGGTCCAGCTCGCGGATCAGGTCGATGAAGAGGGCTTCTTTTTTGGGCCGGGCGCCTTCGATGACTTCGGTGCCGTTCCCGAAGTCGCCGATGTTGACGCCGGTAAGCACGATCTCCTTCACGCCCCTGTCTGCGATGTTCCGGGCGTTGGCCACCACATTGTCGATGGTATCGCTGCGGCTGCGGCCGCGCGCCAGGGGGATGGTGCAAAAGGTACATTTATAGTCGCAGCCATCCTGCACTTTGAGGAAGGAGCGGGTGCGGTCGCCAAAGGAAAAGGCGTTGACGAAATCTCTGGCTTCCGAAACCTCTCCGGCGCGGACCATCCCCTTGCCCGGCGCTTTGCTCAGCCCGTCGACATAGTCGAGGATGCGGAATTTCTCGGCGGCGCCGAGCACGAGGTCGACGCCGTCTATGCCGGCGATCTCTTCCGGCTTCAGCTGGGCGTAGCAGCCCACAACTATCACCTTGGCCCCGGGCGAGTATTTCAGGGCCCGGCGCACGATCTGCCGGCACTTGCGGTCGGCAAAGTCCGTCACCGAACAGGTATTGACGACGTATATGTCCGCCCCGTCCCTAAAGCCCACCTCCGTATAGCCGGCGGTTTCGAAGAGCCGGCCGATGGAAGAGGTTTCCGAGTAGTTGAGCTTGCAGCCCAGGGTATAGAACGCGACCGTGCGCGGTGTTGCCATGGCAAAAAATTATTGGCCGAAAAAAATGGAGTATCGTGTTCGTGAACAACACATACAGGAATCGGGTTGCATAGTCCGCAAAAAGAGTGCAAAGATAAGAAAGGCGAGCCGCAAAGGAGCAAAGGAACGTCCAAAAACTGCGTCAACCTGCATTTTTCTCTCTGCGCGAGCCTCTGCTCTATAGCATACCCAATCAGAAGTCCATCCCCAGCGAGATATACAATTTCGGATCCTGCACCCTCCTGGTTTCCACGCCCCAGGCGTAATCCACCCGGACGAGGTAGCCGAACAGCACGGCGCGGGCGCCGATGCCATAGCCGGCGACCACCGGGTCGCGGAAATAGTTGACCTTGACGGTGACCAGTTCCCCGTTGTTGATGATGGAGGTATTCAGGGGGTTGTCCGTGCTGAAGGGGTCGCGGCCTTCCCAGGCAGTGCCCAGGTCGAAAAAGCCGACGGCCTGGAAATTGCGGAAGAAGGGCGAGCGGATACGATTGGAGAAGTATTTGAAAATGGGAATCCGCATTTCCGCGTTCATCAGCAGATAGGAGTTGCCGTTTCGGATGTTCAGGTCGAAGCCCCGCATATTGGTGGCGATGGTCTGGTAAGCAAATTCGGGGCTTTGCGGGCTGGGAATTTCCTGGTTGAAGCTGGTGAAGAGCCAGTTGTCGACCCCGCCGAGGTAATAGAGGATTTTTTCAGAACCAAATGAGGTAGCGCCTGCCGCCCGCACGGCAAAAACGGAATGCCTGAGCAGGCGCTGGTAGTGGCGGGCATCGAAGCCCAGGATGGTCATGAACCCATCGTTGAAGCTGAGCGAGAACTGGTTGTCGATATCCAGGTTGAACCGTTTTACGGCTTCGGCAAAAACCTTGTAGCGGGTGCCGTTTTTGATGTTCAGCGCCACGTCCAGGGTATTGTCGAAGACGTACTCCAGTTTCAGGCCGGCGCGTTCTTCTGTCCGGGTCGGGGTGTTGTAAGTTGGCAGGTCGGTAGCCAGCTGGGTGATGCGGTCGCGGCGCAGGGTGCCGGTGGCGCGGAGGCTGCGGAAGATATCCAGCGGATAGCGCACGCCGGCCTGGCCGAGCACGACGTTCACCTCCCGGCGGTTGGGCACAAAGGTCTGGCTTTCGCCGGAGAAGCGCTGGTTGCGGCGATAAACGGCGAACTGTTTGTCCAGGCGCTTTTTCTTGTCTTTGAAGACCAGGAAGTATTCGCTGCCGTTGAAGGTAGTCGGGATGCGGACGCCTCCTTCGAATTCATAATCTTCGAAAAGGTCTTTGAAGTTGCCCTTCAGCAGGATGCCCGGCGGCGGGTAGTTGAATTCATCCGGGTTGGAGGCAAAGCTGTTGAGCCCGTCGAACAGCAGGCTGTTGTCCAGTTGGGTGGTGACGTAGTCCGTCCGGAACTGCAGGCGGTAGGGCGTAATGCTTGCCGGGCGGAACTCGTAGACGCTTTTTTCCTGTGTCTGGCCGATCAGTTCCGAGATATTTCTTGTCCCGGTGATGATCCTGACCTTTTCTTCCCCTTCGTCTTTTTCCTCTTCCACGATGATGACAGCCGGCGGCGCCTCTTCGTCGTCGAACTCGCTTTGGAACAGGTAATTGTCGATATCCACTTTCCCGGTGTCCTGCTTTATCGGTTCGACCCTGATCTCATCGGCAGTCACCTTTTTCACTTCGCCCAGCACGGTTGTTTCCACCTTTTTCTCTTTTGAGGGGTCGATCAGTATGGCCTTATCGGCCTCCAGGGCGCGTTTGTTGTGGTAGCGGGTATCGGAGAGGGTAGCCGCCGAGTCCGGATGCATTTTATGGACGAAAATCTGGTGTTTGCCGTTGCGGTAGATCAGGTCCGCCACCCTGTCAACCCGGGGGGCGGTCGATTGAGACAGGATATTCCGGTCGTAATTGGAGTTGGCTTGGGTAACCGCCCGTTTTTTAATAACTGGTTCAATCACAATGGTGTCGATCAGCGTGGTGTCCAGTTCTTCCAGGGTGGAGTCGATGTGCAGGCGGATTTCTGTGCCATCCTCCAGCAGGATGACCTGGTCGTAGTGGTGGATGTATTCTTCCAGGTAGCCCGTTTCCCGGTTGTAGACGCCGCTGCGGTCGCTGAGGTAGGAGAACCAGGTGGTGTCCACTGCTGCCGGCGAGCGCTCGTTGGCGTAAGGCGTATTGGTGACCCGGACCAGTTCCTGGGAGCGGGTTTCCATATCGTAGTAAAAAATGTCGTAGGTATTGAGCGGGAGGATAGAGTCGAGCCTTTCCTGCTGCAGCATGGAGTCCTGGCGGTTGGAGGCAAAGAGGATGCCTTTCCGGTTGCCCACCTGCACGTAGGCCGGGTCGAGGTCATCCCAGAAGTCGTTGGTGATCCGTTGGGTCTGGCGGGTGTTGGTGTAATAGAGGAAGATATCCGATATGCCGCGCACGGCGGCCGAGAACACCATGGTAATGGGGTTAACGTACTCCATGCTGTACACCCGGTGGTATTCGGTGGACAGGTCTTCCACCGTCGACTTCCTGGTATAGATGTCGTAGATCATCAGCTTGGGGACGTCCCGGCGCTCGTAGAGGACGGCCACCTGCTGGTTATTGGGGTTCCAGGAAAGCAGGGGATAGTTATAATCCGTGGCCTGGAAGGCATTGCGGAAGCCTCCCTTGAAGATCACCTCCCGTTCGCCGGTAGCCACTTGCTGGAGGTAGACCCGGTACTTGCCGATCTCGTTGGTGACGTAAACGACTTTGGTCCCGTCGGGACTCAGTTTCACCTCAGTGATGGGCAGGTTGCGTTTGTTTTTGAACTCCAGAGGCTGGCCCTGAGGCGCATAGCGGCTGGCAATATCTGCGGCATATCTCTTTCGGTAGAAAACCGCCCAACTGTCGCCCACCATTTCATAGGGGCTGCCCAGCACATATAGGAAGCCGCTTTCGATGCTGCGGTTGATGCGGGTCAGGTAGAGCAGGTTGGAGACGGTAGATTTGCCGTAGTTTTCGCCGATGAAGAACCAGAGGGAGTGGCCGGCCAGTTGCGGGTCTTCTTCGGCAAGGGCTTCGAAGCCTTCAAAGCCCTCGCTCATGATGTAATCCCGCAGGCGGTTGTCCAGTTCCGTATTCCAGCGTTCGCCCACGTAGGACACCAGGCCCTCCTTGAACCACTCCGGCAGGTTCATCATCACGGCGTTCTGTACGATTTCCTGCAGGTTGGAGCCAAAGAGCATGGCGTTGAGGTAGACCGAGGCGATGCCCTCGCGCACCTGTTTGCGCAGGTTGTTGTGGTCGCCGTTGAAATAGACGAAGATTTTGTTGCCGACGATCTTGGTCTGCCCGCCGGTGTTGGTGAAGGTCTCTTCGCTGCCAATGTTGCTCTGCTTGAGGTCGGTCAGGTCGGTATAAACGATGATCTGGATTTTCTCGTTGATGCGGTGCTCCAGGATGTTCTGGATGTCTTTGAAGTCATACTCTGCCAGTTGCACGACGGCCTGGCCCACATAACGCCCTTCTCCGTACCAGTACGTGATGAAATTGTCGCTTTCGTACTGCGACCACTCCGCAAAATCCTGGTGATACTGGACGCGGTTTTTGCCAAATTCTACCTGGGTCGTGCCCTGCGCCAGCAGAGCCAAAGCAGGGAAATAAAAGAGAAAGGTGTAGATCAGTCTTTGCATATCCGGCGTAATACGTTTATCAGGCTATTTACACAAAATTTCCAAAGGGTGCTATCCAAAGCAGCTTTGAGATAGCCTGCTGCTCCAATCCTGAAAATCCTGTGAATCCTGTCTGATTTCTTTTAGGAAGACATAAAAAAGGGCTTCACTGTTTAGCCCTTTGTGGCAATATTCAAAAAAACATACCATTGGCAACCTGATTAGAACGCCAAATTCCGTCTTTTCATTACTTGCCTGTTCAATATATCCTTTTTGTGCCGGCAATGCTGCATGGAAAAGGCGGAATTTTGCAAAAAGCTTTGAAATGTCCGTACCTTGCAAATAAAAAATGGCGCAAGTCTTAAAGTTGACTTACAATCCTTTTCAGGAAAACACATACATCGTCTACGACGAGAGCGGCGAGTGCGTCATTTTCGACCCGGGATGCTACACAAAGGAGGAGAAACAACACCTGGTGGAGGAAATAAAGCGAAAAGGATTGCGGCCGGTACGGCTCATCAATACGCACTGCCACATCGACCACGTATTTGGCAACCTGTTCGTCGCCGATCACTACAAGCTGGGGCTGGAAATCCATCGGGGCGAGTTGCCTCTGCTGAAGACTGCCCCCCAATCGGCCATGTTCTTCGGCATTCCCAATACAGGCCCCCTCTCCCCCGAGCCGGAAAAATTCATTGAAGAAGGCGACGTCATCGAATTCGGCCAGACGAAATTGGAGGCCATCCTCACCCCCGGCCATTCCCCGGCCAGCCTCTCCTTTTTCTGCGAGCAGGGCCGCTTCGTCATTGCCGGCGACGTGCTTTTCTACGGCAGCATCGGCCGCACCGACCTGCCCGGCGGGGATTTCAGGACGCTGATCAACAGCATTGTACAAAAACTGTTCCCATTAGGGGATGACGTAGTGGTCTACTCGGGGCACGGGCCGGATACGAATATTGGGTACGAGCGGATGCACAATCCGTTTCTGACGGGGCGGTAAGGGGGGAAAAGGCGGCTGGCTAGTGAGCAGGAGACTTAAAGTTCTCCTGCTCACTAGCGGGGTCGGGAAACGCTGAGGCTTACCTCAAAGTTACCGCTTTTTCTTAACAAAAACCAGGACAGTTCGCTGCCCCGGCTCACCTCCTGAATTTGGCGGATGCTCTTCTTCATTTAATACAATTGGCTGGTTTTTAGCGTGTTAAAAACCAAGCATTCAGCCTGTTTGTAATTTTGAGCAGATAAACACCATCGCCACCCTTGGTCATTCCCCCCGCACCACTACCTTCTCTATCCAACGCTCGGCCTCTGTTTGCACCTGCAAAAAATATACCCCGTCCGGCAGGCCGCTCAGGGCAATCTCCATCTGCCTTTCCACCCGGCGCTGCTGCCGCCATACTTCCCGCCCGGCAGCGTCGAAGAGGCGGATGTGCGCCTCCCGCCCCGCCGGCGCCCCCGGCCAGGCCAGGGTGAGGGGACCGGGGGTAGGGTTGGGAAACAGGGAAAACGGTGCCTCTCCAGCCGGCGCTGCCGCCTCCTCCACCGCCGTCGCCACCGAGCAAAGCGTATCCAAACAGCCGTCGGGCGTGACCTTCACCAGCCAGATGTACCGTTGGTTGCCGTTGATGGTTTCCCCCGCCGCCACGATGCTGCCGCTGGACAGCTCGCCCACGCCGGCGAGGGTGCCCTGGCTGGTGTTTACCAGGGGAAAAGGGGCGTCTATCAGGTTTTCCCATAAGCTGTCTCCTTCGGGAGAAAATTTATGGAGCCAGCCCACCCTTCGGGTTGGCGCCCCGGTTGTCCGGACAAAACTTTCCCCGGCGCCGACGTAGTTGCCGTCGGAAATTTGTTCGATGTCCCATAATGTCACGTCAGCGCCCAGCCGGGCCTCTAACCCAAAATGGCGCAGCCATCCTATTTGGAAATTGGAGTCCAGTTTGGCCAGGGTGGGCTGGACGATCAACGTTTCGCCAATTAATTCCACCGGATACAGGCCAAAAGCAATGACTCCTCCGTCAGGCGTAGGAAGGATCTTTCGGGCAAAACCTACCTCCGGGTTTAACTCGGATTGCCAGGAACGAACAATGTTTCCGCTTAAGTCTATGTAGTAGATCGAAGAAAACGCATTATTGCGGCTGGTTTCGGTAGTACTGTAGCCAACAAATAAGGTGTCATTTACCTTGGCCATATCGTTAAAGACATTGCCAAACTCATCATCTCCAAAGTACTTAAACCAAACTGTATTTCCTTGCTGATCTACTCGCCGGGCGAATGAATTATTCAAATAATTGGGCCGTTGAATCCCACCACTCAATAGATATCCATCGCTCAATTCAACAGGTGTATTATACCTGTAATGGCTTCTGTTTATTGTATCCAGGTACTCTTTGATGAACTCCACTTCAAAATCGTGGCCTACCTTGATCAGCCAGGCAGCGTCGCTATGGGTGGGAGCGGCAGTCATAATATAGCCGCCATCCCGGGTTTTAGTGACCTTACCCCAATTGTAGTCAATGAAAAGAGGCTCTTCCTGGGGGTAGAGAATCATCCTGGAAAATAGATGATTACCGGAAGAATCGAATTTAGATAACAAAAGACCCTGTTGAGGAGCAGAGCCGTTGGAGAAGCCCAGGCCGTAGCCGACAATAGTATCATTGTCTACGATCATATCCCGGAAGTGGTTTAAGGGATAGCCAAGATCAACAGGCAGGTTAAAAAAAGGTTGGCTGGAAACGCCAGGCCCAAAATGCAGCAGGAAAAGGAGCGGAAAAAAGCCTATAAACTTCATAATGCCAGAGATTGGAATGATGCCAGGATGGAAAGCAGCCGGGCCCACGCCGTTTTTTGCCGGGGCCCGGCTGTTGAGTTAACGGGTGAGGATCAGTTTGAAGCGTTCGCGCTGGCCCGAAGAGAGGGTAAACTCTACGAGGTATACTCCCGGTTTGAACCGCCCACTGGGTAGGTTTATCAGGTGCCTTCCTTCGGATAGGCTCTGCTTTAGGGCAGTTTGGCCCTGCAGGTTGTAGAATATAACGGTTGCCGGGCCGCAGCCGCCCGGCAATTCAAGCGTCAGGATACCCTGGCTGGGGTTAGGGTAAAGTTTTATCAGTGCAGGCTCGGCCTTTTCCGCCTCTTCGGCCGAAACCGGAGGCTCGCCGCCGGTCCGCGCCGCCTCCCCGCCGCAATCCGGTACCAGCCGCCGGCCGTTGCGCCACAGCACAGCTTGAGCCAACGCGCCCGGCTCAGTGCAGTCACTTTTCCAGTACATCAACGAATCCAGCGTTGCCTCCGGCAGCTGGCTCAGCAGCGCCCCGCCTTCTTCCAAATCCGGGCGGATGATGTCAAGCACCGTTTTTATCTCGTCGATTTCGTCCAGCTGAGCCTCATCCAGCGTGTAACGTTCGGGAATTTCTGCCCAGAGGGTATCGAACTGCCCAAACTGGCCGGCGAAGAAGTAGTGGCGTGCCCGGCAGTAGCCGGTGGGGTAGGTTTCGGCCAGCTCCAGCCCTGTGGAAT
Source organism: Phaeodactylibacter sp. (assembly GCA_024102975.1). GTDB lineage: Bacteria > Bacteroidota > Bacteroidia > Chitinophagales > Saprospiraceae > JACJXW01. The sequence continues at coordinate 9,125 of JAGFJD010000409.1, read as the reverse complement.
AGCTGCCCTGAAACCACCACGCAAAATTCCACAGGGCCAGCCAGGCGAGGATGGAATCTACTTCTACGGCTACCGTATCCAGGCTGTGCGTCATCAGGATGAGGCGGGCGTGCCGGTTCATGGCCCGGCGCAGGCGGATGATGCTGTCCAGGGCAATTTGCTGCTCTTCTTCATCCTCGATCAGGTACACCAGCCCATCCTCTGAGAAGTGGCAACTGACGGCATTGCCGGGGCCCGGGCCGTCGAAGTCGCATTCATCTTCGTGGACATGCAGCAGGCCCAGCAGGTGGCCCACCTCGTGTATGGCCACCGTCGTTTCGTTGGCCAGCAGGCCGCCGTCCAGCCCGCGGACATGGGAATAAGTGCCGGGGATGTTAGTTGACGAGCCAGTGACATAGGCGTTGGGGTTCTCAAAGACGTAGACGTCGATGCCGTCGCCGTGTTTGGCGCCTGGCATGGCATTTAGGAGGGCTTGCCCGCTGATCTCAGAAGAGGAGATTATCGCGGCAGTGGCCGGGCAGGAAGCATCGGGGTTGACAAAATAAATGCCGTGTTGTTTATAGGCGCCGTTGAGCACCTGGAAGGTAACGGCAGCGCTGGCGTCGGCCTGCTGCTGGGTGATCCATTGGGCGCTGTCCGGGTGTTGGATGAAAAACAAAGAGCAGCGCAGCGGTTGAAGTAGCGCGTTTTTCATGGCGATTAGATTTTCAGGATGAAAAGGTTATCCAAGATAAGAGAAAAAAGGGTGCGAGGTTCAGTTTTAAAACATTTGACGCTTAGCAGTGATTGGGAAATTCAAACAGTGTTTTCTGATGTCCTACAATTCCCCCTTCAAAAACTGCCCCGGATACTCCCCGCCTCTGTTTGCAACTACAGGAAATACACCCCGCCTGGAAGACTGTCCAGGCGCGGCTTCATTCACCTTTCCAGGTGCCGCTACTACCGCCGCACTTCCTGCCTTCGGCAAAAGGCTCAATGCTTTTTTCTCATCGCCTACTCAAACAACCTTCCCTGCACCCCCTCCGGCAACAGCCGGAACGACCGCCGGTGGTAAGGCGATGCCCCATGCTCCAGAATGGCCTCCCGGTGCGCCCGGGTGGGGTAGCCCCTGTTGCTGCGCCATTGATAGTAGGGGTATTCCGCGTCGAGCCGCATCATATAATCGTCGCGGTAGGTTTTGGCGAGGATGGAAGCGGCGGCGATGGGTAACAGCTTGCCGTCCCCCTTGATAATGCAGTGGAAAGGAAGGCTGCGATACGGCTTGAAACGGTTGCCGTCGATCAGCAGGGACTCCGGCGCGAGGTTCAGTTGATCCAGAGCGCGGTGCATAGCGAGGAAAGAGGCGTTGAGAATGTTGATCTTGTCGATTTCTTCCGAATCCACCCGGGCGACGGCCCAGGCCAGGGCATGTGCCTCTACGATCTGCCGGGCGGCGTAGCGGTCCCGTTCGCTGAGCTGTTTGGAGTCGTTGAGCAGCGGGTGGGCGAAGTCCTTCGGCAGTATGACGGCGGCGGCAAAGACCGGGCCGGCCAGGCAGCCGCGCCCCGCTTCGTCGCAGCCGGCTTCTGTCAATCGCTCGTCCAGACAGGGTTTTAACATAACAATCAGGGCTTTTGATAAACTATCTGACGGGTTGCGCCTTCTTTTTTAAGTAATGCTAAAACTTAACGTTTTCACAGGCAACTGATTATTGCAATACTGTGCCGAAATATATAGCTTGCACGGGCAAAATGGCAAAAAATTCCTTCACCAGCGAAAAACCGTGGCCCTTTCGGGCAAATTTGGTCTTAACGATATAGCTGCTGTCTTCCAAAAACCACCGCCGACAATACAACAACCGAACCATATAACCCATAGAACAATCAATATAATCCCGGCCAATATGAATCGATTACTACTGCTCCTGACCCTTTGCTGCTGGCATGCCCTGGCGTGGGGGCAATTTACCATCTACGGGCGGGTATCCGATGCCGACACCAAAGAAGGCATCCCTTTCGCCAATGTTTTTTTTGAAGGGACGACGCTGGGCGCTTCTACCAACATCGACGGTTACTACGAACTCAAAGTAAAAACGCTCCATGAGACCCTCTCCGCTTCCGCCATCGGTTTCGAAACTCAGAAAAAAGCAGTCAGCCTGGATTCCAGCATCCAGGAAGTCAATTTCTACCTCGGCGGCTCGGCGCTCGTCCTGGATGAAGTAGTAGTCATCGCCGGAGAGAACCCCGCCAACCGGATCGTGCGGGGCATCATCGAAAAGAAAGGTCAGAACCGCATCGATGCCCTCCGTTCCTTTCAGTACGAAAGCTATTCCAAGATCGAGCTCGACCTGGAGAACATCAACCCCAAACTGCAAAAGAGCAAGCTGCTCAAACCCTTTGCCTTCGTCTTCGAAAACATCGACAGCACGTCCGACGAGAAGCCCTTCCTGCCCGTTTATATCAACGAAGTGCTATCCGACGTCTACTACGTCAAAGAAGGAGGCAAGCCCAAGGCCGTCGTCAAGGCCCAGCGCACTTCCGGGACGGACAACCAGACCGTCATCGAATACATCAAGCGCGTACACCAGGATTACAACATCTACGACGACTGGATTTACGTGCTGGAAAAGCCGTTCGTCAGCCCCTTCTCCAAATCCGGCCTGGGATATTACGAATACTATATCCTGGACAGCACCAATATCGACGGCCACTGGAGCTATAAACTCAAGTTCAAGCCCAAACGGAAACAGGAAAATACCTTTTACGGCGACTTCTGGGTGGCCGACTCCATCTTCGCCGTCGAGCGGGTGAACATGCGCATGAGCCCCGACGTGAACATCAACCTGGTGAGCCGCATCATCATCTACGAAGAATTTACGCCCCAGGACAGCGCCTGGATTCCGGTCAAAAAGAAAATGGTGGTGGACTTCACCCCGACGGAAGGCGCCCCCGGCATGATCGCCCGGCGAACGGAGACTTTTCGGGAATTCAGTGCCGACCAGGCCGCCACCCGCCAGCACTACGTGGAAAAAGACCCCTTCTACATTTACGAGGAAGTAGAGGTGGACAGCGATACCTTCTGGGCCGAAGTCCGCCACGAACCCCTCACCAAAACCGAGGCGGCCATCTACGCCATGGTGGACAGCATCCAGAACGTACCCCTGTACAAGACCTACGTCGAGATCATCGAGATCGTCTTCGTCGGCTACTTCGAGCTGGGGCCGGTAGAGATCGGGCCGTACTCCTCGGTGTACAGCACCAACCCGGTGGAGGGCGACCGCTTCCGCATCGGCCTGCGCACCAGCGACCAGTTCAGCGAGCGGGTGCGCCTTGGCGGATATGTGGCTTACGGCTTAAGAGACGAGGATTATAAATACGGAGGGGACGTCAAGTGGCTGATCTCCAAAAATCCGCGCATTATAACCGGCGCGGCATACAAGGACGACATCAGCCTGAACAGCGAGAACAGTGAAGAATTCGTGGAAGGCGACCTCTTTACCGGCATGTTTCGCCGCAACCTGATGCAGAAGCTCATCCGCGTACAGGAGGGCAAGCTCTTCTACGAACGGTACTGGAAGAGCGGCTTTTCCCACCGCGTCACCTTCCTCAACCGGAATATGGACCCCTACGGCGCCGTGACCGACGACGGCCGCGGTTTCAACTACGCCTACCTGCCCGACCCGGCGTCCATGTCGGATACCGACACCACGATCAATACCACCGAGGTCATCCTCAAAGCGCGTTATGCTTTCGACGAGATGATCATCGATACTGATTTCAGCCGTACCAGCTTCGGCTCGCAGCATCCCATCATAGAGTTGCAATACACGCTCGGCGTCAACGGGGTGATGGGCAGCGACTACAATTACCACAAGCTGTCGCTCAGCTACCGCCACTATTTTTACCTCAACCCCATCGGCTGGATGTCCTACCGGATCAATGCCGGCAAAGTGTTCGGCACGGTGCCCTTCCTGCTCATGGAGGTACACCCCGGCAATGAAGGCTACTTTACCGGCCGGGAGATTTTCAACATGATGACCCGTTATGAATTTGCCAGCGACGCCTACGCCAGTATCTTTCTGGAACACCACTTCGACGGCTTCCTGCTCAACAAGGTGCCGTTGCTGCGCAAGCTCAAATTCCGGTCTTATGCTACATTCAAAGGGGTGATCGGCTCCATTACCGATAAGAACCTGGACGCCAACCGGCTCAACGCCTTTATTCCCACCGAAGCGGATACCTATGCCGGCTTCCGCACGCCCAGCAAGCGGCCTTACATGGAGGCCAGCGTGGGTATTGAAAACATCCTCAAGGTCTTTCAGGTAGAATTGTCCTGGCGGCTGAGCTATCTGGATAACCCGCAGGCGCGGCGGTTCGGGCTGAGGCTGGGGGCGGCGTTTTATTTTTAAGGTGTTGTGGTGTTGTGGTGTTGTGGTATTGCGGTGTTGTGGTGTTGCGGCTGGGCCAACTCAGTCCCGCTGTCAGGTCCGGCTCTGAAGGAGGTTCCCGTGTCGTACAACCGAAATGCCGTACAACCGAAACACCTCATTTTAATAACAATCCCAGTTATACATCACCCTGGAAAAATCCGCCCGCTGCAGCGCATCCCGGCAGATGAAGAAGTTGGCCACGCCCATGTCTCCCCACATGCAGTTGAACTGATCGCTGGAACCGAGCTGAAAGAGGAGCTCCATGGGTTCCCCGGGGTTGCGGGGGTCTTCCTGGCAGAAGAACGCGTAACCGCCGATCTTGTTCGGGGCGTTCAGGACCGCCCGGCTGTAGCGATTGCGGACCTCCCACTGTTTTTCTCCGAATACTTCGAAAAATCCCTCTCCCAGCAACTGATCAAATTGATAGTCGGATGGCGGAACCAGTTCGTGGCTGAGCTGAAAGGAGAGGGGATAAGAAATGCCGGCCTCGATCGGCAAGTAACGGGCATCCTTCAGAAAGCCGAAACTGTTCAGCAAAAAGGTGTCGTCTTGTCTGATGGCAGGATGATAAACCAGCCGGAAACGGCTCTGCTCGAAGGGGTCGTCCAGGTTGAGGCCGTAGAGGCTATCATCGTGTATGAATATCTGGAGCAGGCCCTCGGCCGGAAACGGATGCAGGGCAGGCATTTCTTCGAAATTGACCTGCGCCAGCAACCAGAGGGGACTCCCGTCGGGGGCCGCAGGATACTCCATCTGAGCGGGCCAATAGGGCAGGCCGCCGATCTTGCTCTCCCAGGGCAGGGTCATCCTGCTCTCCTGTGGCAACAACTCGATGAAAGAGCGCCTGGTCTGTACAAGTTGATCCCGGAAGGGCAGCAGCTCTTCCGGCAGGGTTGTGTTTGTAGCCATAGTAGTGACTGGGCTTCGCCTTAAACGGCAATGCAAAAATGATAAACATCTTTCTGAAATTATGGTTATGACGTTGGTTTTTTATTTCAGGATCATTTTTCCTGTATCAGACAGTATACAAGCCTATGAATATAAATATCCGCGTCATCTCGGTTGCCATTTTTGGCGTACTGGCCATCGTCAGCGCCTTCAGCATCCGGCATCTGAAGTTTTCTTTTGACTTTGAGCAGTTTTTTCCGGAAGGCGACGAGGACCTGGAATTTTTTCAGGACTTCATCCGGGAATTCGAATCGGACGACAATTTCCTGCTGGTGGCCATCCGAAAGGAGGATGGGGTATTTGACCGGCAATTCCTGGAAAAGTTTCACGATTTTTCGATACAGGCGCGGCACCTGCCCCACGTCACCGCCTGCCAGTCCCTGACCAGGTTCGCCTATCCGGTACGGACACCCTTTGCCATCACCACCGTCCCGGCCATCCACATCGATCAACCGGGCCGCTACGAACGGGACAAGGAGCGCATCCTGAATGATGAACGCTTCGTACACAACTTCATCTCGGAAGACGCAACTACCCTGACCGTCTTCCTGAAGACCGTCAACAGCATCCAGTTGGAACCGGCGCGGGAGCTGATGGCGGCCCTGGACAGCCTGGTACAACGGTACGGCTTCGAAGAATACCACTACCTGGGCCGCCCCTATTTCCAGAAGGAACTGGTAGCCATGCAAAAGCGCGAAATCCTCGTATCGGCAGTTATTTCCGGCATCCTGGTTACCCTCGTCATGTTCTTCATTTTCCGCCGCCCCTGGGGCATTGCCGTCTCGCTCTTCTCCATTGCTCTGGGCATGTTGCTGTTCATGGGCTTCCTGAGCATCAGCGGACGGGAGCTCAACGCCATGGCCGCCCTCTATCCGGTGCTGATGATCATCGTGGGCACGTCGGATGTCATCCACATTATGTCCAAATACGTAGATGAGCTGCGCAAAGGGTACCGGAAAGAAAAGGCGATCGTGACTACCATCAAAGAGATTGGCCTGGCCACCCTGCTCACTTCACTGACCACCGCCATCGGTTTTGCTTCCTTGCTCACCAGCCGCATTGGCCCCATCCGGGATTTTGGCATCAATGCCGCCATCGGCGTGGTCATCGCTTACATCACGGTCATCTTTTTTACTACAGCCGTTATCTCGTGGTTCCGGGCCGATCAGATCATCAAGCTGGGGCGGGGGCAGGCCTTCTGGGAAAGGTCCATGGAGTGGTCCTACCGCTTCACCCGAAGCTACCCCCGCCGCATCGCCCTTGGCGGGCTGGCCGTGCTTCTCTTCAGCCTTTGGGGCATCTCCCGGATCACCACCAATTACAGGATCGAGAACAACCTGCCTATCGGCGAAAAGATCACCGAAGATTTCCTCTTCTTCGAAAAGAACCTGGCGGGCTTCCGCCCTATGGAGTTTGCCGTTTATGCCAGGGGCGATTATAAGGCCAACGACTACGAAGTCATCCGGGAGATCGCCAAAGTAGAAGACTACCTGCATCAGATTCCGGCCGTACAGGCCGTTGCGTCCATCACTGCTGTTTACAAGAGCATCAACCAGATGATGCGCAATAATAATCCCGAGGCCTATGCCTTGCCGGAAAGCAAAGAACAATTCGGGCGCTACCGCCGGATGGCTGAACAGGTACCCGAACTGGCGGTCGACGTCCTGCTGAGCAAGGATGAAAAAAAGGCGCGCATTACCTCCCGCATCCGGGACGTCGGGGCCGACAACATCCAGGACATGGGCGACCGGATCGACCGCTGGATCGCCACCAACACGGATACGTCCGTCGTGGAATTCAAGCGCACCGGCACCGGCCTGATCATCGACAAGAACTCGGAGTACGTGCGCCGCAACCTCATCCAGGGCCTTGGCATGGCCATCCTCATCGTGAGCCTGCTCATGGCCCTGCTCTTCCGCAACTGGAAGATGCTCTTCATCTCCCTGGTGCCCAACGTATTTCCGCTCCTGCTGGCCGGCGCCCTGCTCGGCTTTCTCGGCATCGAGCTGGAGGCAGGCGTCTCCATCGTCTTTGCCGTCATTTTCGGCATCGCTGTCGACGATACCATCCACTTCCTCAGCAAGTTCAAGCTGGCCCGAAATAAAGGGCTGAGCATCGAGGAGTCGCTGCACATCACCTTCCTGGAAACGGGAAAGGCCATCGTGCTGACCACGGTCATCCTCTTCTTTGGCTTCCTGGTCATGCTGTTTTCCATCCATCCGCCCAGCGTCACCATCGGCCTGCTGATCAGCCTGACCCTCTTCAGCGCCCTGGTGAGCGACCTGGCGCTGATCCCGGTGCTGATCCGCTGGATGATGAAAGAAGAAGAGAAAGTGGAAAAAAAGGAAGGCGCGCTGGAAGAATTGCCAGCCACGGGCGCGGAGACCGGGCTATCCCGGGACGGCCTCTATTGGTAAACCCCGGGATAAGCCATCAGTATGGCGGTCCCGCTTAATTGTCAGAGTATGTTTGGAAATTTGCCCCGAACCCGATTCGGGGGTGGCCTCCAACCATCTCTAAAGGACCGAAACGGGCGGAGTCCAAACCCCCGTCCCGGCCGTTTCCCTGGCATACTCCGAGAAGTCTCTGGCCTTTCTGCCGAGCACCTTTTCCACATCATCGCTTATCTCCTGATTCTCCGGCTTGCCCAGCACTTCCCTGAACAGGTAGTCGATAAGCCAGATGTAATCAGCAGGGAGGCCGGCCGACTTCATCATAGCGCTATAGTCGTCCAGCGATACCGGCTTATACTTGATCTCTTTCCCCGTGCTGGCGGCGATTTCCGTTACCGCTTCTTCAAAGGTTATAGCCCTGGGGCCGGTTACAGTGTAGGTTTTTCCGTTGTGGGCGTCATCCATCAGCACTTTGACAACCACATCGGCAATATCGCCGGTATCTACAAACGGGATTTTCGCATCAGGCATAGGTAAGGCCACATAGCCCGCCAGGATGGGGTCCATCAGGAAGCTCTCACTGAAATTTTGATTGAACCAGGATGCTCTCACCAGGGTGTAATCCAGGCCGGAGCCGGCCACTACCTGCTCGCAGCGTTCCGCTTCTTTCTCCCCTTTGCCGGAGAGCAGTACGACTTTCTTTACCCCCGCTTTTTTGGCCTCTTCGGTGAGCCCTTTGATGGCTTCGTAGGCGCCGGGGACGGCCAGGTCCGGATAATAGACGATGTACACTTTGTCCATTCCCGCCAGGGCACCGGGCCAGGTAGCCGGATCGTGCCAGTCAAATGCCGGGGTATGGCTGCGGGCGCCTACCCTTACGTTTTGATTTTGTTTTTTCAGTCCTTTAACGACTTTGCGGCCGGTTTTACCGGTGCCGCCGATTACCAGGATGTTACTTGGGTGGTTCATTCTCTTTTGAGTTTAAAAGTTTAAAAAATGCTGCTTCTTTGACAGATCCTGTGGACAGCGCGTCAGGCAGAAGCAATGCGACAATAAGGAGCAGAGATTTCGCCTGATACGCTGTCTTTAGATCACAGGATCTGTCAAAGAACCAAAATGCTTATACAGTCTTAAAATGGGTGAAAACTACAAGTAGCGACAGGAAGAACGAAAGCGCCGCAAACACGGTCCGGATCAGGTGCAGGCGGTTCCACTTCTGTTCGTAGGCCTTCCTGAACCTGCCGATCTCCAGCTCTCCCAGTTCTGCAATTTCCAATGCATCTAAAGCGTCATTGAGGGGCACGTTCCCAAAGGCAGTCACGCCAAAGGTGCCCAACATATAAGTGATGGCCGCCGCCAGCAGCAACCAGAACCCC
>JAGFJD010000369.1 GCA_024102975.1 Phaeodactylibacter sp. | reverse complement strand
AATGGCCTCTGGTTAATTTGCAATGACTTTTCTTTTCAACAGTTTTTACCTAAAAAATGGCAAAGTGCCGTTGGAGAATTTCAAGTACTGGATGCTGCATCAGATGAGAAGGGCCTTTTCTGGTTGGCTACAACAGATGGGCTTTGGACATTTGAAGCGGAGAAAAGATTCTTTTCAAAAAGAGAAATTCCGGTTACCGCAGGGAATGTTATTCTACAGGTTCTTATTGGTAATGAAAATGAGATCTGGCTTGGTACTCAGAATAAAGGGTTATTGAAGTTAAAAGAGGGGCATTTTGAGCATTTTCCCTATGATTCCGATAATCCATATAGCCTAGGCGATAACAGAGTTCAAGCGTTATTGATCGACCGATTCAACAACTTGTGGATCGGAACGATGTTTGGAATTAGCCGGATCAATTTTGAGCAGCAAAAATTCCCATTTTACCAAATTGACCCCGGCCCTTACCGCCAGGATAATTTTACTTTCAGGATGATGCAGGATTCCCTGGGCGGATTTTGGTTTCGGTTGTTGCATTTTGGGCTGGGCTATGCCCCTGGCCTTGGAAAAGAACTTGAGATCTTACTCCAGTCGAAATCCAGTTCAGTCGGAGAAGAGATTAAGAACTTCTGTATGGACCCAGAGGGTAACGTTTGGGTACTCACCTTTAACAATGGCCTATTCAAATTTGAAAGAGGCAAAAGGAAATATAACCATATTAACCTGTGTGATTCCATGAAGGTGGCATTTACACATACTATCCTATCGGACCGGATAGCCCCTCAGTATCTCTGGATTTCTACCAGATTTGGATTGTGCCGAATGAACCGGTTCACTTTTGACCGAAAGTGGTTTTATCCACAAGATGACCTGGATTGGATGGATGACAATACTTTAGGTCCAGTTGAACAATCAGAAGATGGCAAAATCTGGTGTACTTTAAGGACTAAAGGCATCAACAGGATAGGATATTTTGATATAGTAGAAGAAGAATTCATGGCAGAGCCGAACCAGGCAAGCCATCCAAGCTTCGTAACCTTTGTGAGTACCCGGCACATAAAATCTGTACCCGGCAACAAAGTTTGGGTGGGAATAGATAACGGGGTAATTATTATTGACGCTACAAACAACACCTATACCCATCTGACTGAAAAAGACAGCTTACCGGTTAAAAGTGTAGAGAGCATCACACCGGATCTGGAAGGAAATATTTGGTTCACGGGACGTAATAAAATATGTAAGTACGATGGGGCCAATTATAAGTGTTTTGATGCCAGCGATGATATTGAGCATTTTATATACTGGAATGCTGCCCTGGGGAAGGATGGGCGAGTTACTTTCGGCGGCTCCAATGGCATTTACTCCTTTTACCCCGATGAGATAACCTTCGAGCCGGACACCATAAAACCACAGGTTTACCTCACTAACTTTAAAGTTTTCAATAAGAAACGCCAGTTGGGCAAAGCCTACGAACTGGTAAAGGAAATCACGCTGCCTTATGAGGAAAATGTCTTTACCCTTGAATTTGCCGGCCTGCATTTTACCCAATCCGAAAACCTCCGTTATAAGTATATACTGGAAAATTTCGATAAGGACACGGTGGAAACCGGCAGCAATGAGCGCGTGGCGACCTATACTAACCTTTCACCCAATACATACACATTTAAAGTCTGGGCTGCTGCTGATGATGGTCCCTGGACTGCCGAAGGAGATAGCCTGAACATCAAACTAACGGTCATTCCTCCCTGGTACCGTACCTGGTTGGCTTACTGTTTTTACGTATTGGCTATTTGCGGCCTACTTTTTGCAATACGCCACTATGAATTCCGGCGGCAGCTGACAAAAGTAGAGGCACTTCAGCTTAAAGAGCTCGATAATTTCAAGTCCAGGTTTTACACCAACATCACTCATGAATTCCGCACTCCTCTAACTGCAATTCTGGGAGAGGCGGAATGGCTGCGTACCAGGGTAGGCGCTTTCGCCACCCAGAACATTAACCGGATCAGGCGGAACGGCCACCAACTGTTGAACCTGGTCAACCAGATCCTGGACCTGGCCAGGCTGGAATCCGGCTCCTTGCCGCTGCGCAATATCCAGGCGGACATCATGCTTTTCACCCGCTATCTGGTGGACTCCCTGGGGTCTTTGGCGGAAAGCAAGGGGATTGATCTGTCCTTTTCGGCAGAGCCGGAAGTGTATTTCATGGATTTCGACCCCAGCAAGCTGCGGCATATAGTGGTGAACCTCTTATCCAACGCCATCAAGTTTACTCCGGCTGACGGCAAAGTACAGGTAGAGGTGAAAGCCGGCGGGGAAACCCTTAAGGTCAAGGTCTCTGATTCGGGAAAAGGCATTCCCAAAGAGGAACTGCCGAAAATATTCGACCGCTTTTATCAAGCCCCCCCCAGCCTGCCCGAAGGGGGGGAGTCCTGGCGTTCTTCCTACCTCAGAAGAACCGGGGAGGAGGCAGGAACCGGCATCGGGCTGGCCCTCACGCAGGAATTGGTGAAGCTGATGAAGGGGGAGATCAGCGTAAAGAGCGAAGAAGGCAAAGGCGCTACTTTTACAGTCCTGCTTCCCGTGACGAAGCTGGAGAAAGTTGAAGAACCAGATATAGAGGCCTCCGTCTTTATTGTGCCGGAACAAAGTACTCCTGATCAGCCTGTCATCAGCAAGCCTTCCAATCCTGATGCGCCCAGCCTGCTCATCATCGAGGACAGCCCGGATATTGTCGCCTATATGGTCAATTTATTGAAAGAAGACTACCAAATCTTATCAGCACCCGATGGCGTAAAAGGGGTTGAACTCGCCCAAAAAGAAGTCCCGGACCTCATCATCAGCGACGTGATGATGCCGGAAATGGACGGCTTTGAAGTGTGCCGGCGGATAAAAACGGAAGTAGCCACCAGCCATATTCCCATTATACTGCTGACCGCCAAAGCTGACCTGGAGTCGCGACTGGAAGGGCTGGAGTACGGCGCCGACGCTTATCTTTCCAAGCCCTTCGAAGAGCGGGAACTGAAGATCCGGCTGCGGAAATTGCTGGAATTGCGGAAGCGCCTGCAGGACAAATTCCGGGCGCCAGGCAACTGGCAGGCTGAAGGTGGAGCAAATACCCCGAAAAAACAGGCTGGAGAAAGCCTGCTTTTTGACCTGGAGCAGTATTCCGCCCTGGATGCCGCCTTTATTAAAAAACTAAAGGGCCTGATCGAAGCAGACTATTCCGTTCAGTGGAAAGTCCCGGAATTGGCGAAGGAAATGCTGGTCAGCCCCACTCAACTCTACAAGAAACTAAAATCCATTACGGGAATGTACCCCACGGAATTTGTCCGCTACCTCCGTTTGATGAAAGCTACCCAGTTAATGCAGGAACACCAGGACTGGAACAACACGCGGATTGCCATTGAAGTGGGGTTTAGTTCTTTGTCGGAATTTTCTAATCGGTTTAATGAGCTTTTGGGGGTTAGGCCGACACAATGGAGAGAAGGTGGGAAAAGGCTATGACCTCCTCTCCATTGATCTGGCAACTTCATTGATCAATAACCAATAAATGACCCCGAATAAGACGAACAGGGCGCCTTTACGGTCCAGGATTTGGTCACCTTAACTGTTTTTTTGCATATCATTTTCCCATCCCGGAATACTTTTAGTTCATGGTTTCCAGATACAAGCTCTATGGCGCCTACCTGCAAGCCATCTGGCCGTCGACTGAGAGACAACGTTCTTCCTGCTACTTCAACCCGCGCCACCTTGCTGCCTACAATGAGCGTCAATGTATACATTTGGTGAGGGTTGGCGTCCTCCAGGATGTTACAGGGGCCTTTAATCGTCATATCCTGGCTGACAGAGAACTTCTTGAAGCATTTCAAGCCGTCCCTGCCGTAAACACTTATCTCGTGAGCCCCTTCTTCCAGTTCGATTTTTGCTTCTTTCTGCCTGCTGTTCAGGCTGGTGAGCGTTGGCGTTTGGCCGGCAACCAGAATCCTATATACTGTTGAGCCCACGATGAATGTAACGGTATGCTTTTGAGGTATCCTGGATTGCCCGATGGCGTTTTCTGCTAATATTTCCGCCACACTACCTGCCCCCTCCAGTACCTCCTGAAATGTTTTATCTCTTTGAGCAAGTTTTTCTCTGGCAGCTTCAGCGAACGAGCCCTCCGGAAACAGCTTCAGGTATTTGTTATAATTACTGTTCTCCCACAATAACCTTTCCAGCATATCATTTGCCTGATCTGCATGCCTTTGAAATGTGCGGTTTCGGTAGTCTTCCAGTAATTCGATTTTTTCCTTGGCCCTTTTTTCATTAAGGATGAAATTCCAGGCATATTCATCGGCGACGGCTTTTTCCGCCAGGGAACGAAATTTGCCATTGGAGTGCTTTTGGAGGAAAAGCTCATAGGCATCCTGAGTATCTATCTGTTGAGTTTCTTCCCAATCCCGTTGTTCGTCGAAGTTGTCCGGGTTGATGCATGCCTGGATAAACTGCCGGATTTTTTCTCTTCTGTTGTATACATTCTGCGCTTCCTGGCCCATGAGGAAGATCGAATTTTGGAGGAGTATCCGCTTTGAATTCAGGCTTTGGAAAGAAACCTGCAAGCTGATATTGCCGGTGAAATCCTTATTGACGGTTCCAAACAGGACGGTTTCAGCCCGGATAGTATGCAAACCCTCATCAATGGATACAGGCAGGTTCTCAAGAGACTGAATAGCCCTTTCATTTTCTGCCTGAGCAGTGAGGGATGCAAAATTTCGCCTCTGCAGCACTGCACAGCCGGAGATTTGGGTCAGGGCTTCCTCTACTTCGTCGGTAAGCATCTTGCTTTCCAGGGTCTTCTGTCCAGTCGCATCTGTAAAGGGCCAAACATACAGGTTGCGGCAAATGTCCTGGCGCTGGCCGAAAGCGTTTACCTGGAATCCTATGAATAAAGCGGCTGACAATAATAGGTACTTTCTCATTTGATTATTTTTTAAGGTTAATTACATGGTATGGCCACTCGCTGCCCATCCGAGTGGATAAGTTTTGTTACAGGCCTCTGGTTGCCGTCCCGGATTTCAAAAACGTGTGCCTTATCTTTTTGCGCCACCCGGATGGTTTTTACCAGCGAGGTGCTTTCTACAACATCTGCCGGTTTCCCGTCTACATAAATCTCGCTATCGGCGCAGTCTGCATTCACCAACACTTTTACAATGAAGGTTTTGATGGAGGGCTTTTCCTTCACTGGAGGGTTGTTTGCTTTCGGTTGGTTTTCCGCAACCGGGGCTGGGGGCCTCCCGGTTGCAGGCTGGGTTATGACAGGGTTTTTCTTCTCTTCTTCTTTGGCTCCTTCCGGTATCCGGGCCGCAGTTTTTTCAGAAGTATCTTTCATTTCAACAACTGAATCCGCCGGGAGCCCCTCCTTACTTTGCGGCCATAAGAAATAACCGGAAGAAGCGATTGCTATAGCCACTACGGCCGCCATTATATAAAGCAGCGTCCTGCTTTTCTTCCTGGTGGATTGGAAAGCGGCCGATTCTGAGTGTTCACCTCCTAAAATTGCCTGTATGCCGTTCACGGCCTTCGAAAAAGCCAGGTCGTATTCGGGCTTGGTGATGACTCCCTTCAGTTCGTATTGCCGTTTGGCGTTTAAAAAAGAAGCCCGCAGGGAAGTTGCGTCTTCGAGTTGTCCAGGGGCGCTCTTTTGCGCGTACATTATCAATGATGTCAAGGCTTTCTCGACGGAGCCTTCTTCAAGTTCTTTGCGGATCGATATTTTGAGTTCTTCTTTTGTCATGTTCAAATGCAGGTAGGCATTACATTCCTGCTGCCTATCTAAAGTGGTTAAATCTCTGAATGAATGATTCTGGTGCTCAATTTTGGCCTTTTATGGCAATGAGGTTAGTACATATCTTTCATTGGTTTGTACAAATCGTTCAAAGTCATTCCGGATTGAAAGATTTGCACCAATGCTTGAAAGATTTGTACAAACTTCCCAGGAAGGAAAGGGCTTAATTTCAGGTGTGATTTTTCAGAGGGTTCGCCCCACAGAATCACGAGTTTGTAGCTGAATGGCTATATGTGGAAAAACAATTTTTTCAGCCCCTTAAAACCTGATACCCCAAAATGAAAAATTTCCTTCAACGCGATGTTCACCACACTTTCAGTGCTTTTGTTGTGGATCCCGAACCCGAAACTGTCCGGCAGATTGAAACCATGCTGCTGGAGCATTTTCCCAATTTAGAAGTAAAAGGTTCAGCCGTCGGCCATACAGTTGCCAGGAAAATGATAGAGGATATGCATCCCGATATCGTTTTTTTTGATCTGGTGCTTTGGAGAGATTTCAGGTGTACACAAAGCCTGTACTGGTGTGAACCTGACTTTGAAACTGTCCTTCTGTCTGATGCTGATGCCCGGTTGGCCGATTCGATCCATAGTGCTGTTATGGGTTATCTTATTAAACCGGTGAGCAGCGAAACTTCGGGCCTTATTGTCCAACAGGCCCTTCAGCGTATTCAGGAAAGACAGGAGATTCGCCAGAATAGAAAATTTATCAAGCACATCATTCAAAGAAGATTGCAGAAAACTCCCATCGGTATTCCGACCATCGAGGGCTACGAATTTCTGGCTGTGAATGAGATTTTGCGTTGCGAGGGCTTGCAAAAGTATACGCGGGTCATTGCCAGGGGCAAGACGGATATTGTCAGCTCCTATAATCTCGGGGAATTCAGAAACCTGCTGGAGCCCTACGGTTTTTTTGCGCCGCACCGATCCCATCTCATCAACCTCCGGCACATCAGGAAATACCACAAGGAAGGGTCAATATATATGGAAGACGGTGTTTGCGTTCCGGTGGCCAAGCGCATGAAGAAGGAATTCCTCAGCCTCGTCAGCCGCCTGTAGGATTCCCGCTAGATATATCAAAGCGGGTACTCATTCCCCCATCGCTGCCCGCTCGTCCGGCCGCTATTTTTTCACAGCGAATCTGGGCATAACTTGTTGGGAACAACCACATCACATCCTTTATGAATGAGCTTGGCCATTGACAGGATCTATATATCCAATGAAGAGGAAAAGCAGAAAGATGCTTTATCCGGCCACGAAGGAACGGCTGTGATTGTCAGCATGAAGAGCGGGGAGAAGTTTCACGCTTCCTTTTTTTCTTTTGATAGCCTGGAGGGATTGCGGAAGCGGCACTTTGAAAGCGGCGAGTTCCTGCACGGGGCTTATTTCTGGAGCAAGCGGATGGTATTGGTGCGGGATTGTACCCGAAGTACTATAGAAAAGGGGGTGCGGAACCTGATTGAGGCGGGGGAATTGTGGGAGGCTTTTGAGCGGTTGTAGGTATTTTATTCCTCGAACTCGGTTTAAGTTTATTATTTCGATTAAGCTGTTTAACATTGTTGAACAAATGAAAATATCTTTCTTTTCATAGTTTAAAATTACTTCTATGGCAATTACCCAAGCAATGTGGATTCATGGGCATAGTATGCAAATTGAATACCAGGATCGGTTAAAAAGTGTCTGGCGACCAGGTTTTTATGTTCGGGTTGTTGGAAAAAGAGATACAACCAATTGGTTTCATTTTAGTATTCCTACTACAGTGATAGTAAGAGATAAGAGGCAAATGATAGATTCGGTGATGCTGAGATTTAGAGCGAGGCATACAAGAGCGTCAGTAACCAATGTTCATATATATGATGGAGAACGCAGAATTGCAACTTATGACGGGTTAGATTTATCGCCACGTAATTTTGATTTGAGCAGGTTTAACGTACCGGGAAAGCCTGATGTCTTATGGGGAATAGGTATTTCCGTTGGAGTTAGGTTTGCTGGAACTAATGATGAACAAAATACACTTGAGTTTAGTTCTGCTGGTTGTGATTTTAGCTTGTTTCAATCTGTTAGGTTACATTTCAAAGTACTTACTAACCCCAATATCGCAATAGAAACCATGTTGGATTCAATGAGGCAAGTTTTTGAGCCAAGAGGATTTAGAGTTCTTCATTTAGGAACAGAGGATATTGATCACCCAGAACTTGACGTAGTAGATGTTGGAGGATGCAGAAGAGGGTCGACCACAGATGAGCAAGAAGAATTATTCGTAAATAGAAATGGAGTGGGAAATAATGACATCGTGGTTTATTTTGTAAGAGCAACAAATCCACCATCCAACGGTTGTGCTACCTATCCTAATGGAAGGCCTGGTTGCGTTGTTGCCAGAGGTGCTACGAGATGGACCTTAGCGCATGAGATCGGACATGTTTTAGGCCTAAACCATGTAAATAACAATGATAGGCTGATGACTGGAAATGGAACTGGATATATTACCAACCCTCCACCCGATATAGTGAATTCCGAAATAAACACGATGAGTAATAGCCGATTAACAGTTGATCCATAAAACTTTTCTATCATGGCAATCACAAAAAAAGAGTTACTAATGCTTCTTGGCAATGAAGAGCCTGATTATCAGGAAATTTTTGTTCAAATAAATACAACTGCAATAAGGCATTTAAAAACAATCGCGAATTCGGAAGATGAAATGCTTGCATCAAAAGCAGTTTATTTAGCGAGTTTGTTTTCATCTCAGCCAAGTGCACAGGAAATTGTACGAAAGGCTTCAAAGAGCGACAGGTCATTGCTGAAATTAGCTGCGGCTTCTGCTTTGCCTAATTTGGAAATAAGCAAAAGAAACGAACTGGCAGAAGAGTTGATCGATGAACAAGATATTGGAATTAAAAAATTAGTGATTAAAAGTTTAGATAAAAATTCATCTTCCCTATTGAAAGAAAAGCTTCAAATACTTTCAAGAGAGAGTCAATCAACCTATATAAAGAATCTTTCAGATAAAACCTTCATCAAAATCACTAACTAAAACCTTACTATAATGGCATTAGAAAAAGCAATGTGGGCTCATGGCCATAGTATGATCATTGAATTCCCCGATAGAATAAAAAGTGAATGGAGAGCAGGTTTTTTCATTCGTGTTATTGGGAAACAAAACCAAACAAATTGGTTTCATTTTGCGATTCCCACTCCCGTTATTGTTAATGATAATAGATTGAGAATAGACTCTGTTCTGTTGCGATTCAGAAGTAATTCAAATAGGGCTGATGTCACTAATATTCACGTTTACGATGGCGAAACAAAAATAGCGTCGCATGATGGATTAAATTTATCGCCTTCAGGTTGGGGGATGCATAGGTTTAATGTGCCGAGTAATCGTAATGTTTTATGGGGAATTGGAATATCTGTAGGTGTTCGGTTTACAGGAAGTAATGACAACCAAAATACAATGGAATTCAGTTCTGCGGGATGCGATTTCAACCCGTAAATGAAGCTTATAGGAGCCTGATGTCAGTTTATACAGTCGGTATTGCCGCATCAGTAAGGTATACCAGGATCACTTAGGAAGCAGCGAAAGACAACTTCCCTGTTCGGAATCTTAGACTTGACAAGTTTCGGAAACTTGTCAAGTCTAAACCGTGAAATTATTTTTCTTAGGCCCTTAGAAGAAAAATTAATACGTACAAAGTGTTAGATCAAGTCCTATTCAAAAAGATGTTTGGCATTTTAAGCCCGTTTCGTATGCCGCCCATAACAAACCTATTATGAACTCAATCCCACGGATTTTCCCAATCGTCAGCTTATTGATTTTTTCCTTAAGTTGCTGCTTCGTCGCCGCTCAGACTTTTGAAACAGATTTCGGCTTTCCTAATGATAATGAATCCTATCAGGATGGGATCCGGTTCCGTAGAGGCGGGGCGCTCACCTTGTTGAACACCAACCATAACAATACATCCTCTTTGTTGCTCTCCAAGCATAGTTTGGTCAACGGGAATATATTTACAACTACCAATATTTCCTGGGAGGATTGGCGGTTGGAAGGCCGCGCCCTTGGCTTGGGAAAAAACCTGTTTGGGTGCCCACGTGCGTTTTTTGCAACTGGCTTTTTTCGAGACAGGCCATTTGACGGGCAGAGGGGGGCGTTTATTTTAAAAACGAACTTTGGATTAGCACCTACCCATTTTTTTCGAAGGCCCGGAGACCCCGACAATTCTGATGTTACAGGAGGAGTAGCTGTCGAGAACTACAGGAGGTGGGCCTTTTTTATTGGAGACATATTTCCACGACTTCCAGTCGGAAATCCTACATTTGACCAGTACGGCTTCTGGGTCACCAAGTTTGAAAAAAATAATATGGGAGTACAGTGGTCATTCCGTTATTATTTGACAGGGGAGCTCTGGAACAATTCAATTGTTGCCCGTGGGAGCTGCTTAGGGTCGTATCGGGTACGGGGCAATTCTCATAGAGCCGGCCTGGCAGTGACTGGTAGCTATGGCCTCGATGGCCAAGAACGTCACGCGTTCGTATCCATGATCGATAGGAGTACAGGCACCGAAATTTGGCGTACGCCCTGTCCGTCAGAATTCCCGATTGATGAAGGGTATGCTATTGTATATGACCCGAGTCAGGGAAGATACTTTATGGTTGGCTCTGCACACGACGATAACAATGGCATTTGGATGTATACAGCGGTAGTTCGCGACGATGGAGTGTTCCTGGGGAGCAACATTCATGCTGTCGGCCCTGGTGCTGGTTTTCGGGATATGATGGCCCGGGATGTGTGTTTAAGCCTTTCTGAAGGTCGCGCTGTGGCTGTAGGGTATGTTGAAGTTTTAGAGCAGGGTATTCCTGTTATGAGAACCTTTGCCGCCGAATTGGCCATTCAACCCAATACTGTTGCTATTTGGGCTCGTTTCTACCAAGAGTCGATATCAGATATCAGAAGCTCTGAAGCAATTCAACCTTTACGCGGCCGGTCACCGAATACTCCCGGATATTTAATCACTACCGGTGGGCAATTGAGCCAAGCCGAAGAATCCTCCCGAGATGCACAGGTCATTAAAATCAGGCCAAATGGGATCCTGGGCCCATCTGTAAACTGTGGGGTTATCGACTTTGATCTTACTCCGGTCCGGCAGCAAACAAGGCCGCCCATATTTCAAATTGCACGGGAGGACTTTCCTTGGATGCGTATTCCCATCCCATCGCATCAACAAACCGATCTGTCGGCTTCCTCTTGTGAAAATTGAATAAATATGGACAAAAAATCGTTTTTGATTTTTTTTAATAGGGAGATAAAACAAGTGTTCTATCACCACCCAATCTGGCGGCGATGGTTCCGTTTCTGCCTTCACGCCCCCTTCCTCCTCTCCATCACCAACGCCCTCAACCCCGGCACCGTCAAATCCGAAATTTTCCGGTGCAGCATCCGGTGGCAGTTGGCGCACACCAGCGCCAACTCCTCTAGCTTGGTGATGCGGGTTTCGGAAGAAAGCGCCAAAGGAGTAGTATGGTGGCATTCAATAAAGCGATGTCCCAGTTTCCCATAGGTGCGTTCGAAGTCAAAGGCACAAGCTTCACAAATCAGGCACCCCATTTCCTGGAAAACCAGCTCCTTTTTCTCGTATATGATCGACTGGTCCCGCTCCCGCAGCTTGTGGAGCTTGTATAAGACTTTCCCTTCCTGGACCTGCCAGAGCGGCGTCAGGTCCTCTTCATCCTGAATCTGGTAGAGTTGGTCCACCAGTTCCTCGTTGCCAACCGCCTGCCTGATTTGCCCAGCGATCCGGTGCAGGCGCTCCCGGTCGTGAGCAAATTCCTGGAATACATTTTGATCCCGCTTGCCAAAGCGCCGCATACCCTTACCGGTATATCCTGGGTCGATGGCCAGGAAGTTGGAGAGTTTTAACCCCACCCCGTTGGCATTCCGGAACTTCTTATTTCGCAGCTCCCGCGCATGGATGGGCAGTTGGTTCAGCAATTCTGACAACTCCTCCACCTGCGGGTTACGCCCATGGATCTGTCCTGGCTCCAACTGGAAGTACAGGTCCAGTGCCAGGATGAGTTCGTCGCGTTGCCAGGTGGGGTTTTTCATGTAATGGGTTTATCGCCTGCTTATGAATTTACCGGTTTTTATGGATAGAGTGGAGAAATGCTAATTTCCCATCCCCCTTTTGTGGATTGTAGTGCCTATATTTGAACGAATAAATATAGCAAAAAAAGAAATGAGTTAAAGCCATTTACACCCCAAGTCAGGAAAAACAACTTCCAAACCCTCATGAAACTCTACCTCGGCGTCACCGACACACAATGGTTCCGCTTCCTGCGGGCAGAGCAGCCTGAAGAGGTCAACTTCTGGCAGCCCGGCGGTGGCAATGCCTTCAAGGTGTTGCCGGTAGGCGGCCCATTCCTGTTCAAGCTGAAGGCGCCGCTGAATGCCATTGGCGGAGTCGGTTTCTTTGCCTCCCACACCCGCCTGCCCCTGTCTGTGGCCTGGGAGTTCTTCGGGCGCGCCAACGGGCTGGACACCTACGCAGCTTTCCGTGACAAGATCATGAGCTATCGCCGCGACGGCCAGCCCAATCCCGTCATCGGCTGTATCGTGCTGGCCGACCCCGTCTTTTTTGAAAAGGAAGACTGGATACCGGTGCCGGCCGACTGGTCGCCCAACATTGTGCAAGGCAAATCTTATGATACCACAACGGCCATCGGCAAAGAGCTATGGTCAAAAGTACAGTACACCCTGCAGCGCTACCGCTGGATGGAGCGGCAGCCCGAGGAAAAGCGCATGCTGGTGATGGAGCCCGGCGAGCCCGAATACCGGGAGGTGCTCTCCCGCGTACGGGTGGGGCAGGGCACATTCCGCACCCTCATCACCGATGCCTATCAGCGCCGGTGTGCCATCAGTGGGGAAAAGACGCTACCAGCATTGGAGGCAGCCCACATCAAGCCCTACTCTGAATCCGGCCCTCATGCCGTTTCCAATGGCCTGCTGCTGCGCTCCGACCTGCACAAGCTGTTCGACAGTGGTTATTTGACCGTCACTCCACAGCACCGGATCGAGGTAAGCGGCAGGATCAAAGAAGAATTCGAGAACGGCCGGGAATACTACCGGTACCATGGAAAATCCATGCTCATCCTACCCGAGGAGCTCAATCGGCAGCCTGATCCCCGCTATATCCAATGGCACAACGAGCAGGTTTTTAACGGCTGATAAATCCATTTTTCATGACTGATATCGAAGAGATCACCCGGGCCATTCTGGCTTTCCGTGATGAGCGCGACTGGGCGCAATACCATACCGGCAAAGACATCGCCATGTGCCTGAGCGTCGAGGCCGGCGAATTGCTGGAGCTTTTCCTTTGGAAGAAAGACGGCAACGAGGTGGATACGGGAAAGCTCAGGGCGGAGCTGGCTGACGTTTTCTATTCCGCCTTCCTCCTGGCTGCCCACTACGGACTGGATGCGAAGAACATCGTGCTGGAGAAGCTGGAAAGCAACAAGAAAAAGTACCCGGTGGAGAAGGCGAAAGGGCGGAATGAGAAGTATGATGCGTTGTGATATAGGCAGAGCACTAATTCTTCTCATTAATCAAATTCACCACCAACTTCATCATTGTCTCCTTCTCCTCCGGTTGGCTTTCGGCGATCATGATGGTGATGGCCACCAGGGCGTTGTCGCCGATGCGCTTACTGCCGTCAGCGCGGAAAAGCACGCCGTTTTTATCCATGAAATAAACGAAGAGCCCCGCCGCGATGCGCTTGTTGCCATCTGTGAAGGAGTGGTTCTTCACGATGAAGTACAGCAGGTGGGCCGCTTTTTCTTAGTGCTTGTTTGGAGGTGGTGCTTTGAAAGCGAAAATGTCAGATTTTAGGTTCTCGCGAGGCTCATTTTTTGGTACATAGTGGTGCTACGGGCCAAAAAATAGCCGAAGCGAGGTTCAAAAAGCTGGCAT
>JAGFJD010000348.1 GCA_024102975.1 Phaeodactylibacter sp. | reverse complement strand
CCGTCCACCACATCGTGGTCGAGCAGTATCGTGAGATGCAGGAATTCCCGGATTTTGACCTTATCGCCCACCACGGCCGGCTTTTTGACGATGGACCCGGCGCCAAACCCCAGGGGATGAACGCTGGTGTGGACGAACCACCCCCGCACCTCCCCGAACATACCGATCGAGGTAAAAATGACGCTGCCCATCATCTGCTGGGCCTGCCGGGGAGCGATGGCAAAATAGTTCCATACCAGGCGCCGCAACCAGCCGGGAAGGCTGAAGTAGAGGTTGGCCCAGAGCGCGTTCTTTCCGCTGTTCATCGCCACCTCATCCTCTCTGAGCGGGCGGGCTTTGGCGCTGCTGATCTCGGCGGAGATGTCGTCGACGCTCTTCGCCTGGGCCTGGCGGATGATATAGGGCAAAGGCACCTTGTCGCCTCCGTGTTCCCGCTCCACCATGATGGTGATGTCGATGTCTTCGAACACCAGGCGGGTGCGCTTATTTTTCAGGTAGGCATGGACGTTCTCAAACGCCTCTACCGTCCGGCTGATCGTCTTAACCATCCAGGCTGTGAAGGAAATGGGCCGCCCGGCTTCCCGATGCTGCCGGATCAGCGCCCGCGCCAGAGTCACATCCAGCTCGATGAGCGCTTTGACATGGTGCTTTTTCAGGCCAACGGCGAAGACATCCAGGGTGCCTATCCGGCTTTTGGGAAATTTCTTTTCCCTGAATTTTCCTGAGTTGGGCATTTAAGTAGCTGTTTAAACAGAATGAAATCTACCGTTATGAACGAAGAATATAAAAACAGAGTGTCTCAATTCATGGCCTGCCGCCGTATCGCCGTGGCAGGCTATTCCAGCCAGGGCAACCAGCCCGCCAATGGCATCTATCAACGCCTGAAAGACAACGGTTACGAAGTTTTCGCAGTCAACCCAAAGGCGGATGCGGTGAATGACGTGCCCTGCTACCCCAACCTTACTGCTATTCCCGAAGGCGTCGAAGCCGTGGCGATATGCACACCTCCACATTCCACCATGGATGTGCTGCAGGAATGCGCCAGCCTCGGCATCCGCCACGCCTGGATACACCGCAGCGTCGACCAGGGCAGTTACGTAGAGGGCGTTGAAGCATTCGCTTCCGAAAACGATATCAGCCTGATCCCCGCCGGCTGCCCGCTGATGTTCGTTAGCCCCGACTTCGCGCACCGCTGCATGAAGTGGTTCTTCAGCTGGCGGGGGTTGCTGGAGGCGGAGGAGGAAATAAGCCATGCCTGACTGTTACTCCGGAAACAGGGAAGCATCCAGGCCAGGAATTACTTTTAGGGCATTTTTGTAATACAGCTTCTTCAGGATGTCATCCGGCAGCCCGATGCCGTACATGCGCCAGAACGCGTGGTAGCGCTTGTAGTAGGGGAAGTATTCGTCCTCCGTCTCGAAGACGCGGAAGTAGGTGTGGTACTCTTCCGGGTTGTAAGCGTCCTTGCCGAAGAGGATGCGGTCCTGATATTTTTCGAAGAATTTCAGGGCCTGCCGGGGTTGCCGGCCCAGTTCGGCGATGATGGCGCCGCATTCCACGTAGATGTTGGGCAGCTCGTCCAGCAACTGGCCCAGTTTGTCCAGGTCGTTGGCGTACCAACCGAAGTGGGCGTTGATGAACGTCGTGTTGGGGTGCTTGCGGAAGATGTCGTGCTGTTCGGCGATGATGGTTTCCCAGGGCGCCGGGTCGTCGGGGCCACGCTGGCGGCCGGGGCGCAGTTTTAGTTCCAGCCAGCGCTCGTTGTTCTCGTCGTGCGGATCCCAGAAAGATTTGGGGTCGGCCGAATGGATGAGCACGGGGATGCCCAGCTCGCCACACTTTTCCCAGACGGGCGCCAGCCGGGGATCGTTGATGGCAATGCGGTTGCCGGCGTTGTCCGTATCCCTCATGCCCTGGCTTTTGTAGATTTTCAACCCTCTGGCGCCGATGCTCACGTCGTACTCCAGTTGCTGGAGCGTGCTCTTCTCCCAATCCGGGTCGTCGATGCTGCGGATGTTGATATTGGTGAAATTGACGATGCGGTTTTCATATCCGGACGCGTTGATGTGCTCTACCATGCCCGTCAGCAGGGGCCCTCCCCGCCCGCTGAGGTTGACGATGACGCCCATATTGAGCGAGTCCATCTCCCGGACGAGCTTGCCGAGGTCCTGCTCGGCCAGCCGCCAGTGGTGGCTGTGTACGTCGATGAAGGGGAATTTCGCGCTCGTCACCGGATGTTCCGGCACGACCAGGGTAGACGGCGGGTCGTACAGCTCAAAGTCCATATGCAGGGAGGTGTCGACCTCCTGCCGCCCCTGGGCCATGGCCCAGACTGGCAAAATCAGTGCGATGCAGATTAAACGGATTTTCATAGCAATCAGGCGTTTTGTGTTTAAACGGCCTGAAATTACGGTTACTCCGCTAAAAACGCGCTATTTTCTTTTTTAATCTTTTAGCCAATTTGATTGAACGTTTCAGTGACTTTATATTAGTCCAGTCGTGATGTGAAACGACAATATATTTTGGGCCAGGACATTTTTTTTGCACTCTCCTTAATGTTGTTTCGTATTCAGCAACATTTGCATCGCCTAAGTAACCCAGGTTTTCAGCATCTTCCTTGCTCTTTATAATATTCAAGCCCTTCTGTCCTGTCACCATGCCAATGAGTTGCAATACAGATATTAACACTTTTATTATGCTTCAATTTGATACTATCCAGCAATGGCTGAAATTGTGTTGTATCCCAGGGTGTATCAAATAATACAGCCCCATTGTCAGTTAGAAGATACATTCCGTGAGCAGGTATGTAGTTTCCTTCATAGTTCAACGGGCGGCATAAACGGCGGCCTGGCCGTATGGTAAGGCTGATCGTCAGACCACTGGACATTTTGGGGGCTACTTGTGTAAAGGTGTGAAAGTGTAAACGTGTAAATGATTGGGAGCCAATTTCTTTTACACCTTTACACGCTTACACTTTTAAACGGACCAGAAAATGT
>JAGFJD010000612.1 GCA_024102975.1 Phaeodactylibacter sp. | reverse complement strand
GGTAATGAACTTTCGCATAGCATCCTCTATTTGTGGGCTCAATTTATGCCCTTTATTCCTTCTTCGATCATGGAAGCCCTCTTTTTCGGCCAGCTTCTAGCAGCCTGTTCTCCGACAGGCTGCTAGGGCGGTTGGGACGATTAAGGCAGTTAAAGGAACAAGAACTGCAAGAATTGGAAGAACCGTTAAAAAAGTTAAGCAAAGTAGACTCTTCTATATTAAAAGAACTTAACAATGCACGGGACTTTATACGGCAGTGCCAGTCCCTTGAAAAAGCCATGCCCGGCATAAAGTTCCATTATTAAAAAATTGGCTATTTTATTATTTTATGTACTCATCTCATCCCTGCACTATTCGAAAAAGATCATTCAATTTTTTGGCTTGCCTTTCCCCATCAATTCGGCAGCTTTGATGTTGGCAGGACTTTTCTATTTTCTTTGAAGTAATGCTTGTCACCCCCTATAGGCATCATAAATTTCTTTAAAGATCAGACTAAACTCTAATTTATCTTTGAAAACTAAGCTTTTTATTGGTTTTCATTTTACTTATTTTCTAATTTTATGCAGGATGCCTGACAGTTATTAGCTTTAAACCCATTACCTTTATGGACTTACGCTTCCTTCTTACCGTTTTGTGCTTGTTATTCTTCAGATTGGTGCCTCTTCCGGTTTGGGGTATGGAGGCAACAAATTTAGCTAAGCACACAGATACACTTCCTGATGGCCGCCACCTATGGGAAATGACCAGCCACGAAAAAGCCATTTTCTACGGAGACCCTATGGAATCGGAAATGGAACGGCAGTGGCGCATCAGGCAAGCCGCAGAGATGGGCTTTAATAATCTTTCCCTTACAGTCTCTGAACGGCTGTACCTTTTGGGGCAGAAATTTAGTGTGGCTTTGCCTTCTTCGAGATTGATGCCTGGAACAGCTGTTGCGGATGATTTGGCAAGACAGGGAAAAGAAGCCGGGCAACATGCAATCCGGCTTAAGGATGCTACCCCTCAGATAGGAGAAATACTTGGATTTACCATCAGGGAGAGTAAGATTTTTATATCTGGCAGGGCGGTTTCCCATGGTAGGTTTGATTTTGTTATAGCAAAAAACGGGAAGCTTAGCCTGGGAGTAGGGCATCACGCTTTATCAGGAGGAGCTAAGGAAGTATTAGCCGCAGGGCAGCTAAAGATTTATCAAGGGCAGATTACCAGAATCAGCAATTGGTCGGGACACTATCAGCCTTCCATTGAAGAATCCAAACATTTTCCCAATCTTTTGCGTAATTTAGGCCTAAACGTTTCCGGAGCGAAATTTCAGCTGTACAACCGGGGAGGACAATTAATTGAAACCATAAGGCTGCCATAATGAAGATCAGCATGCAAACGAAAATATTGGCGGAACTGTTGTGGAAAAGGTCAGGCAAAGAAGCTCGCTTTTATCCGGTCGACCGGCCTTTCCTGGAGCAATACCTGGATCAGATCAAAGCGGCGAATCCAGCTGAGTTTGTGAGCTACAACCTGGCAACCTACCCCAGCTTGTATTCGACACAGTTATTCGTCTGCCTACCGGAATTATGGGAGGAACTCTCCGTAGATGATATGTTGAGAATTATAGAAAGCTTCAACTCGGAGCAACCCTTTTATAGCCTCATTCTCTTTACCTACAAGTATCTTCAAGTGGATATCCTCCGCTTGCTACTGGAAGCTCCCAAAGTATCAGAGTTGAATAAACTGAAAATAAAAAATTTTTTAAAGTCCCAATACCCCCATTTAATATTACAAGAGGAAGAATTGGAAGATTTTGAAGGAGATGGCCTTGGCATTCACCTGGACGACTGGGTTTATACCCGCCAAAAACTGCTCACGGATGATCGGATCAAACCAGCTAAACGCCTGTTAATTGATTTAAAGACAGAGGTGGAAAGCCTTTAAGGCGCTCACTTCACCACCACCAACCGCTCCACCCCCCTTCTCCCCTCATCCCGCACCTGCACAAAATACACGCCCGCCGGCCAACTGCCCGTATCCACATCCAACCTGCCATTTTCCAGTTCGCCGGAGTAAAACAAACGGCCGGCGGCGGAGAACACCTGCACCTGCGCCGTACTCCGGATAGGTGCCTCCCATAAGATTTGCACCTGCCCCTGCGCCGGGTTCGGCAGGAGCCGGACATGGTTATCCGGGACAGCCACAGGGGTGGTGCTTGCAGGGCTTTCCAAAGACAACGACAAAATCCAGGCAGTGCGGCCGGGCAGGGTCCGGCCATTGGCCCGCCAACCAGTAAAGCCGCCGTTGGTGCCGATGGTAACGGTGCCGATGGGCTGCTGCGTCAACAATTCCGAAACGGAATACGCTCCTGCCGGCAGGGAGGAAAGCGGCAGGGAGAGGGACGGCTGAATGGTGGTTGTGCCTACATTGGCAACGACGATGGCCGCTTCGTCCTCGAATACCCGCGCAAAGCTAAGGGCGTTGGCCGCCTCCTGCTCGACCTTCACCGTCCGGCCCCGGCGCAGAGCGGGCTGTTCGTTGCGGATGCGGATGAGCCGGCGGTAGTGTTGGAGGAGAGAAGAAGGGTTGTTGGCCATGGCCGCTACATTATTGGTGGTGTAGTTGCTGCCAGGCGGCTGCCAGGGCGTGGCTGTGGAAAAACCGGCATTGGCCTCCCCCGACCACTGCATAGGCCGCCGTATGTTGGGGTGGGCGCCCGTGCCGGCCATGCCGACCTCCTCCCCGTAGTAAAGGAAGGGAACGCCTGGCAGCGTCAGGTAAAGAGAAGCCGCCAGTTTCATTTTTTGGGTATCCGAACCCAGGGTGCTGAATACGCGGTCGATATCGTGATTAGTGAGGAAAGTGGCGTACTGCAAAACCGGATAGGCGGCCAGCACGGCCTGTAGTTGGCCCTCC
Organism: Phaeodactylibacter sp.; assembly: GCA_024102975.1. Classification (GTDB taxonomy): domain Bacteria; phylum Bacteroidota; class Bacteroidia; order Chitinophagales; family Saprospiraceae; genus JACJXW01. The sequence goes on along the minus strand of JAGFJD010000612.1, from coordinate 2,158 downwards.
AGGCTGGCTGGATTCCCGTTATTGGCGGCATCGAGAATGGCCCCGGCCAACCCGAATTCGAAGCAGGCGTCCAGGCGGTTGTTTTGAACATAGGGGATGATGGAGGCGGTGTTCGACCAAACTTCGCCCACGGTAAAGGCCGCAGGATTGTTGCTTTTGTACACTGAATTGAATTCTTCCAGCAGGGTAAAGGTCTCCTCTGTATCCTCCAGGATATTGCCATCTTCCACCAAATACTTGATGGCGTCCAGCCGGTACCCGTCCACGCCCTTGTCCAGCCAGAAATCGGCCACCCTGAACATTTCCTCTTTTACGGGCGGGTGGGTGTAGTTCAGGTCCGGCATGCCGCTCCAGAACAGGCCGTAGTAGTAATCGCCGCCCCTCGGATGCCAGATGGGCTGCCCCCAGGGGCCGGTTTGGCCGGGATTGTTATCCGACCATATATACCAGTCGCGGTAGCCCCCTGTATTATTGGCGGACCCGATAAACCAGGGGTGCTCGTTGGAGGAATGGTTCAGCACCAGATCGATGATGACCTTGATGCCGCGCTGGTGGGCGGCGTCGAGGAAAGCCTCAAAATCTTCCATCGTGCCATAGTCCGGCTCGGTGGCATAGTAATCGGTAATATCATAGCCATGGTAGCTCGGCGAGGCCATCATCGGCATGAGCCAGATGCCGGTGATGCCGAGGTCGTCATGGGTGTCGGGGTTGCCGTCGTTGAGGTAATCCAGCTTCTCGATCATCCCCTGAAAATCGCCGATGCCGTCCCCGTCGCTATCGTAAAAACTTCGGACAAAAATTTCGTAAAACACTGCATCGTTCCACCACTCGGCATCGTACTCAAATACGACGGAGGGGTGGCATTCTTCACAGCTGTTAAAACAGGGAACCGGCGGGCTTTCCATGCCGGCTGCGAAAGCGAATGCCCGGTTCCGGCTGCCGTCGTCGCCCGGCACGGTACAGCCGCCGGGCAGGTCCTCTGCGGCGGAAGCGGTGTTCCCGTTTACGAACAAATACTGATAGTTGCCAGGCGGGACCACCAGTTCCACCTCGTACGTACCGTCCTGGTTCTGGTCGTGCAGAGTCACGGAAGCCGGGTCCCAGTCCTGCGGGAATCCGGCCGCCTCCTGGAAATTTCCCATGACATGAATGCCTTCCGGCGCAACCTCCTGCCCCACCATATTTACTGCCAGGCGCAGCTTTGGAATACAGCCGTTGAAAGGCACGGCCGGCAGCACGAACCCGGTATTGCCGACTGTCACGACCCGGTTGTTCGTGCTGCCGACGGAGCATTCGGAAGGCGGGTTTTCGTCCATGCCCCAGGCATTTCCATTGATGTATTTGTATTCATAGGTGCCGGGCGGCAGAGAAACGGTGATCTCGAAAACGTCGTCCCCGTCCGCATCCTGCATCGGCGTGGAGGCGGGATTCCAGTCATTGCCCAGCCCGGCTTCCGACTGGAAATTGCCGGCGATGTGGACGCCGGTGGCCGCCACCGTTTCGGCGCTCATATCGACCCGGAAGGCGACATCGACGGATTGGCTGTGAATGATCGTAAAACTCAGAGAAAGGGAAAAGAAGCTCAACCAGAGGGATTTCATAGGCTTACTTTGCTTTGTGACCAGATAGCTTTCACAAAGGTACGCTTTTTAAGCCAGGACAAAACCGGGGGCGTTCAAAGTTCTGTGTTCAGGCTCCATGTCGTTTCTGATAATCCGTTTTTGCAACTTAAAAAGGCAAATGCTTTCCCAAAACCTGCTTGAAACAGGTTTTCGCGGACCTGGAGTGCCTGCCCCGTTTACACATTTATATGGCAAATGGGGCGCGATGCTAAATTGTGCCCCTTTCGGTATAGGAGGATTTAGGCCCATCCAGCCGGGTAAATGTTAGGTTTTAGGCGATAGATGCCCATTTAGCGACGTGAGATTAATAAGTGTCGTGTTTCGATAGGCGAGTGATTTTTTCTTTAGCCAAGGCGAGGGCCGGTGACGAACCGAAGGTTGTCACGATGATGACTGTAAACGTCATTCATTCCCGACCTTAGCAGCGCTAAGGGAGGCGGTTCCTCAACAGTCTACCCCGCACACAAAGTGTCGGGGCAGGATAAAGGAAAAAGCACTCCTAGAAAACCGACAGTTATTGATCGCACGTCGCTTAG
>JAGFJD010000338.1 GCA_024102975.1 Phaeodactylibacter sp. | reverse complement strand
CTTCCGACTTCCGACTTCCGACTTCCCCCTTCCCATTTCCCCATTTCCCATTCCCGACTTCCCCATTTCCCCATTTCCCATTCCCCCCCCCTGTCCACCCTTTGTCCACCCCTTAAAATTGCGGCTTTGCGCTGGTAAGCATAGGTTTGTGCAAACAAAAAATTGAATACCTATGTCAAGACCAGCATTCATCCTTCCCTTGTTCATTTCTGTACTGATGGCCTGTTCCTGCAATAAGGAAGAAGCCGAAGGGCCCTCCACCGAAGATGCCAGGACCTTCAACCAAAAAATGGAAAGCCTGAGCCCGTTCACTCAGCCGGAGGAAATCGCCGAACCTGTTGTACAGGAGACGAGCGACGCGGTTCAGGACCCCGCCGACCCCTCCCTGGAATGTTACACCACTACCTACAAGGTAGCGCCCGGCTTCGACGAGATGCTCGCCCTGGACCCCACTACCGACGTGATCTATCCCGGGGCCATGCTGTTGGGAGCGTCCATCCCGACGGGCGAATACATCCCCATCATAGCCGACCGGGCACCGATTACGCTGTCCATATCCCTGCAGAACCTCAGCGGCAGCCCGGTGGTGGAGATCGAGAACCCCAAGCTGTCTACCGTCCGCTCCGGCATCAAGTCCATCCTCGACCAGGAAGTAGCGTCCGCTACGCCGGCCAAGCTCAACTTTGAAATTTCGGAGGTGTATTCGGAACAACACCTGAAGGTGGCCCTGGGGGCCAACTACCGCTCGGCGGGCAACAGCGTGTCGGCGGCCTTCAACTTCAGCCAGTCCACCTACAGCAACAAATTCCTCATCAAATACCTCCAGACGTACTACACCATCGACATGGACCCGCCCGCCGACCCGGCCGACCTCTTTACGTCCTTGCCGGAGGCCAGCGCCTTCGGTTCGGCCAGCCCGGCGTACGTGGCCTCGATGGCTTACGGCAGGATGGTGCTATATACCGTCGAAACGAACCGCAGCTTTACCGAGGTGAACGCCGCCTTCAGCGCCGCCTTTGCTTCCGGCGACGGGTCGATCGATACCGACTACCAGCAGACCATCGCCGCGTGCAACATCAAGGCCGTCGTCATCGGCGGCTCTGCCGCCTCCGCCGCCCGGATCGTCAACGGCCCGGCGGAGGTGTACAACTATATCGCCGAGGGCGGTAATTACTCCAAAGAATCGCCCGGCGCGCCCTTGTCCTATAAACTGCGGTACCTCAAAAAAGGCACGCCGGTAGCAACCGTCGTACTGGCCTCCGAATACCAGGTGCGCACCTGCGACCTGGCCTATCCGAAATACCGCATCCGGATCACGTCGCTGAAGTGCAACGACTGCCCCGAGGTCGGCGACCCCGAAATTTACGGCCGCATCACGGGCCGGGCGTATGTCAATGGCAGCGCGACGGGCGCCAAGGCGGAATGGAAGCGTTCCCGGGACGACGCCTGGGAAATCCACGAGGGGCAGGAGTACGGGCTGAGCATTTCGGCTGACCCCGAATTGTACCGCCCGGACTACAATACGGATTACATCAAGGTGGATGGCTGGCTGAAAGAGAGAGACGCCGGCGACGACGACGACCTGGGAGCGGATTCGCACATCATCAACCTGAAGGACATTAAGCTGAACGTTCCGTACCCCGGCATGCTCACCTTCAGCGGGAACGTGGATGTGAAGTATACGCTGGAGCGGGTGCGATAGGCCTCCCAGCCTCCCCCAACCCCCTCCAAAGGAGGGGGCTTTTCCCCACCTGGGCCATTCGCTATTGCCTTCCCTGCAGGAACTTCTCCATCTCCTCCCAGCTCAGCGTGGCGCATTTCATCCGCCCCGGGAAGGAGCGGGCGGCGGCAAAGGCGGCAAATTCCTCGTTAACAGCCTCCGGCGCATCTTCTTCCGATTGGAGCATGGCTTCAAATTTCCGGCACAGCTCCAGCGCTTCCCCTGCCGGCAGCCCTTCGAGGTGCTTTACCAGCACCGACGTAGATGCTTTGGAAATGGCGCAGCCATAGCCGTGGAAGCTCATTTGGCGAATCCTGCCGCCTTCTACCTCTAAGAACAGCTGGAATTTGTCGCCGCACAGGGGGTTGTAGGCTTCCAGCACGTGGGTGGCTGTTTCGTTTTTTTCGAAATGAACCGGCTCCCGGTGGTGCTTCAGGATAACGGATTGATAGAGTTGTTTGAGGCGGTCGTTCATGGTTGAGGTGGTGTATGTATGAGGGCACTCCGGAAACCCCGGTAAAGGAGCGAAGGAATGAAGGAGTGAATGAATGAATGAATGAAGGGTTCCACTTCCCACTGCTCATTAATAAATAGAAACGGCCTAATTGACAAACAAATCATCCATTGTCAAAGACTTAGAAATCAAACTAAGGCTATGCGGATTGGTTTTCAAGCCAAAGGTGCTGATGAAAACCCAGAAAAGCTGTTTCCGGGTTTTGGTCGTTTCTTTAAAAATGCGCATTTTCTCTCTCATCTGGCTTGCGGCAGCTTTGGTAAGCGTATAAGGTTGATTATAAAACTTTATTTCAAAAAGGTTGATGACGTGGTCATTGCGGTCTATCAACAAATCAATCTGAGCCCCTTCTTCTGTATCTGTCCCTTTTTTATAAAAAGAACCAGACAGAGAATAAATGCCGGCGATACTCATGGCCTTTTTGATTTGCGGAATATGCTTGAGGCAAATACTTTCAAAAGCATAGCCACTCCAGGTTTTGTAGGCCTGAGTCTGGCTCAGATGATGCCATACATTTTCGCCTTCATGTTCTTTATCTTCAATAAATTGCAGGTAAAAAAGCGAGTATTCATCCGTCAACCGGTATAATTTTTCCTTTTTCTTTTTTCCAAAGGAACGATAAGCTGAAACAAACCCGGACTGTAATAGTTCTTCCAAGGTTCTTGAAATGGTGCCACCCGCTGAAAGCGACGTAGCTTCCACTAGTTGTTGGCGAGTCAATCCCTGCCGTTTTCGGGCCAAAACCCTGACAATAGCGATATGATTTTCTGCATGAGCAAAAAGAGAAACAAATAAATTGTGGAATTCTGTTCGCAACAGGCCATCAGGCGAAAAGCATATATGATCAATATTCTGAACTGCGCTTTTCTCCCTTATAACTTCCTTCAGATAATGTGGAACGCCGCCCGTGGCCATATACAACTGAACAATTTGGAAATGGTCAAAATGAATATTGCGGCTTTTCAGATACTTTTCTGTTTCTGCCAAGGTAAAAGGTTGCAAGTGAATTCGTTTAGTGACCCGATTGTGTAAGCCTCCTTTGTGCTTGACTATTTTGTTGATCATCCAGGAAGCGGCCGACCCGCAGATAACTACAACAATATTTTGTTGGGCCGCCCAACTATTCCAAAAGTAACTCAACCCTCTTAAAAAGCCCGATTTATGAGTGGCCATCCAGGGCAATTCATCCAGAAATACCACTAATTTTTTTTGTTGGCTCTTCTGTTTAAGATATTCTATCAAGAGGAAAAAAGCATCCAACCAATCCTTTGGAGGACTGATGATCACGGCATTGGGGGAAAGCTCTTTTAAGCTGTTGGCGAAATTCCTCAATTGCTCGCTTCGGGGCGCATTCTGAATGCCAGTCACTGAAAAAACAATATGCTGCTTGTAGGCTTCATTGATGAGAAAGGTTTTTCCAATGCGCCTCCTGCCTATAACAGATACCATTTCTGCCTCGCTGGAATCCAAAGCGCGCTGCAAAATTTGCTTTTCTTCCTCCCGCCCAATTACTTCTCTTTCCATGAACCATTGTTTATTTCCAAAGATTTATCCACTAAAAAATCTTATTAGTTGAGAAATCTAGTCAAACCGAAATTCATTTCTCCAAAGATGAAAATTATTCGTGGATAAATGTACCTGTTGTCATGAAAACAATCCTTCCCTGTCGCTACTTCACATGGGTTTAGAGTATGTGCTTCCTGATATTGAAGCAGGCTACAGCCTGAAACTGCCAGCCACAGTCCCCTCACATTCACTCCCTTCCTGCTAAGCACTTGGTAGTCAAAAAAGAAAAAACTTCTGGATATCCCTAAGGCTACCAGCCAGCCGTTCTACCTCCGCCAGCTCATTATAAATGGAAAAGGAAGCCCGCGTGGTGCCGGCGATCCCGAAGAAATCCATAATCGGCTGGGTGCAGTGGTGGCCGGCACGCACGGCGATCTGCTCTTCTGCCAGGAAGGTAGCCACGTCGTGCGGGTGGACGCCCTCCAGCACGAAGGAAACGATGGCGGTGGCGTTTTCCGCATTTCCGATGATCCGCAGGCCGTCGATGCGGGCGAGCGCTTCGCGGGCGGCGAGGGCCAGCATTTTCAGGTGTTGCTGCACCTTAGTTTTATCCAGCGTTTGCAGGAAATCCGCCGCCGCGCCCAGGCCGATGACGCCGGCGATGTTCGCCGTGCCCGCCTCGAACCGCTGGGGCGCTTCGGCAAAGGCAGTGTCTTCAAACGTCACATTGCGGATCATATCGCCGCCGAACTGGTACGGCGGCATGGCCGCCAGGTGTTCCTCCTTGCCGTAGAGGATGCCCACGCCGGTAGGGCCAAACATCTTATGGCCGGAGAAGACGAAAAAGTCTGCATCCATCGCCTGCACGTCGACCGGGAAGTGGGCGATGCTCTGGGCACCGTCGGCCAGCACCGGTATACCCCGCTGACGGGCCAGGGCGATCATTTCTTCAACCGGATTTATCGTACCCAGCGTGTTGGAAACGTGCACCAGGGCCAGCATGCGGGTGCGGGGGGAGAGCATTGCTTCATAAGCCTTCATATCCAACACCCCATCCTTGTTCATGGGGATCACCCTCAGTTTCGCGCCATTTCGTTTGCAGGCCATTTGCCAGGGGATGAGGTTGGCGTGGTGCTCCATGTAGGAGATCACCACCTCGTCGCCGGGTTGCAGGCGGGGTTCCAGGAAAGATGAGGCTACGAGGTTGATGCCGGCAGTCGTGCCGGTAGTGTAAACGATGGTTTCCGGTTTGGGGGCGTTGATCAGGCCTGCCACCTTTTGCCGCACGGCTTCGTACTGCTGGGTGGCGCGGACGGCCAGCTCGTAGACGCCGCGGTGGATGTTGGCGTTGCCTTTTTCGTAGAAATTGGCGATGGTGTCTATGACGGATTTCGGTTTCTGGGTGGTGGCAGCATTGTCCAGGTAGGCCAACCGGGGGTAGTGGGCGAAGATGGGGAATTGTTGCCGGATTGTTGCTGCGTCGAGCATGGTGTTGTTATCCTTTAGAAATAGTGACTCGAGTCAGTATAACTTTGAGGAGGGGGAAATAGTTTTAGAAGATTAGCGGAGAAGGGAGAGTTGTAGCGCGAATATGGCGAATCAAACTATGGTCCATTGATTATGGTCGGCCCTGGAGGCAACTCCGTATTCAGAGCTTCTAATATTTTAGGAACCTACGGAAGGAAAGTCGTCAAGGAATTCAGTTATCGAAATTCCATTTTCGAGGTGATCAAACAATGTTTCAACAGGAACTCTTGTACCCATAAAAACAGGAGTTCCACCCAATATGTCAGGGTTAATATTTATGACATTTTCAGGTTTCATCTTTTCGTTTTTTCTTCTAAAATAGCTACTGTTTAACTGAACAGAGACTCTAGGAGCCTGTCGGAGAAGTGCTGATGAGGCGAGAGCGATCAAATATTATTCTGAACGAGGCGTGAGGAAGGCGCATAGCGGGGCTACGCAACTGACGAACAACGAAGTGCAGAACAATATTTGCCGCTCGCAGCCCATCGAGTGCTTCTCCGACAGGCTCCTGGGCATGAGATACGACTGGCGCTGATCGCCGGCGAGTTTATTCGATTTGCCGTGCAGGCGGCTTATCCTCCAAGCCATGCCGGATACAAAACAGCTCGAGCTCTTCCAAAAGGTCCAGTTGTATAGTAGGCACACCCGAAGCCTGGCCAGCCTCGAGTTCCGACCGAATCTCTTCGACGCAGCTTTTCACCTCTGGCCCGGAGGGCTTTGAAAGCCTGCACGGGCGGGATAGCGTGGAAGGTTCTCAAACCTGCAACCTTATTTTGATAATTGGCTCCTTAAGACTAGTAGTTCCTATCGACAATTTCGGCCTCTTTTGGCGCTGGAATGTCCTGGCCTTTCAGCTCGAAGGGCAGCAGGCCCGCGAACGTTATCCGGTCATCCGGGAGAAATTGCTGCAAAACCCAAAAATAAAGGGTGCCGCCGGGCCATCGTACGCAGCCCGGCAGTCTCCGTTCAACTTTAACAGGCCGCTTATTTTTTCACCACAACTTCTCGCAGGACTTCCCAAAACCGAGGATCTTCCTTGCCCAACACCCATACCGAGATGCCCCGCAGGTTGTATTTTTTCAGGACTTCGAGTTTTCGCTTCAGCGATTCGGCATCTTCGATGAACAGGTATTCGAACACGCCGCCGTTGTCCCAAAAGGCATAGTTACAGCCTGCCTGTTCATGCCACTGCGGGGTGGCGCCATATTTTCCCAGCAGGTGCTGTACCCAGTCGTAGCCGACCTGCCGGCCGTTGGAAAAGCCGCCGCGTTCCTCGCTGTAATCGGCATACCAGTGGACGGAGTAAGAGGGAATACCCATCGATATCTTGCCCGGGGCGATCCCTTCGGAGAGCAGGTACTGGATGACCTGCTCCACCCATTCGATGCCGGCTACCGGCCCCGGGGGTGTGCGGCGGGTATGCTGGTCGTAGGTCATGACGGAAATAAAATCGCCGATCTCCGAGAGCTCTTTGAGGGCATAACCCGCCCGCCAGTTCTCGTACAGAAAGCGCTGGTACATGCCGGGGCCGCCCACGTTCTCCAGGGTGTGGACTACCGCTGCCGAGAGCTGGAGCCCCTCTTTGTGGAAAGCTTCGGCTGTTTCCCGGAAGTACAGCGTAAAACTGTCGCGGTCGGAAAGGTGCAGCCCTTCCAGGTCGAACTGCCAGCCGTCCAGCCCGTAGCGGCGGGCGTATTCCAGCATCATTTCGATGGAACACCGGCGGGAAGCGGGGTTGGAGACGATGTCGTGCAGCAGTTGCTGGTCGAAGCCCTTGTTGACGGTCAGCGGCATCACCTTGACGCCGTTGGCCCGGGCAATTTCCAGCACCCGGCGGTCGACCGACCCGGTGAGCACGCCTTCCTTGCTGACCAGGAAGGTCTGCGGGCAGACGATGGAAATCCGGGCGGCGTTTTTCCGAAAGCTTTCGAACGACTCCGGGGTGTCGACCATGTAGAAGAGGTTCTCGGACCGGATCTGGGCGTAACCGGCCTGTATCAGGAGGAGGAATACGATAAAAGTGGTGAGCCTATATTTCATTTTTCGACTTTTAAGTGGTTGTCTGGACAAATTTAAATTACCAATAATTTGCGATGCCCGTTCCGGGCTGTAGTGCCCTATACTCCTGAACCACACAGGACAGCGTGCGATGTGCCCCGTGTGGCAAAAAACCGTCTGCTCCCCATTCCCGGCGGCCCGCTGCTTTTGAACAGCATAGGACACACAGAAACATATAGGGCAGGGCTATGCGGCCTGTGTGGGCAACCTTCTATGTGCCCTATGTGATAAAAACCCCTATGCGCGCCCCAAACTATGTGGCCTATGCGATAAAAAAAACCTGTGCCCCGGCGGAAACAACAAAGCCCCTGCACGCGCGGGCGTACAGGGGCTTGTGTTGTTATATTGAGCTGGCAGCGACTTACTCTCCCACCCTTGGGGGCAGTACCATCAGCGCTGAGCGGCTTAACTTCTCTGTTCGGAATGGGAAGAGGTGGGCCCGCTCGCTATAGCCACCAGCGGCTCTTTAGACAAGTAATGGGAGAGAAAAAGGGCGGCAAAGCGCG
>JAGFJD010000305.1 GCA_024102975.1 Phaeodactylibacter sp. | reverse complement strand
TGGTAACAAAAGTAAAGTCAAACACATGAGCGGTTGTATATCCTATCAGAGTAGCTTACACAGTTCTTCTGCGGAGGCTTCATCGGAAAACAAGTCAATCAAAGGTTCGATATCAGCTTCCCGGATATTAAAATCTTTATCGTGGCTTACAATGAAGTCGGCATTAGCAGCGATGGCACAATCAGCAAATTTGTTATCGTCTTCGTCTTTTAACAGGCGGAAGCGGAAGTAGTTGGTGGTCAAGATAACATTTGGAAGGTTTGCCAAGACGCCCATAGTCGATTCACTGGCTTCTATGCCCATGTGTTTGTCAATGATCTCTGCGTACTCTGCCAGAATATCGGTAGTTACACAAGCCTCATATTCGCCATCCATCAGTTTTTTGAATATCCAGTGAAGCCGGGAACGGTCAGAAATGGAAACTAGTAAAACGTTGGTATCCAGAACCACCCGGAGCATGCTAGGATCTCTTTCGGAGCTTGGTGTTTAGCAGCCGGTCAACATCTTCGTCGGTCCAGCCTTTTTCATCCCAGGCGCGATTTGCTGCGTCTATTGCTCTTTGAGCAAAGAAGTTTGCCAGAAGCTTCCGCAATTGGAGTAGTTCTTCCTCATTTAGGTTGTGAGCGAAGGTTTTTAATAATTCCAATTGTACGTTAGTAAGTGGTTGCTGGATTTCCGGCATGGTTGCTTCGTTGTATCGCTTGGTTCAGATATTAAGGTACAAAATTTGGAACACAAACTTGAGGCAAATAGTTTCTTTTATTCTTTACCCTTTGTTCCTCATTTCAGACTTCAGGTATACAATGAAGCGAACAAACTCCTCAGCGATTTCAGAAAAGGCAATTTCCCCTGCTCCTTCTCCTCCCCCTCCTCCGCCACATATTCCGCATCGTAGATCGTGACCATAAACCCGTCGGCGATATTCTGGAATTTGGGCATGGGCAGCCCCGCCTGTTTCAGGGCGTGGAGGATGCGGCGGATGCCGGAGCCGTATTTTTCGATTAAGCCGAGCGATTTGCAGAAGTCGGCGATGAGCTTGTTGCGGGGCAGGGAGCGGTAGTTGTTGGACAACAGGTCTTCTACGGTGATGTTTTCCGGCAGCCGGCCGGGGTTGTAGAATTCGATCTTGTGGTTAAATATTTTCACGATGGAATCGGAGGACGCCCGGTAATCCCGGTGGATGATCATGTTCAGGACGATTTCGCGAAGGGCGTCGAGCGGATACTGCCAGCGCTGGGTGTTTTTCGCTTCGCCGGTGACGATGATTTCCTGGTTGATGTGCTTCCGGATGAAGGCAAGCACGTCTTCTACCTGAGTCAGCAGGTCGGCTTTGGTCCGTGCGGTATCCTTGATGAGGATATCGGACTGGAACCGCCCCAGTTCGACGGTGGTGATCACGGAATCCTCTTTTTTGAAAAGCAGGTAAGCCGCATTGGTTACCTCGCCGTCCCTGATCAGGTCGTTTTTGACTAAGAAAGTCAAGGGGTCTTCCGTGATCCGGGTTTCGCGCCGGTTGAAACTGTCGATGGCCGCCTGTACTTTTTCCAGGGAAATGTCGTCGATCCGGAGTTGCGAATTTATGTGGTAATCCCAACTCGTATTGAACGACTGCAAGTGCATATTCACCACTTCCGACGTGCTGAGCAGGTGGTTGGAGTTGGCGACCCTCTTGAAATATTTCCCGCGCATCGCCACCGGCTTGACGGGGTGTTCCTGGATGGACAGCACCACCACTTTTTTCGACTCTACTTCTACCATCTCGGCTTCGGGAATGAGCAGGGGAGAGGTTTTCGTTTTGATCTCGTTGAGCCAGTTTTGAAGCGTCTCTGCACCGATGTCCACGCCGGTAATTTTTCCCTGGTCGGAAACGCCTATGCATACTGTTCCTCCGCTGGTGTTGGCAAAAGCCACCAACGCCTCGATGGCTTCCCTGCCGAAGTTGCTTTTGAATTCGGCTGTGGGGCCTTCCCCGGAGGCTATGAGCGATAAGAGCGTTTGGCTGTCCATTTATCTAAAGCGCTGTTTGGCTCAATTTAAGGGAATTCTCTTCTAATAACAAGGAAGGCCTACAACAACGCATCCAGGTCAACCTGCAGCACATCAGACCAACTGGGCTTATCCTTTACTACCCCTGTACTTATCGAGTATTTGTGCCATTCTCCTTTTTCGAAGTTCAGCACGAAGCCCTCTTCGATGCCGTATTCCGTTTCGTCCATCAATCTGCGCAGCTTGGCGAAGTCCGTTTTCCAGCCCCGGTTGGTGGCTATTTCTATGATGACGGGAACGGTAGCCTTTTCTTCGTCCTGAAGGATGAGGTCCGGGCATTTGCTTTCCGGGTTGCCGGGGTCTATGTCCGTTTCGGGCAGGGGCTCAAGGGCGATTTTCCCCGAAACGTAGCGCTCCTCCAGGCCGAAGAGCAGCTTCTTGATGGCTCTCTGGTGGTGTATGGTGGCTAAATGTCCCAATTCGATCTCTGTATTCATAACCTGCGCTTTTCTATAAAAATAGCCTTATCTTTTCAAAAGTTGGCCGGATGAAAGGGATTTTAACTCAGAGACCTCATCACTGCCAAATTTACTCTGGTGAATGAAGGCCATAAAACCACAAAACCACAAAACCATAAAACCACAAAACCGAAATACCATAACCAGTTCACTCTCCGACAACCCCACTTTCCACTTTAAAGTATGCCTGATACCACTCCAGGAATTTATTTATCCCTTCCCGTACCGGCGTCGCCGGCTTATACCCCAGGTCCTCCACCAGGTCGCTCACGTCCGCCTTGGTGGCCGCCACATCCCCCGGCTGCATCGGCAGCATCTGCTTTTCCGCTTCTTTCCCCAGCGTCTCCTCGATGGCGGAGATGAAGTCCATCAGCTGCACCGGGTTCTGGTTGCCGATGTTGTACACCTTGTAAGGAGCGGGGGAGGAGGCCGGGTCGGGTTCGGCGCCGCTCCATTCGGCATTGCCCTGCGGCGGGTTATCGATCACCCGCACCACCCCCTCCACAATGTCGTCGATGTAGGTGAAGTCGCGGATCATTTTCCCGTAGTTGAACACCTTAATGGGCTCCCCTTTGAGGATGGCCTCCGTAAACAGGAAGAGCGCCATATCGGGCCGCCCCCAGGGGCCGTAGACGGTAAAAAAGCGCAGGCCCGTAGCCGGCAGGCCGTAGAGGTGGCTGTAGGTATGGGCCATCAGCTCGTTGCTCTTCTTGGTAGCCGCATACAGGCTGATCGGGTGGTCGACGTTGTCGTGGGTCGACAGCGGCATCTTTTCGTTCAGACCGTACACGCTGGAGCTGGAGGCGAAGGCCAGGTGCCCCACCTTATGGTGGCGGCAGTTTTCCAGGATATTCAGAAAGCCCACCAGGTTGCTGTCGAGGTAGGCGTAGGGGTTCTCGATGCTGTACCGCACGCCCGCCTGCGCCGCCAGGTTGACGACGGCGTCGAACTGCTCCTCGGCAAAGAGCTGCTGCAGCCCCTCGCGGTCTTCCAGCTGCATTTGTACAAAGCGGTAGTTGGGGTGCTTGTGGCTCTGCGCCGCCTTGCCGTAAGTAATATCCTCCTTTTTTATCCCGGCGTACGCCAGCCTATCGTACTTGACGTTGACGTCGTAGTAGTCGTTGATGCTGTCCAGGCCGACGACTTGGTCGCCGCGGGTGAGGAGGCGGTTGGCTAGGTGGAAGCCGATAAAGCCAGCTGTACCGGTGATAAGTATCTTTTTCTTGTTGCTGTTATTCATGGGGGAGGAGTGGTGGTTTTGTGGTCTTGCGGTGTTTTGGTTTTGTAGTGTTATAGTGTTACCGCTGGGTACCCGTCTAGTGTTGGACACTATTGATGACCAAGAAGTTGCGAAAGACTCGGGATCATTCCGATTTCCGACTTCCCACTTCCGACTTTTGTCCAACGTTAGAACGGTGGCCTTACCGCTAATCCCGGTATATTCGGATCAGCTGGTTGTGTAGCCTGTCGAACTCTTTTATGGCGGAATGGATCTTGGAGGCAAGGCGAGTTGGATCTGGATTATAGGTACAAACAACGATGTCGGCGTGGGTGATGCCTTGCCTATGCAGCTTTATGAAATCTTTACGATTGAAGGTTAAAACGCACCGGCCTGCTTTCTTTGCTGTTTTTAGCACCTTTTCATCCGGATATTTGATACCAGCCAGGTTCAAATCTTGTAGAGTAATTAGATCGTGCCCGAATTCACTGAGCATTTTACTTGCTTCGGCACTGAAATTTTCATCTGC
>JAGFJD010000280.1 GCA_024102975.1 Phaeodactylibacter sp. | reverse complement strand
GGGCCCGAAGCACATCGGCAAAGAGGTGGTGGTAGCGGTACCAGCGGCGCTCATCGTCCAGCGGGACGACAAAGAGGTTATCATGCTCCAGTTCTTCCAGCATCCGCCCGCCGCCTTCCTGGCCGGTGACGGCGTCGCAGAGCGGGCCGCACAGCCGCTCCAGGATGGCGGTCTGCAATAGGAAATTGCGGGTGGCGGCCGGCTGCCGGTTCAGCACCTCTTCCGCCAGGTAGTCGAGTACGAAGCGGTGGCTGCCGGTAAAGGCACGGATGAAGCCGGCGGTATCTTCCCGCCCCTGCATGGAAAGGGCGGCCATCTGCAGGCCGGCGATCCAGCCTTCGGTGCGGCTTTCCAGGGCGGCTACGTCTTCCGCCGAAAGATGCAGGCCCATCGCCTGGTTGAGAAAGCTGGCGGCTTCTTCCGCCGTGAAGCGCAGATCAGCGGCGCGCAGCTCGGTGAGCTGCCCCCGGGCGCGCAGGCGGGCCATGGGAAATTGCGGGTCCTCGCGGGTAGTGATCGCCAGGTGCATCTGCGGGGGCAGGTGATCGAGGAGGAAGGCCAGGGCGTCGTCTACCGCCGGGGAATCAACGACGTGGTAGTCGTCCAGCACGAGGACAAAGGGGGACGGCATGGCGGCGATCTCGTTGATCAGGGCCGTCAGGATGGCCTGGGTGGAGGGCGGTTGCGGCGATTGCAACATGGCCAGAACGCTTTCTCCGAACCCCGCTTCGATCTTCTGCAGGGCGGCGGTGAGGTAGGCCAGAAAGCGGGTAGGGAGGCTGTCCTGCTCGTCGAGCGACAGCCAGGCTACCGGGCGGCCGCAATTGGCGACCCATTCGGCGGCCAGGGTGGTCTTGCCGAAGCCGGCGGGGGCGGAGATGAGGGTGAACTTACCGTTCAGGCCTTTGATCAGAAGCTCCTCCAGCCGGGGGCGGGCAACGATGTTGTGCCGGGGCGTGGGGATGAAGAGCTTGGTAGCCAGAATGGGCATGCCGCTTTCCCGGGGTTTGGCTGCCGGCGGCTGCTCCGGCTCCGTTTTTCCTGTCACTTCTTCCGCCAGGGGAACCACCAGCCCCTCGTTGGCGATGGCGTACACCTCTATGGGCTTTTCGATATTCTTCAGCCGGAAGGCTTTGAGGCGCACCGTCCGAATGTCCGCCTGGTTTTTGATCTCGTCATACACCTTGCCCGAGAGGAACACGCTGCCCGGCACGGCCAGCGACTCAATGCGGGAGGCGATGTTGACGCTGTCGCCGATGATCTCCTCCTCGCTGAAGACGATGTCGCCGGTATGAATACCGACCCGCACCGGCAGTTCGGGTGGCTCCCGGAAGCCCAGCTGCATCTCGATCCCGCAGCGGACGGCGTCGAGGGCGCTGTCGAAGATACTGAGGGTGCCGTCGCCGTAGTATTGCAGCACCGTCCCGCCGTACTTTTCGGTGGCGGCATTGAAGATGCGGCGATGCGTGTTGCGGGCCTGCATGGCGCGGGCCTCATCCTGCTGCATGAGGGCCGTATATCCCTTGATATCGGTGAACATGATGGCGGCTAGGCGGCGGGTGCGTGACATGGGGGCAAGGTAAGAAATGGGGGGATTATTTCCTAGCCCGGCTTATCCATAATACCCCAGGGTGGAGCCACCAAAAATGATGGTGAGCAGAATGCTGCTAAAAGGTTTGTACCCAAAGTACGGTAAATGCTACCCGAAGAGGGGTTGCTATTTGTAGCAGATGAACTCAAAGGCCAGGCACTTTGCATTCAAACTGAAAAAACCGATAAGTAATAAAGCCCGAGGCAGGAGGTGGACTGGAACGGGCGCCGTATCACCATTGTGTGGGGCACAACCGACGTGATCAAACAGCAGGAGTTCTACTCCTGGTGGATGAGGGCGGGGCTGCGGTTGAAGTTATGATTAAGTGCTTGTTTGGAGGTGGTGCTTTTGCAGCGAAAAATTCAGGTTTAGGGTTCTCAAGAAGGCATTTTTCAGCCTCATAGCAGCACTACGAGGCTGAAAAATGGCAAAGTGAGGTTCCTAAACATGGGTTTTGCAGCCAAAATGATAACCTCCAAACAAGCACTAAAGCTAAGGAAGGGTAATACAGCCCAGGGGAGGGTAGTACACTGATTTATTAAGATTCATTTGGGTTTATTAAGATCTTTTCCCTCGATGGTTACAATCCTGAGAAACCTAAATTTATCCTAACCGATCAGTGTACCATTCCTTTTTGCACAACTCCCTCCATGTAGGGAAGCAAATGGGCTGCAAGGCTGTTTTCTTAAGCCGCTTCCAGGTCCAGCACGACGCGGCCGTTGATCTGCCCGTCCTTAAGGCGGCTGAAGATGTCGTTGATGGCGTCCAGCTTCTGGATCTCCACTGTAGGTTTCACCTTGCCTTCGGCGGCGAACATCAGGC
>JAGFJD010000279.1 GCA_024102975.1 Phaeodactylibacter sp. | reverse complement strand
ATCCAGCCCTACCGGCCGGATGCCGCTCTGGTCCAGGCGGTCAACCTGTCCATCCTGCTCCGGCGCCCTCTGCTGGTCATGGGCGCCCCGGGTTGCGGAAAATCCAAGCTGGCCCAGGCGGTGGCCTACGAATTGTACCACGGCCGGGAAAAGGGCGGCGAGCCGCAGAATTACCGGGACTGGTACCGGGAATGGCACATCAAGTCATCGTCCAAAGCAAAAGACGGCCTGTACGAGTTCGACGCCATCCGCCGCCTGGCCGACGCGCAGGCCCTGAGCATGCTGGCTTCCCATAAGGGGTCCGCTCCGCCGACCCTGGAGGAAGCCAAAAAAGAAATGGAAAAAAACCTGAGCAAAAAAGACTACGTCGAACTGCGCGAACTCGGCCAGGCGATCGAGAAAACGGAATCCGCGCAGTGGCGCGCCGTCCTGCTGATCGACGAGATCGACAAGGCCGATATTGATTTCCCCAACGACCTGCTCAACGAACTCGACAAATCCGAATTCAAAATAACGGAAACCGGCGAGACGGTCAGCTCCGCCGTGCCGCCCATCGTGATCATTACCAGCAACGCGGAAAAACCGCTGCCCGACGCCTTCCTGCGGCGCTGCCTGTTCCACTTCATCAAGCCATTGGACAGAGGCATCCTGAAAGAAATCATCGAGCGGCGGTTCTACAGCACCGGCAGCGAGCGGGACGACGAACTGGTCGACCGGGCACTGAACCAGTTCCTCCAGGTGCGCAAAGAACTGGAAGACAACAAAGTGACGTTGGGCAAGGGTGTCTCCACCAGCGAACTGCTGGACTGGTTCGAAGCCGTGAAGTTCTATTCCGAAAAGAAAAGCGACGAGGAAAAATCACAACTCCTGGAAAGCATGATAGCGGACCTGGAGAAGCTGGGAAAGGGGGCGCGGGAAGTGCCCTTCCACCAGGCCTTGTTCAAAAACAAGAATACGCTGTTCAATTTCGCCGTTTCATCCGACCAGGAAGATGGACAAAAATAAAATAAATCTGGAGGATTTCCCCCTGTACCCGCTGTATCAAAAGATGGTGGCGTACGACCGCAGCCGGGCGCTGGGGCACGAAGCCCTGGATGTCGAAACCTTTTTCGTATTGCACCAGGCGTTTGCAGAGCTGGTGGATGCGGCTTTGCGGAAAAAGGCTAAAGGCAGGGCCAGGGAATGGAAAAATGCCCGGGGAGCACTCCTGGTGTTTTATGCGCTGCAGCAGGGGCGGCAGCTGATCTCCAAAGAAGAATTGTACCATGTATGCCGGCTGGTATTGCTGAAGCCGCACCACAGCGAGGAAAAGTTCAGGATGCTCTTTGAGGAGTACCTGAGAGGGTTGTCAGAGCAGCAGGCCAAAGCACAGGAGAAAGAGAAGGAAAATAAACAAGGCGATTCGGAGAAAACCGGAGATGGGAAGAGCGATGCCCAAAAAGATGCCGCCGGAGAAAAGGCGGGGGAAACAGGAGACGGCACCGGAGGACAAACCGGAGAAGGCGAAATGGACGGCCAGGAGCAATACGAAGAACAGTACGAGACGGTGGCCATTAAATTTGAAAAGCTGGAAGGGGAGGGGGATGCTTTCCTGCTTCCTTCGCAGGAGCAGCATCGTGAGCCAACCGGCGGCCCGCAGCAGTTCGTCTGGGACAGCCCGCACCGCACCGTCGACATCCGCACGGTTCAGCAGGCGTTCCGGTCTCAGCGGGAAGAGCAGCAGCGTGCCCGGAGGTGGCAGGTAGATGTAGAGGAGACCATCCGCGAAGTTTGCCAAACCGGCGTCTGGCACGGCATCCGCTTCCGGCCTGAGGTGTCGTATCAAACTTCGGTCGCCTTGCTGGTCGACTCCGGAAAATCGATGGTCGCCTTCCAGGCTTTTGCCGACGACCTCATCAATATCGTCTCTGCCTCGCCGGTGGAAGAACAAGCCCAGCCGCACGCCTGCTTTTTCCACAATTGCCCTTCCCGTTTTGTGTTCCGGGACCGGGCGCTGACCGAGGCGGTGAGCCTGGCCCAATTCATCGCGAAAATGGGCAAGCCCCTGATCCTGTTCAGCGACGCCGGGGCGGCCCGCAACGGATACTCCCGGCAACGGGTCGAACAAACCCGCGCCTTCCTCCGGCAGCTGGGCGACAAGCACGTGGCCTGGGTCAACCCCGTCCCGCGCTTCCGCTGGTACGGCACCTCTGCCTACGAGATTTCTAAAATGGTAAATATGGTGGACGCCACCCAGGAGGAATTCGTCAACATCGTGGATATTCTGAAGGGGAGGATACGGCCGAAGTATTTTGAGTGAGGTATGGGGGAGGTTTTAACTTATACTCAACTGCAACAGGTTTTCCCGACACTTTGTGTGCGGGACAGGTAGTGCATTTGTGCGCGGACTTCCCCTTTAGGGGATTTGAGGGGCGGGGAAGGCTAATGCACAATACCTGTTGCAACGAATTATATCTACAACCCGCAACCACAGTCGAATGAAAACGCAACCTTAATCGGAGAAATGTCCCCCGCTGGTGGAGCCTGTCCCGAACTCGTTTCGGGAGGATTTAGGGGGTGGATCAAATTACTCTGTGCCAGTAATGCGCTTAAATTCAAGGCAAATAAATAACAAACAGGCATGAACGCAATTTCGGAAGAAACCATAGCGCTGGTTGAAGATTTCCGGGGCCGTTTCCAGGGCATGGGATACGGAGACGGGCACTATATCCTCGCCTGCCACGCGGCCTTTCCCGTTGCCTTCACGCCGGACATGCTGTACCAGATTTGGGCCAATTTCAAGCAGTATCCCGCCTTTGCCAGCCTTCCCGGGCGGTATCGGCAAATTGACCCCATGGCAGTGTCCGACCTCCTGCTTTCCAACCTGTGCCGGCCCGCCGCTCTGGATATTTTTGAAATGGACAACGAGGTGCGGGCATATTTCCTGTACAAGCTGCGTGAGGACCGCCGTTTCGGACAACCGCGGGTGCTGGCCCTGGCCAATTTCCTGATGCAGTACTGGACGGCGAAAACCCTGGCCCAATACCCGGAGTCTTTTAAGCAAACCATTTACTGGACGGCCCTGGCCACCCTCGACCCGGACGCCGCCGCCCGCAAGATCAGCGCCGCCCTGCTGGCGATCCGGGAGGAGCAGCCTTCGGAAGTCTTCCGGATGAGCAATTTGCTGGAGGCCTTCTCCGCCCAGCAGCCCAACTTCGGGAACATGGCGGCCTACCTGAAAGGCATGAAGGCCGCCCTGCTGGATATGCCCCAGGCAGCGCAGGAGCAGGTAGGCAGGTCGGGGGCGTTCATCATTCAGGAAGAGCCTGGCCCGGACGAACCGGTTTACCGCATGCCGCTGTTGCGGCAGATGAAAGGAAAGGTGAAGATCAAAAAATCTGTACCTGATGGGAAGGACAGAAAGCCCGCAGCGGAAACGCAATACCTGGGAGAGGTAAGCTTTGATCAAAAACGCGGGTGGCGCCTCAACCGGGGGAGCATTCATGGCATTTCCACTCATACCCTATTGGAAATCCTCGTTGATGAAAACCGGCCCATCTTCCCCACCATCGAAAAGCTTGAGGGCGATGGGAGCATTCTCGGCCTCGACGCTGAAGACCAGCTCTTGCTCGACGAGGCCAGAGTTTATCTCTGCAAAACAGCTTTTCGGCTGAATGTAATGCTCCGGAATGAAGAGGCAGAGGGGCTTGAGGCGCAAATAGAGCAAGCATTGGGTTCCTTTGGCGGCCTGATTCATCTGACGGATTCGGAGCGGGAAGCCGGCTATCTGCTGAATGTACGCCACGGCCTTTTGTTTATCACGCTGCCTTACCAGCATGACTATCCCCTGGCCCGGCCGGTTCCGCTGGAAGGGGAGGAGAGCCTGGCGATAGAAGCCGGCGCGCAGAACCTGTCCCGCATTGCCCGGTGGGAGTACATAAAAGCGTTCAAAAATAAAAATGAACGGTTGTCGGAGCAGGGCCATTCACCCATACGGGCAGTTGTCCATTACAAAGTGGGGGAAGAGTGGCTGCCTTATGCTTATACAGAGAATGGCGCCGTTGTTGATTACATGGAGTGGGTGGAAAGTAAAAGGACCTACCGCAGTTATCTCAAGGTGGAACTGACGAATGAATCGGACCGGGATTTATACTACAGCTTTTTCTACCTGACCATCAATTTCGAAAGCAGCGGCGCTATGATGGATAAACCGTCGGAACGAATCCGCGCCGGCGAAACCGTCACCATTTTTAACCATAAGGGCGGCATTTTGCCCTTCAGCATCGAGCAGCAAATCCTGGATTACAACCAGCCGGAAAGCAGAGTTTGGTTTAAAGTTATATACAGCGAGCAGCAAATCGATACGAGTATGCTGAAAGTTAGGCAATTGCCGCCGCCTGAGCAGAAACAATTTTCTAAAGGCAGGTTTTTTGAATTGGATGACGTGGGCCTTGCCCCGGGAAAATTTCGCAACTGGGACGCCCTGTCTATCACGCTTACCTTTAAAAACCCCCAATATAATCGGGTCAGCAAAGAGCATTTTTTGAACTTGATGTGGCAGCCGTCCGATGAGGGCCTATTAGAAAGCACAGGCAGCCTGGAAGCGTTCTTGTGGCAGCTCGACGAGAGGCTGCTTCGCCAGTTGGATGAGGAACCCGGCCGCCACCGGATTTTCGAAATGCTGGGCGGCAACCGCCTGGTTCCATTTGCTGCTGCCCAATACCTGGCGCCTGATGGCTTGTCGGGCCGGCTAAACCTTCGGACGAGTATTGCGCTGATAGAGGAAGGCGTAGAAGGGACGATGGAGCGTTCCGATGCCTTTCCCGGAAACAGGTTGCTAAAAATCGCCAACACGTACGGCCGCACGGTGCGCTTAACTGATTTTGAACGGCGCGTCAAGAAGTACCCGTCCCGCCCGCTGATCATCGCCGAGGGCGACGCCTGGCTCCATCATCCCGGTATTAAGGATATGGCCAGCCACCTTTCGAAACGCTATAACGTATACAGCCGCGGTGCCGCCGCCGATGAAATGCGCCGCTTTTGGGTGACGAAGGAGTACCTCCGCGTCATCGAAATCCTGGAAGAGCAACTGGCGCCCAAGCAGGTAGCGTTTTTCATGCTCAGCGGCGGTGGGCATGAGCTGCTGGTGGAACACTTCCGGGAATTTTTAAACGCCTATGAGG
>JAGFJD010000275.1 GCA_024102975.1 Phaeodactylibacter sp. | reverse complement strand
GAAGTTCAGGGCTGATAATGCCCATCGGGTTATCGGTTTCCCTGACGAACAGGTCCCAGGCCCCGTATTTACTCGGGCGCTCTACCCACTTATCCAAGGGAGACACCGCCCGGAAATTCTGCATTCTCGTGAGAATCAAACTCATGATTTTTGCATTTTCTGGTTATTAAATTGGCGGTGTCCCTATCGCCTGTTGATTGTGTTTATTTGCCTGGGCCGTCCCTGGCCTGGGCTATCGGATAGGCAGGGAGGAAACGTTGTTCTCCGCCCATGCTTTGTCGAACTCTGCCTGGTGTTCTTTCGTGCCTTGCGCCAACCCCCTCTTCAGTAATTCCTGGGTGATGGCCTCGGCGGCTTCCGGCTGCGTCTTGGCGCTGCCGATGCTGGCCAAGGCCTGGCGCCCGTTGTCCGGCCCATCCCCGGTTCCGGCCCCGGCGGATTGCCTGCCAGTGTCCAGGATCGGGGCCAGGGCCTTGGTGAGCAGGTCGGCAGCGCCTAGCGGGGCAACGGTTTCCGGGTGCCTGGCTATCTCGCCGTCCTTGCGGAATACCAGCCTTTTCCCGCCCTTGCCATCATCCACCCAGTCCGGCTGATACTGGCTCAAGAGCGTTTGTTTGGCGTTCTCAATGAACGTGGCCCGGACCTCCCGGAAATCGTCTTCCGGGATCACTTTCTCGCTCTTGAACTTCACGCCGGTAAGGGCGCGGTCGAACTCGTGGGCAATCTGGAGGCGGCTCTTTTCTGTTTGCGCCTCTTCCCATTTGCCTTTCCATTCGTTTTTGGTTTCTTCGAGCTTGGCCTGCAATTGCCCGATCAGGTTGTCCTTGTCGGCCAATTGCTGTTTCAGGGCTTCAGCCCCCTTGCCATTCTTGACCTGCTCTTCGAGGCTGGCTTTTTCGGCCCGGAGGGCTTCGAGTTGCTTCTGCAGTTCGCCCCCGGCCTCGGTGGCTTTCTTTTTCAAGCTTGCCACCTGCTGCCCCCAGAACTCGGTAGACTTCACCCCGGAAGGCTTTTCCGTTCCGAGCAGTTCTGAGAAGGCTTTGTCGTAGAAACCATGCGTTTCCCCAACTTTTTGGGCGATCACGCGGTCCTCGTCGTTGGCGGATAGCTGCACTATCTTCGCCTTTTGTTCGTCGGTCAAACCCTCGACCGATGCTAATAATTCGTTAGTCAATGCCATTACTTACCCTGGTTTTGGCGGTGATATAATTACTTGCTGCCGGGGTTGCGGTAGGCTGTATCTACCCCTTCCGGCGCTTCGATTACCTTGTTGACGAACAGGCCGCGCTGTGGGCCGTGCTTTTGCAGGTCCGCCCACTCTTCCGGCGTGTAGTACTGGTTGAATGGCTTGCTCTTCTTTTCCCCGGTGATAGGGTTGAAGGCCTTGAACTCAACTTCCGCCTTCACCTGCGTTACTTCCGCCGGGCTGGCCTGTGCTGTCTCTGTTTTTTCCGTTTTCCTGGTTGCCATAACTCAATAATATTTCTTTGATTCGTTGAATTTTCTTGTCAAATGAAATAAGGCTGCCGAACGTAACCACGTCCGTATTTTCGCGCTCAAACCTCATGATGAGGCTGGAAAAGTTCTGTTTCAGGTAGAACTCTGGATACCCAACCTGCCCGGCCTGGTACATCCCCTGCACCTCGCCTTTGCTCAGGTGCCGGAAAGGCTCTAAGTGTAACAGGATGTTTACGCGCTCCTGGGCCTCCGGGTTGTTCCGGTATTTCGTAGCCCAAAACTGCTCTTGCAGCATATCTAGGACCACGTCATCCAGCCCGCCGTCCTTGGCTTCCTGGTACATCGTTAGTACCTCGTCGGCAGAGTACAAATAGAACTCTGTGCCATAACTGATGGATGCCCCTTCAAAATTATCACCGTACCGCAATCGGCACGCGGTGGAATCCGCCCATTGCTGGGCAATCTCGAAGTTCTTCGCCACTTCCCGGAGCCGTTGCGCCCGGCCCTCAAAAGAGGCCATTACCTGCTTTTCGTTGATGGCCTGGTCGTTGATCGGGTCGCCCCCGAACCCGACAGCCTGCCGGTAGATGGCCAGGCGCTGCCGGGCTACTTCTTCCACGTTGTAATCCAGGCTGGCCCGGTCTACGGTGACAATCCCGGCAGGGTCCCGCATGTCAGCCCCGTCATTCTCCGGCCCCGGCGGCGGCACCTCGATATAGGAGCCGGCCCCGGTCAGGCGCTTCTCGTAACATGCCGGGCAGCGGGCCAACTGGCTACTTCCCCGGATGACTACATAGTTATGTG
>JAGFJD010000260.1 GCA_024102975.1 Phaeodactylibacter sp. | reverse complement strand
TACGGCGGCATCTGGGGCGGCAAAAACGCCTCGTTCCACCACAACCTGGTGGCCCATCACGAAAGCAGGAACCCCCGCCTGGGCGAAGCGGCCGGCGACGCTTTCGCGCTTACGGACCTGGTCGACCTTCGCAACAATGTAATTTACAACTGGGGCAACAACAGCTGCTACGGCGGGGAAGCCATGAACGTCAACATCGTCAACTGCTACTACAAGCCCGGGCCGGCAACGCCTTCCTCCAAGCGGGAGCGCATCATCTCGATCGACAAAAACAAGGATGCCGGCACCGCAGTCTATGACATCTGGGGAAAGTTCTACATCGACGGGAATTACGTAGAAGGCAGCGGCCGCGCCACCACCGACAACTGGGCCTTCGGCGTGTACAACCAGTTCCATTCCAGTTACGGAACCGTATCCCAGGCGGACAAAGAGGCCATGCGCCTGGCGCAGCCCCACCCCATCGACGGCAATGTCGCTACCCATTCCCCCCAGGTGGCCTACGAAAAAGTGCTGGAGTTTGGCGGTGCCTCCCTGGTGAGAGACCCGGTGGATGAACGCATCGTCGAATCCGTCCGCAACGGGACGTACTCCGCCCCCGGCTCCGACGGCAGCACCAACGGGATCATCGACTCGCAGGATGACGTCGGCGGCTGGCCGGAGCTGGCCTCCGCAGAACCCCCGCCCGATTCCTCCGGAGACGGCATGCCCGACGAATGGAAAGCCGCCAACAAACTGGACCCCAACGAAAAGCAGGCGAACGGCAACGACCTGAGCACGGCTTATGATAATGTGGAGGTGTATATTAACAGTTTGGTGAAGGATATTGTGGAGGGGCAGAAGTAACAGGATAGATCCATGAATAAGGAAATCAAAGCCGTTCTGGCTTTTTCGTTTTTACTTTGCTTTTGCTTTCTCCGGGCACACGCCCAATACGCTACTGAAATGACAGTAGCCCCGGACGGCAGCGGAGATTTTGCCAGCATACAGGCCGCCATCGACGCTGCCAAAGCATTCCCCGACAAGCCGGTTACCATTTTTATCAAAAACGGGGTGTACCGGGAAAAGGTGAAGGTGCATGCCTGGAACACGCATCTTACCTTGAAGGGAGAGGACAAAGAAAAAACCATCATCACCTTCGACGACCACTTCGACAAGGTCGGCCGGGGGCGCAACAGTACTTTCCACACTTATACGCTCCTGGTGCAGGCCAATGACTTCCGGGCCGAGAACCTGACCATCCGGAATACGGCAGGCCCGGTAGGCCAGGCCATTGCGCTGTCGGTAGAAGCCGACCGCTGCGTTTTCGTTAACTGCGACATCAAGGGACACCAGGACACCTTATACGTTGCCGGCGAAGGCGCCCGCCAGTATTTTCGGGGCTGTTGCATCGAAGGCACTACCGATTTTATCTTCGGCGCTGCCACGGCTTTTTTTGAAGGATGCACCATCCACTCCAAAGCCGATTCCTACATCACAGCTGCTTCTACCCCCAAAGGTATCGATTATGGATTCGTATTCCTCGGCTGCACCCTGACGGCGGATGAAGGCGTGAAAAAAGTATACCTGGGCCGCCCCTGGCGGGCTTACGCCAAAACGGTGTTCATCAGTTGCGAAATGGGCAGCCACATCCTGCCGGCAGGCTGGAGCAACTGGAGCGGCACGGAACGGGACAAGACCGCTTTTTATGCGGAATACAACTCGGGCGGGCCGGGGGCGGCGCCGGAGCGGCGGGTAAGCTGGGCGCATCAGTTAGACAGGAAGGAGGTGAAGCGGTATGCGCTGGGAAAGGTGTTCAGGGGGTGGGGGTTGTAGGGGAAACAGGGAAATGCAGGGAAATGTATGGAAATGTATGGGAAATGGCTCGAAACTTTAAGTTAACGTGAGGTTTGAGGTTAAGGCTGAGGCTGAGGGCAAAAGATGGCTGCCGCAACCCTTGCATTCTCTGGCAAGTATGCCTCAAGCCTGGCTTGCCTGCGACTCCCAGCCTCCAAGGCTCTCAACCTTAACCTCAGCCTCAATAAGGATTTGCCCTTTGAGATGCCCAAAGTCCAGCGGCCGGTTTTCCCGGAGCACAAAGTATCCGTAGCAGACTTTGGCGGGATAGGCGACGGCATAACCAAAAACACCGAAGCCTTCGAAAAGGCATTTGAAGCCCTGGCGAAAAAAGGAGGCGGGACGCTGGTGGTGCCCAACGGGGTCTGGTTCACCGGGCCGATTGTACTGCGGAGCAACGTCAACCTGTTTCTCGACAAGGGCGCGTTGATCCTTTTCAGCCCGGATAAAGGCGATTACCCGCTGGTAAAAACCTCTTTCGAAGGGCTGGAAACCCGGCGCTGCCAGTCGCCGATCTCCGGAAAGGATTTGGAAAACATAGCCATTACCGGCTTTGGGGCGATCGACGGGTCAGGCGAAGCCTGGCGGCCACTGAAAAAAGAGAAGGTAGGAACATCCACCCGTTGATGTGCGAAAACGTGGTCATTGACGGAATCGCGGTGAGGAATCCATCTTACTCTCAGAACGGCGATGGCCTGGATCTGGAATCCTGCAAAAACGCCATCGTTGTGAACAGCAGTTTTGACGTGGGAGACGACGGCATCTGCATCAAGTCGGGCAAGGATGAAGACGGCCGCCGGCGGGGCATGCCCACCGAGAACGTGATCATCGACAATTGCAAGGTGTTCAAGGGGCACGGCGGTTTTGTGGTGGGAAGCGAGATGTCGGGAGGCGTGAAGAATATTTCGGCGCTGAATTTTCGGAATCCAAAGACATACGGTTGAAAAATGTAACCGTTATCCCTGAAAAGGGCCCTGCCCTGGTTTTGAAGAATGCCAAAAACTTTAAGGTGGATGGGTTTAGCTTTCCCGGCGATCTGGATAAAGCGGTAATGGTTAATGGAAAACGGACGGGTAATATTCATTTGCCGGGCATAGGGAAGGAAAAGGTAGAATTGGGGGCGGAGGTGCCGGAATCGGGCATTTTATTTCGGTGAGAGCTTGTTTGGAGATTATGAAAGTTCAAAACGAGTTGACTAAAGCTGTGAATAAGAAGCTGAGGGAAGAGATATTGGAATCTGAGTGTAAGTTGTATTTGCAGGGACGGTTAGTATATGCAAAGTAGGCGATTGCAGGATACGAAAAGAGCGCCAGTTTTGCCACCTCCTTCTCCTTGTGCTTTGGCCCAACAGCGTCATATCAAAACCGCACCAACCAAACCACCACCGCCCCCTCTCCCCGATTGGGCAACGTGACAACCTGCCCGCCCCTGATCTATCAGTGGGATAATATCGCCATCCCGGCACCCATACCTGGGCAGTTTGTTAAATCCTGAATAGCATCCGATAGAAAATGTGCTTGCTTTCCCTTCAAAATTTGAAACCTTGCAATTGTTTATCTACTGAAGTAACATACCATGAAAAAAAAATTCTCCCTCCTCTGTTTATCCCTGTTGAGCTACCTGTTCGCCGCCGCCCAGCCCCTGGCTTTCCCTGAAGCCGACGGCTACGGCCGCTTCACGGTTGGCGGCCGGGGCGGCAAAGTGTACGTCGTCACCTCCCTGGAAGACCGGGCGGACGAGCCGGCACCGGGCACCCTGCGCCACGCTATCGAACAGAAGGGCGCCCGCACGGTCGTCTTCGCCGTTTCCGGGGTTATCGACCTGAAAGACGACCTGCGCATCAAAAATGACAGCATCACCATTGCCGGACAGACGTCGCCGGGAGGCATCTGCCTGCGGAGCGCCACCACCCGCATCGACGCCAATCAGGTTATTTTCCGTTTTCTGCGCCTCCGGTTGGGCGCTGTAGAGGCCGACGACGACGCCTTCACCGGATCCCGGCAGCGGGACATCATCATCGACCATTGTTCCGTCAGCTGGGGCATAGACGAAACGGCCTCTTTTTATATCAACCAGAACTTCACTCTGCAGTACTGCATCATTTCCGAAAGCCTGAACGAAGCCGGCCATGCCAAGGGCGCGCACGGCTACGGCGGCATCTGGGGCGGCTCGGGGGCTTCTTTTCACCACAACCTGCTGGCCCACCATACCAGCCGAAACCCCCGAATCCAGGGTTACCGGTATCGGTACAAGCCCCACTACCCCGAGGCTGAAGAGCTGACCGATATTCGCAACAACGTGGTTTACAACTGGGCGTTCCACACCGTGTACGGAGGGGAGAACGGGCAGGTCAACCTCGTCGGCAATTACTTCAAACCCGGGCCGGCCAGCAAAGCCGAGCGCTTCTTCCAGTTCTCGGGCGGCGACGAGGACTTAAACTACGCCAGGGCATACGTGGCAGACAACTATTTCGAAGGCAAACCAGGCTGGCTGGAACACAATATCGAAGGGCTCGACATTCGTCCCTGGGACAAAGAAGCCGAGGCACCAGAGGTGAGCACCCGCCTCGCCGGCCAGCCTTTTTCCCCTTCCATCCTGCCCCTGTTTGCCGGCAAAGAACCTTATCTGCATACCGAAACTGCCGAAGAGGCCTACCGGCGCCTGGTGCTGGAACAGGAGGTGGGCGCCAACCGCAATGCCCACGGTTTTTTCCTGGACGAAGTGGACCGCCGCGTCCTCCGGGAGGTCAAAGACGGAACCGCGCTGCATGGCAACGGCATCATCAACCACGAAAAGGAAGTGCTGCCGGATTGGGAGTCATATAACAAGAGTTTCCGGCAATTCTCCGCGCCTCCCGACGAAGACCTCGACGGGCTGCCCGACGCCTGGGAGAAAGCGAATAATGTCAGCGAAGCCAATGCTTTCGACCTGAGCGAAACGTACACCAACATTGAAGTCTACTGCAACCAACTGGGAGCAGCAAAAAAAAAATGAAATAGTTCACTTTGTTCTCCGTGACGCCCTCCGGCGGGTCGACGTATTCGTCGGAGGGCATTTTTTCACCTCCTACCTCTATGGGCAGGGCACACTCAGGAAGCCCGTCCTCTTCCCTATTATTGCTGCCAGCGGCAGTGAGGTCACACGGGGTTATCCCCTCGCGCCCCGGCCCGGCGAGCGGGTGGACCACCCCCACCACTACGGCCTGTGGTTCAACCACGGCGACGTCAACGGCCTGGATTTCTGGAATAACTCGGAAGCCGTGCCGGAGGAGAAAAAGCGCCATTACGGGACAATCGTCCACAAAGCGGTAACCGGCATGCAGGCGGGCGAAACGGGCCGGCTGGCGATCGAGAAAGACTGGGTAACGCCGGACGGGGAGGTGCTGCTGACGGAACAGACAACGTATATTTTCTCCGGAGGCGAACATTACCGGCAAATAGACCACCACACGGTGTTGACAGCAAAGGAGAAAAAGGTGGTTTTCGAAGACTCCAAGGAAGGCATGTTCGCCCTGCGGGTGGCCCGGCAACTGGAGCTGCCCTCTGATGAGCCGGCGATCCTGACCGGCGAGGACCTGGCGCCGACGACCGAAAAAGTAGTCAGCCAGGAAGGGGTGACTGGCAACTACCTGAACAGCGAAGGGGTACAAGGATATGACGTCTGGGGCCAGCGCGCCCGCTGGATTAAGCTTTCAGGCGAAATGCAGGGCGACAGCATCGCCATCGTGATCATGGACGCCCCGGAAAACCCCAACCACCCGCCGCACTGGATGGCCAGAGGGTATGGGTTGTTCGGGGTCAATCCGTTTGGGAGCAAGGTGTATACCGAAGGGAAAGAGGAACTGAACTACGAGTTGCAGCCGGGAGAGTCGGTGGCGTTTCGCCACCGGGTGGTGGTGGTTGACGGGAGGGATTTTTCGGGGGAGGAAGTGGAAGAAATATACCAGGAGTTTGTTGAATGATTCGTCGAAGGGCTTTGTCGAGGGGCTTCGTCGAAGTCTGGAGACTTCGACGAGCGACTTCGACGAGCGACTTCGACGAGCGTTTATGGGGCCGCTACGCCTCTGTTTTTCAGCCAGTCCGCCAGGCGGTCCTTCCAGGTTGAAAGCACGGGGTCGTCCGGGGCGAAGCCGACGCCGTGGCGGCCTTTTTCGTAGATGTGCAGCTCGGCAGGGATGCCGGCCTCCCGCAGGGCCAGATAGAACCGGACGCTATTCTCCGGAGGCACGCCTGTATCCGCATCGGTATGAAACAGGAAAGTAGGAGGCGTCAGCGGCTTTACCTGGGTTTCATTCGACAGGGCATTGACGTCTTCCATCCGGGGCGTGGGCCCCAGCAGGTTGCGGCGTGAACCGGCGTGCACGTACCGGGTGTTCAGGGAAATGACGGGATAGGCCAGCACCATAAAATTGGGCAGGCTGCTCACGCGTTCTGCCGGATCTTCGGCTTCCGGCTGTCCGTCGTCGAAATGCGTGCCCAGGGTGGAGGCCAGGTGCCCGCCGGCGGAAAAGCCCATGACGCCAATTTTGTCGGGGTTGATGTTCCATTTTTCCGCGCCGGAGCGGATGATGCGCAGGCCGCGTTTGGCGTCGTCAAGCATAGCGGGATGCCGGTACTCCGTTCCTTCCGGGTTGCCAAGGCGGTATTTGAGGACGAAAGCGTGGACGCCCAGGCCGTTATACCATTCGGCAATTTTAGTGCCTTCCTTTTCCATAGCCAGATGGCCATAGCCGCCGCCGGGGCAGATCATTACGGCACCTCCGGTAGCTTTTTCAGCATCCGCCAGGTAAACAAATAAAGAAGGTTTGTCTTTGGGGTCCTGGCCCAGGGCGCCGGGAGTGCCCTGGGGGTACAGGAGGAGTTCTTCCTGAGCAGGGAGGGACAGGGAGGACAGGGCGAGTAAGGCCAGGGTTATCGCCGAAGTCTGGATACTTCGGCAAGCTCGGCGAGCTCGGTAATTCATAAAAAAGTGTTTTATGTTTTATACTATCGTCGAAGTCTGGAGGCTTCGACGAGCTTATCTGCCTTTCATCCGATACACCTCCGCACCGGCCAGCAAAAAAGCACCCAGCCCGTAATCTTCAAAATCCGGGACTTTGTCGTAGCTCAGCGGCTGGCCGTCCTTGGGTTCCTTTCCGGTGCTCTGCAGGTAGCCCAGGAAACCGTTGGGATGCAGGGCGTCTTTGACCATGGCATTCCACGCCCTGACAATAATGGGGCGGTATTTTTTCTCTTTCAGCAGGCCGTTGTTGACGCCCCAGGCCATTCCGTAGACGAACATGGCCGTCCCGCTGGTTTCCTTGCCGCCGAAGTGGGTGGGATCGTGCAGGCTGACGTTCCAGAAGCCGTCCTCCCGCTGCAC
>JAGFJD010000255.1 GCA_024102975.1 Phaeodactylibacter sp. | reverse complement strand
GGCCAGATTTGGGTTCTCACGAAGCCATTTTTTCGCCTCGTAGTGGTGCTACGGGGCGAAAAAATGGTGAAGTGAGGTTCCATAGATGGCCATTTGCAGGCCAAAGGATAAAATCCCAACACGCTCTAAGGGTCGTAAAGTTATTTTTTAAGGATTACTTAGCAAGGTACTATAATGCCGGCGATGGCCTTTTGTCTATTCTTGCGAATTTGGCATTGCAACACCCATTTGAGGCTCTTGTCACGACATAAATTGATTTCCCTCCTTAATAACTTAACACAGAACTCGCAGATTGTTAGCCGTTCAACTGCTGGTAAGCAGTTGACGGCCCCTCTGCGCCTACGAATTTAAACCGCTGAAAAAAAACGGAACTGGTGACTACAGTCACAACCTCCATCCCGGTATTTCCCGAAATTTGGTCCTGTAAAACGATTTAATCAACTGAAAAACGAACGTCATGAAAAAGAACATGGGAAATACCGACCGCCTAATCCGCGTGATCATCGCCGCGCTGATCGCCGTGCTTTTCTTCACCAACGTCATCAGCGGCGTGGTGGGCATCGTACTGCTGGTGCTGGCCGGCGTTTTCGTACTGACCAGCCTGGTGAGCTTCTGCCCGCTGTACCTGCCCTTCGGGCTGAGTACCTGCGCACGGGAGGAAGGAAAGGCGGCGTAGTGCTTCCGGAACGAAAGCAGTTATTAACCAGCAGGGAGCCGAGGCCGTTACGGATTATTGATATTTTTCTTGCCAAAGCCCGAAAAAGCATACCTTAGAGGGCAACAACCTTGTTGCCATGGAACATGCTTTCGGCCCCGGCCCCTCCCCTGTCCCTTCCTTCCTGCGCCGCGAGATACTGGAAAAGGGCACGCGCCGGGCTTTTCCTGCTCAGACGGAAATCCTGCGGGAAGGACAGTACGTCAACGCCGTACCCTTTGTGCTTAGTGGACTGATCAAGGTATCCGCCCGGTTTGAAGCGCGCGACCTGCTGCTGTATTACATCCAGCCGGAGGAAAGCTGCATCATGTCCTTCACGGCTATTGTGGAGAATATGCCCAGCCAGGTATACGCTGTGGCCGAGACGGCCACCGAGGCCGTCCTCATCCCCAACAGCCTGGTGGAGGAGTGGATCGGCCGCTACCCCGCCTTCAACCGCTTTTACTTCCACCAGTACCGCCAGCGGTACGAAGACCTGCTGGGCACCATTCAGGACCTGCTGTTCGCCCGGCTGGACCAGCGCCTCAAAGCCTACCTCGTCGAAAAGGCCCGCCTGATGAATACCCGCCGCCTCAATATCCACCACCGCGAAATTGCCGAAGACCTGGGCTCTGCCCGGGAGGTCATCAGCCGGCTGATGAAGAAGCTGGAACAGGAAGGGGTTGTGCGGCAGGCCGAACAGGGATGGATCGAGGTGTTGGAGGGCTAGTGCCTCGCGCATTAAATAAGGGGAGAATAGCGCGAGGTTGTTTTCCTGCCAGACAAGGCGCGAGGAAGGAGCATAGCGGTGCTACGTGACTGACGAGCAACGCCGTATGGCGGGAAAAGAACCCGCGATATTCCCTCGCTATTTAGTGCGCGAGGCACTAGGAGCCTCCGTTCTTTTACACATTTACACGCTTACCCTTTTACACGGTTCGGTAAATGTCCAGTAGCATGACCAATGCCAGGGAGCAGAAGGCTTTCTCCGCCCGCTGAAGCAGTGCGGAAGCGGGGAGTCTCCTGCTCACCTGGCAATGGCAAGGGGTTCAGGCAATTCTCATCATTTTGCCATTTCAAATCATGCTCGTTTTAGAACCCTCTTCCCCGGCCGCCGCTCCGGCCTTGCCTGCGGTTCATGCTGCCTTGCTGTTGGCCGCTACCCTGGCGAAAGCCTTTCTGCTGGCCGGGCCCTTGTCCGTCACATTCGCCTTTGGCTTTCATGCCCTGGCCGTTTCCCTGGCCTTTACCTTTCATCTGTTTGCCTTTGCCCTGGCCCTGGTAGGCCTTTTGCGATTTGTTCATCTTCCGGTACTCCTGTTTTGAGAGCTGGCCGTCGCCATTGCGGTCGAAATCGGCGAAGGAGCCGTTGCGGAACTCATTCTGAGCGATGAAGCCGTCGCCGTTCAGGTCGCACTGCGTAAAGCGGGTGCAGTCGCGGGCCTGTTGCCGGGCCTGAGCCTGAGCAGTATTTACCGCGAAGAAAAAGGCAAACCCAAGCGCGAGTATCAAACTCAGTCCTCTGATTTTCATAGCCGGTTTCATAATTGTTGTTTTTAATGATTGAATCAACTTTCATTCTCTACTACGCAGAGACCGGAATTTTCTTTCAAAAAATTTTTTCGGTTATCCTGTGGATTTCGCTTCGCGGGAACTCCACATGGTTGTACTCCTGCAAATGGCACCCGTTTGAGTCGGCTGGCATGCTTTATAAGAGAAAAAAACGGAAATGAAAGAAAAAACGGATGGCCGCGTAGTAAGGGTTGAAAGCAAGCATATTTCAACAAAAAAATACAGTCATGAAAAATCAAATGGCAAGATGGATCGGCAGCGTGGCGCTTTTACTCGGTTTCGCCATGCTTTTCACTCAGTGTGAGAAAAACGAACAGGCGGAGCCTTCTGCTGCAGATGGCATTATGGTTACCGACAGGGGCGTGGCCGCCAACCCGGGCGATCCGTGCAGCTGCCTGGCAGCGAATTTCGGCCCGGCCGACTTATCGGAGGAAGAAATAGCCGCTCTGGCCTTCATGCGGGAAGAGGAAAAGTTGGCCCGGGACGTTTATCTCAACTTATATGAAAAATGGAATGTCCGCATATTTTCCAACATCGCCCGCTCTGAACAACGCCACATGGACGCCATCCTCTGCCTGCTTGAACGATATGGCCTGGAGGACCCCACCGATGGCCGGGCAGTGGGATCTTTTCAGGACGGGGCTTTGCAGGAACTGTACGACGGGCTGATGGCACAGGGCGAGGAAAGCCTGGTGGCCGCCCTGACGGCAGGCGCCACCATCGAAGACATGGACATCCTCGACCTGCAGCAAAACCTCGATGCTCCCGCAATCGATAATGATGACATTAAGGCCGTGTTCAACAACCTGGCCCGAGGCTCCCGCAACCACCTGCGGGCGTTTACCCGGGAACTCGAAAAATTGGGCGCCTCCTACGAGGTTCAGTATATTAGCGAGGCGGATTACGGTGCCATCCTCAGCTCCGGCCCGGAAAGAGGCGAAGGCCTCTGCGGCAACGGCCACCGCGCAGGACAGGGCAACGGCAACGGCAATTGCGACGGCAATGGCCCGCAGGGCAACCAGGGCAACGGCAACCAGTATGGCAACTGCCCGAACAATGGAAATGGCAATGGCAATGGCATCTGCGACGGCAACGGCAACGGCCCGCACGGCAATCAGGGCGGAAATGGAAATGGCAATAATAACGGCAGCGGAAATAACGGCCCCGGCAATGGAAACGGAGGTAATGGAAACGGAGGCGGCGGGAAGTAAAGAATAAGCAAAACCAGGGTATCAGAGGCGCAACGGTAAAACGCGGCGCCTCTGCGTCCATTTTATACGTACCATCAGGCAAACAACCAATGCATCCATCCGAAGAAATATGCAGGCAGTTGAGCGAACAGGACCTCGTCCGTAAATCGCTGGAACAGATGGAGTACTTCTCCTGCCTCTACGACCGGTACGAGGCCCAGCTGCTGCGTTACGTAAAACGGATGGGGGTATTGACGGACGAAGAGGCCGAAGACGTCCTGCAGGAAGCCTTCCTGAAAATCTGGAAAAACCTCAACGCCTTCGACCCCGCCCTCAAGCTGTCCAGCTGGCTGTACCGCATCGTCCACAACCAGGCCATCTCCTGCCTGCGCAGGAAAAAGTCCTTCGGTAAGGACAAGAAGGAGGCGTTTGACGACAAACGCTTTTCCGACCTACCGGACGAAGGCCCCGCCGACAATCCGGAAGCTATGGAAGAAACAGGCCGGCACATTCACGAGATCCTGGACGAGCTGCCCCTGAAGTACAAGGAAGTCCTGGTCCTGAAATTCCTGGAAAACATGAGCTATGAAGAAATCTCGGATGTACTGAAGATTCCGGAAGGCACAGTGGCTACCCGCATCAACCGGGCAAAAAAAGCATTCCGGAAGCTCGCCGGACAACATCCTGAAAAATTAGTGTTATGAAACCTTCCGAAAAACTCCTGCAAAAGATCAAAGAAGAACAGGCCGAACCGGCGCCGCGCTGGCACTTTGCCGTGAAGAACCAACTCCTGTGGGCTGCTTTCGGGCTGGCCGCCGTGCTGGGCGCCCTGGCCTTCTCGGTGATCCTTTTCGCCATACAGCAAACGGATTTCAGCATCCTCAGCCACCTGTCCCACTCCGGACTGGAGCTGTTCCTGGGGCTGCTGCCCTTTTTCTGGATCATCCTGCTGGTGGTTTTCCTGCTCATCGCCATGTACAGCGTACAGTATTCCCGCCGGGGATACAAGTTCACCCTGGCCCGGCTGGTGGGCTACAGCGCCGCCCTGAGCATCCTGCTGGGCACGCTCTTCTTCATCGGCGGGGGTGCGCAACGGCTGGAGCAGGCCTTCGCGGTCAATGTCAGCATTTACGAAAGCATACAGGAAAAAAAGGTGAAGCTCTGGTCCATGCCCGAAGCCGGCTACCTTTCCGGGGAAATCGTGGAAACCGGCCTGGACGCCTTTCAGCTGAAAGACTTCCAGGGCAATACCTGGACAATCCGCTACGGGGGGGCCTTCATCCCGCCGGTGGTCCTGCTGGAAAGGGGAGAAAAGGTGAAACTCGTCGGGGAGATCGAGGATGATGGCGCTTTTGCCGCCTCGGAGGTCCGGCCCTGGGGAGGGATGGGGAGTCGGAAGGGGGAAGGGGGAAGGGGGAAGTCGGAAGGGGGAAGTCGGAAAAGAAGAGATTAATCCAATATATTGTTGTTTTTTCGGAAACGAAAAACTTATTGTATATATTTGAAATCAATTGTACAGGCCGCTGATTCAAAAACCAGGGGGCAAACAAATGATTTTGCCTTCGCGGCAGCTTATTCTCCGATGAAAAAGTTAACTTAGAAAAATAAATAAAGGCCATAATCATGAAGCATCTTACACGAATAACTTTTGACCACATGATAATGGGAGGCAAGCCTTGTATACGCGGCATGCGTGTTACTGTTGGCATGATTGTCGGCCTAATTGCTTCTGGTTATTCCCGAAAGGAAATACTTGA
>JAGFJD010000254.1 GCA_024102975.1 Phaeodactylibacter sp. | reverse complement strand
GGCCAGATTTGGGTTCTCACGAAGCCATTTTTTCGCCTCGTAGTGGTGCTACGGGGCGAAAAAATGGTGAAGTGAGGTTCCATAGATGGCCATTTGCAGGCCAAAGGATAAAATCCCAACACGCTCTTATTACGTATTGAAGGACTTACTAATACCTGGGCTTCTATTCCTGTTGCCATAGTGAGGAAATTCATGTCGAAGTCAAGAAATCAAAATATTTTCTGCCTCAGCCTCGCCGTCGGCAACTAACTCAACTAAAAAATGGTTAACTTTATATTCGGCGAAATAAAGCCCCTAAGTAATCCTTAAAAAAGAAAATGAATACAAAAGTTGAACGTCATTATATGAGTAACTTGCAACTGGAACTCCTTAAGCTATATTCAACAGAAATCCCAGAAAAACAGCTTCTGGAAATCAAACGCTTATTGTGGATAATAAATTTGTGGATTGTGCCATTGCGGCTAATGCAAGATTTATAGTTACTGAAGACAAGCACTTCAATGTATTGAAAGACATTGACTTCCCTAAAGTCAATGTGATCAATTCAGATGAATTCCTCCGATTGCTTCAAGATGGCGATTGAAAACGGACCTGCCTGGTTCCGACACTGTTGATTGCGGGGCCAAGCGATGATCGTACTACTTCCTGAAAAGTTTACTTTTTCCTTTCATCAGGAATTTTAATACCGTTTAGTTCTCCTTCAATAATCCTTTTTAAAGCAGGGTTCGCATTCGCATGCATGAACTCCAGCAAAAGCCACGGAGCTTTGAAGCGTTCATCTCCATACCCGTATAGTCTACGGACAATGCCTATCTCAGAAAAACCAAATGCGTCAATGTGCTTTAATAAAAATGGAAATACTATCCAGTTGACTTCATGCCTTGAAAAATACTCTTTGTATATCGCGATCATCGCAGTACGGGCTGTTTCTTCGCCCAAATCATCATCAAGTGGATCTATTGGTCCAAACCGGAGGTTTTTTTCAGTTTTCAACAAGTATTCTACTACCTGCTCATTATGAATTCCAGCCAGAACATTGACCGCTTTCTCTTTCGTTCGAGTATTAGAGGCAGGATGTTCAATAACCGCGATCAATTGATCTTGAATAACAGCTATGCTATCTGTAAGCCGCTTTAGCTCCCTTTCATAAGCTAAAACTTCCTCACTGACCTCATTTTGAGGTTTCAAAACAGCGGTATCTGTAAAGCGCAAAGTATGCTTCTCCTGAGCATGTAGGCCACTTGCAACAAGAAGCAACGCACCTATTGCGATTAAATGCCTGCCTAATAACGTTCGTGTAATTTTCGGTGCCATGAATGTTGTTTTTTGCATTTGCATTAACGACTCTGCCACATCACCGATAAACGTTGCCTGACTTGGACCTAGCCTTGGATAGTTATTCCTCTTTTAAATTGATCCTTCTAATTTTCCCCGTTCCGTCACTTTCATATTCATTGCCGTACACAAAAAGTTAGGCAAGAAGTTCATTGAAAATTTGGAAAGGAACGAGAGTTGACAAGGGGGCAGTTGCGATTTGCCCGCCTCTGCTAGTGAAGCGAGCGGCCCGAAGGGCCAGCCTATCTAAGCAGGGGGCAACGCCCCCTGTAAAGGTGTACAACCGTAGCCAGCGCCCTGAAAGGGCAGCATAATTGAGCCGCATTATGATGGCCTCCGGCATGCGCCGGAGCAGGCTTTTCAGGCCGAGCTGGCTATAGGATGCTACCTAAAAACCGGCATTTTAAGGCTTTTACATAGGGGACAAATCGCAACTGTGCCCGTTGACAATCATCCAAACGGACGACAAAAATGGGTTTCCTGAGATTTTACAATCTTTACAGAAAACCCATCACAAAATGTCGTTATGTAAAGATGTAAAAAATGGCTGATAAAACATCAGCCTGAGCCAGTAGAAGGCCATGCCTTACACCGTTTAACAGTTTTGTCGGCTATGATCAGCGGATTAATACGTGGCGGGAGGGCTTCCATACAGTCCATAGGCAAGCATATGGATGCAGGCACAGACTTGGAAATCCGGGTGAAGCAGGCTAAACGCTGGCTGTCTAGTAAATGGACAGACGCGCAAGCTCACTTTATCCCCTACCTTGCCCCTGTCATCCGCTCTTTGAGCAAATCCGGCGAGCTTGTCCTGGCTATTACCTACAGGTTGTTTAACCTGCTTATCGTCGCAAGCTTAGCCTTCATCACAGCATTTACTGAACCCCGGCAGGTTGAAGTGCGCTTTTTTGAAACTCCAAGGAAGTTTTATTTCTCGGAAATGTTCCAAAAGCCCATATCTCACCCAACCCTCCCCTCCATTTCCGCCAGCACCTGCACCGCATCCTGATAAGTGCCCTCCATAGCGTCGGCGTCTTCCCGGCCGGCAAAGAGGGCCATTTCGCTGGTCTGGATGACGGACATAAACCGGCTGACCAGAACGCTATCAAGCCGCAACTCTTCCAGCCGCTGCTGCAGGTTGGCCTTGGTGAGCGAAGAGCGGGGGATGTGCAGCTTGTCGCAAACGTATCCCAGCATGGCTTTGGATACTTCGTCGTAGAAAGCCCGGGTGCTGCCGGCTTTGAGGTGCTGCTGAGCCGTGGAAAGGCGCTGTTGGGCAACCTTCCGGGCGCGCCGGCTGCGCAGCAGCGTCGGATCGATATCTGCCCGGCGGGTGCGCCAGCGCTGGAAAACGACAATGCCGCCCAGCAGCAGGGCCGGCAACAATACGAGCGACCAGAAAAGGGGAGAACCCAGGAAGGGGGGCCGCTGTCGGCGAAGGGCCATGTCCGTTTTCAGGAATCG
Source organism: Phaeodactylibacter sp. (assembly GCA_024102975.1). Taxonomy (GTDB): domain Bacteria; phylum Bacteroidota; class Bacteroidia; order Chitinophagales; family Saprospiraceae; genus JACJXW01. Next base: position 87 of record JAGFJD010000254.1, on the reverse strand, counting down.
GATGTCCTCGCTTTTATCCAGGCTTTCCTCTCCGACGGGCGCATTGGGCCTGCCGCGGCCGGAACCGGGGCGCACGGTGATGTCGTA
>JAGFJD010000168.1 GCA_024102975.1 Phaeodactylibacter sp. | reverse complement strand
GGATCGTGGTGGCCAACTCCTGGCAACAGACGCCGGCGGGCTACCACGTGGTGGGCGAAGGGATGCAGGCGCGGGCCGAGATCACCGATTTCTGGGCTATGGTGTTCAACCCGTCGAGCGTCGACCGGCTGCTGCACGTCTGGATCGGCGCTTTCCTGGCGGGGGCCTTCCTGGTGTTGAGCGTACATGCCTATTACCTGTTGAAGGGGCGCCACGTTGAGCTTTCTAAAAAAGCGTTCCAGATCGCCCTGGGCGTCGCGACGGTATTCTCCCTTGCCCAGCTGCTCACCGGCCACCATTCCGCTGAGGGGGTGTCTGTCAACCAACCTGCCAAACTGGCCGCCCTGGAGGGCCACTTCGACAGCCTGGCTGTGGCCGACGCTTATGTCTTCGGCTGGGTGGATAAAGAGAACCAGCAGGTGACGGGGCTGAAGGTGCCGGGCGGCCTGAGCTACCTGCTTCACTACGATTTTGAAACCCCGGTCAGAGGCCTCAACTCCTTCCCGGAAGACGAGCGCCCCACCGCCCTGAACGCCATCTTCCAGTTCTACCACCTGATGGTGGCCATCGGCATGGCGCTGATCGCCCTGACCCTCTTCGCCTCTTTCCAGTGGTGGCGGGGCAAGCTGTTCGACAAGCGCTGGCTGCTGTGGGTTTTCGTCTTTGCCGTGCTGCTGCCCAACATCGCCAACCAGGTGGGATGGTTTGCCGCCGAAATGGGGCGCCAGCCATGGGTCGTCTACGGCCTGCTGCGGACCAGCGACGCGCTGTCGGTAGCCGTGACCGCCAACCAGGTCCTCTTCTCGCTCATCCTCTTTGCTGTCATCTATTCCCTGCTTTTTGTACTTTTTCTCTACCTGCTGAACAAGAAGATCAAAGCGGGGCCAGGAACGGAAGGCATGATTGAGGAGCGGCACCGGCAGGAGGGGATGGCGGATGTGTTGGGTAGGTGAGGGTGTTGGGGTGTTGGGGTGTTGAAGTGCTTTTGTGAAAAAAATGGTTTGAATTTATGGAATTTTGAGTTTTGCGCGTCTATACTTTAGAACCTATGCAATTTCAAAAAAATGGAAAAAGTGACGCGTTTTGAAGAACTCCGCTGCTGGCAGGCAGCAAGAACTTTAGTAAGAAAAGTTTTTCTTTACACATAAACACTCTACCATCATGCCCACCCTCCTCGGCCTAGACTACCCCACCCTCTGGTTCCTCGTCGTCGGGGGCCTGTTCAGCGGGTACGCCATCCTGGATGGCTTTGACCTGGGTGCCGGCACCCTGCACCTGTTCTTCCGCAAGGAGGAGAGCCGCCGCATCGCCCTCAATGCCATCGGGCCGGTATGGGACGGCAACGAGGTGTGGCTGGTCATCGGCGGCGGTGCCCTGTTTGCGGGTTTTCCGGTGCTGTACGCCACCCTTTTCTCCGGCATGTATATACCCTTTATGCTCTTCCTGGCTTTCCTGATCTTCCGGGCGGTATCCATCGAGTTCCGGAGCAAGGAAAAGATGAAGTGGTGGCGGCAGATGTGGGATGTGAGCTACAGCATTTCGAGCGCCATGCTGGCCGTGCTGCTGGGCGTCGTGCTGGGCAACGTGCTGCTCGGCATGGATATCGGCCCCAGCCAGGAGTATGAGGGCAACTGGCTGGAATTCCTCAACCCGTATGCCTTGTTGGTCGGGATCACCACGCTGGCCCTGTTCACCACCCACGGAGCGCTGTACCTGCTCATGAAGACGGAGGGGCGGCTTTATGCCAAGCTAACCATCCTGGCGCGGCGGGCAATGATCTTTTTCATCACCACCTTCGCCCTGCTGACCCTGTACACCCTGATCTACATTCCCCATTTGACGGACCGGTTCAAGGACATACAATGGCTGTTCGTCGTGCCGGTGCTGGCCTTCCTCAGCATTGCCAACATCCCGCGGCTGATATCCAGGCGCCGGTACGGGCAGGCCTTTTTCTTCTCCGGCCTGACCATGGCCCTGCTGCTCATCGTGGTGGCCATTGAGCTGTACCCGGTGCTTATCCTTTCCACTGTTGACAAAACCTATAGCATTACCATCTATAACGCCGCTTCATCGAGCAAGTCGCTGGGCATCATGCTGCTGTTTGCCGCCATCGGGGCGCCGCTGGTGCTGAGCTATACGGCTTTTGTGTTCTGGACATTCCGGGGGAAGGTGAAGCTGGATGAGACGAGTTATTAAAGGATTGAAAGAACGCGGGTCAGGCGGACAACCCGGCCGACGAATCCTGGGCCAACATCCTGGCCATCGACGGCCTCATCCTGGAGATCATCCAGTCTACCGATCATTACATCATCTCCGCCCTGCAGGGCAACGCCGGCGCCGGCGGGGTGCCCCTGGCCCTGGCTGCCGACAAGGTGCTGGTCCGCAACGGCATCGTGCTGAACCCCCACACCCGCACCATGGGCCTGTACGGCTCGGAATACTGGACCTACCTGCTGCCCAGGCGCATCGGAACCGACAAGGCGCAGCAGTTCACCGAACAGTGCCTGCCCTGGGGCACGGTCGTGGCCAAAGAGATCGGCCTGATCGACGATTGCTTTGAGGAGACGGCCGCAGCTTTCCGGGAAAGGGTAAAAACGGTAGCCCGCGAGCTCGTCCGCCTCCCCTACTTCGACAAGCTGCTGCTGGCCAAGCGCTTCCAGCGCCGCAAGGACGAGGCCTTTAAACCCTTGGCGAAGTACCGGGCGGAGGAACTGGAACAAATGCGAAAGAACTTCTACGAGAACGACCAGGATTACGACCACAAGCGCTTCTGCTTTGTGCACAAAATCCACGACCCGGAGAAAGGGCAACTGGTAGAGGATCGGGACTGGTATAGCAGCCGAAGGAAGATTTACCGGCGGAGGAAGTGGGAGCCGGTGGATTATGGGGGGGAGTGAGTTTTAACTTATACCACATAGATGGATATGGGATTGAGTGAAGCCATTCCTAAGTGCCCCGGCTATGATGCAAAATCAAGGCCCTTCCTACTCTATTCCCTCAAAATCCATCTTTTTCTCAGAAAGTAAAACAGGCCGGCGCAGAGCCCGAGAAGAACAACTCCGATCCATAAACTGGAAGGGAGCGCTGAAGAAGCAATAACAGGCGTATTGTCTCCTATCAATGTCAATCCAGCCCAATAGTAAGGATGTTTGAATGCTTCGTGGCCGGGGCCATTCAGGAAGCTAAGTTTAGCTTGCCGCAGAGCATCGGCCTTATTGGCTTTCTGGCTGAGCTTTTCAAAAAAAACAGAAATCACCTCTTTCGTGCTGTAATCATCGGCTTTCCAGAGGCTCATTACGATGTTGGGGCAGCCGGCATAACGGAAGGCGCGGGCCAGGCTCATCACGCCTTCGCCCCGTTGCAGCTTGCCCGCACCGGTGTTGCAGGCGCTCAGCACGGCCAGTTCAGCATCCAGGCGGGTATTGTAGATTTCGAAAGCATGCAGCCGGCCGTCTTCCAGAGTGTCTTCGCTTTTGCTAAAGAGCAACTGGGAATAGAGTGGCTCTTCGTCAGAAGTTAGGGCATGGGCTGCCAGGTGGACGATCTGCGACTGCCCGCCGTATTCTTTATAAACGCTTTCCTGTGCCTGATGCCCCAGAAAAGCTTCTCCATTAAAATGCTGCGCTGCGTCCTCAACCTCCGGGCGGTTATAGGTTAGAGGCTGTAAACCCGACCGGGCAACGGCGGAAAACAGCTGTTCATTTTTCAAGGTATCGATTCCTCGGCTGGCAGTAAGCTCGTCTCCCTCGTATGCCGGGGCAAAGCCGGCATACGTCTTCCCTTTTGGCTTTTTCTGTTTTCGTTGCAGCATGGAAGCAGCCGAATATTCCTGCCAGGTGGTGAAGTGCCTGGCCAGATAATCCAGCCCGGAAAAATCATGGAGGTTTTCCTCCTTTGTGGAAAGCGGAGAGATGGCAAGGGCGTCAAACGGCAGATACGACAATTGCCCGTCCGGAACAATGATCCATTCTTTTTTCCCCAATGCCAGGATGGACGGTTCCAACAACCGCTGAAAAACCAGATAACTTTGGCGGGCATAGGCAGTCATCTGAGGCTGAAAGCCGGTTTCATCCACCTCTTTAGAGGGCGTTGTTGACAAGGCAGTTCTTACCGCCCCGATACTTTCCAGAAGCAATGAATCGGAAGGAACCCTTTCGAAATAGACTTTTTCACGGGAAAAAGCGAGGACGTAGATCATAGAATCTCCCATAAAATATTCAACCAGGGCCTGGCCGGATTCCAGAAAGCGCTGTATTTCTTTTATGTCAGGCGGTGTTGCCTGGTACTTCAACTGGTAGTATTGAGGGTACTTCTGCTTGAACTGATTCTCCAGGTTATTCTTATCGTATAGCGTCATCAAGAAATTTTCCTCTAAATTAGCCAGCTTCTGGCTGTCCGGTTGAGGCTTCCCTTTTTCTTCGTAGTAACTATTCTCATATAAAGAAATGGCCAGTTTAAAATCCGACTCTTTTTTCAGCAGACTGTCCGGTAAAATGGCAAAATCCTTGATCCTCCCACCGTTGATGATGCCTCGAGAGAGGCTGCTTTTGCTCTTTTCAGCAAATTGAAAAGCCCATTCCAGATACTTTTCCTTCCCGGTTGCTGAGTACTTTTCCCAGGACAATCTTAGCCCTTGCTCATAAAAGGAGATGCTGTTTTGGGCAAGCTTTGACTGAGCCGAACGGGTAAAAAGGTTGGACAAAAGTTTATCGATAAAATCCTGAGCAAGATTGAAGGCTGCAAATACATTTTCTTCATGAACCATCTGTTCGCTCTTACGGAAAAGAGCTGCGATAGTTGTTGCACGTGCCTTAAGTAATTCAATGGCTATAATGGTGGTGGGAAATTCCACCGACGGCAAATCGTAAATGAGGTGATCAGAAGGAATATCCGGATTGATTTGATGTAAAGCCTGCTGATATACCATTAATGCTCCTTCTAATTCATCCATTAGAGTCAAAAGCTGCCCCATTTCCAGATAAAAATCCAGCAGTTTAATATTTTTTTCGCCATAATATGCTTTGCTGATGGCCAGAGCCTGTTCCTGCGCCGCAAGAGCATCCTGATAACATTTCTCCAGTTTATATGACCGGCTCATAGCCTCCCAGGTTCTAATAATGTTTGGTTCAGCTTCTAAATGGCCTGACGGGCTATCGCGAAAAAACGAGAACGCTTTGGCAAAAGCGGCTTCTGCCTGCCCAAAAGCTTCTGTTCGGCCGTATATTTTTCCTAAAAGCAGATAGGAGTTGCCCAGGTTTCGAGCTTTTCTTTCTTCATCCTCCTCACTAGCGGCACTATTTATGCTTTCCAGGCAATACTCCAGCGCTTTTTGATAATCTTTTTGTTCCATATAGGCGGTTGCCAGCAACCTTTTGGGGACTGAAAGAGAAGAAGGGCGGTATTTTGTATAAAATGACAACAGCATGTGAAAATAATAAAGCGCCTGATCGACATCTCCGGCTTCAAGATAGATATGACCCAAGTTGGAGTAGTTGTTACTATGGTAATAATGCCCTTCCGGCATAACCTGTTCAACGAATTCAAGAGATTTTTTCTGGCAAAAGATTGCACTTTCGTAGTCACCCAGGCTTGCGTAAATGGCAGAAGCGCCGGAATACGATTCTGCCCGCCATTTATGGGGCCCAACTTTATCGAGCCATTCCATTTCTTCTTTTGGGGCCCCATGCAAGATCAAACTATAATCTCCTTTATAAGCTCTACCTTGCCGAATTGACCCGGTCCCTCTGTAATAAAACATCCGTATAGACGAATCCTCCCGGTATTCCAGCATACGCCCGGCGACTTGCGCCATATCCACTCCCACATTTTCCACACTATCCATTTTCCCGTTATTGATATAATACCACAATTTTTCATGCAACCCGAGCAGGTTCAGGGAATCTGAGACATACATAGAGTCATTCAGGATGAAGGGGCGTTTCGCCAGAGTTTCTTGTGTAGGGGCTGTTTCTTCATTTTGGCACCCAACCCAAAACAACAGGGAAAGGGCAATCCAAAACAAGAGCAGGAGCATTCTTTGGGCTTTCATGGCCAGGGCTTTTGGATTTCAGGAAAACATTTCGGCCTCTACAAGTTAGCAGTTTAACCGGATTCTGCATATTGCTTCCTCAATAAATAATCAGAAAAAATGCTTTCATAAGGGTAACAAAAAAATTTCTCCCGGAATCTTCCTTTTATACTGACGCACGGCTGGTTTTGTCGGCCACAGAACCGGCCGGGTCAGCATATACTGACCTCGCTGGTTTTTGTAAAGCAAAAACCAAGCGTGCGTCAGTATAATAAGCAACACCAACAAAAAAAATATCGTATGAAACTCATCTTTACCTGTATTCTATTCAGCGTCTGTTTACTGATCCTCCATCCGGCTAATGCTCAATGGTCTTCAGCCCTTATTTCCAACCCCCGGTTTCACCTCAGCAGTATTTCGGCAGGCGGCAAAGCCTATTTTGCCGGCGGCGCCATGGCAGGCCAGGCAGCTGCCACCACCATTGACATTTACGATCAGGCATCGGATACCTGGTCTGTTGAAAACCTGGCCGTTGGCGGAACCTTCATTGGCATTGCCGAAGCCAGAGGTTTGATATTTTTTGCAGGAGGGTTGGACATCAACTCGGGAATTGAATCGAGCCTGGTCGAAATATACGATACCCAAACCGGCAGTTGGGATTATGCCGAATTATCGGTTCCCCGGGCAACAGTTATGGCCATTGGATTAGAAGACAAAGTGCTCTTTGCAGGCGGAGCAACAGCGGGGCCTTTTTTTTCGAATCCCGTCGGAAGCAGCGTTATCGACATTTACGACCTGAATACCGGGGAGTGGTCAACTTCCACCTTACCTGAACCGAAGGGTTGGGGTTCTGTCGTTCGCGCCGACAACCGGGTATTCTTTGCCGGCGGCCTGATCAATAATACCACCATGAGCAAGCGGATCGACATTTATGACGTGCAATCGGGTGAATGGAGTACAGATTCTCTCTCGGTGGCCCGGGCAGCAGGGACAGTTACCACTTTAGGGCATCAGATATTTTTTGCAGGCGGGATCACGCTGCCAGGCGGAGAAACAGATGTAGTCGATATTTACGATACAGAAACCGATTCCTGGTCCATAGCCCACCTTTCCGAACCGCGAGCCATTCTGGCCTCTGCTTCAGCTTGTGGCCAGGCTTTCTTTGCCGGAGGCGGGTTAACAGACTGGGAGACTAAGATCGTCACCGCCACGACTAACCGGGTGGACATCTATAGCGCAGAAACCGACGAATGGTCTACAGGCCAGTTAAGCGTTTCCAGGTCCGGCCTCACCGGAACAACGCTAAACGGGCAGGTGTTCTTTGCCGGTGGGCTCTTTGTTCCCTCAGGCCTTTCCAACCAGGTCGATGTATATAACTGTGAGATTTCGGCGGTCGATGCCGTTCCTTCCACCCCTTCCTATGATATTTATCCGAATCCTGCCGCTGGCACGGCCACCATTTACATTTCCGGCCAGGCAGGGAATCCGCTGGATGGCTATTTTGAGTTGTACAATCACCTTGGAGAGAGACTGAACAAGGGGCGACTCAGCCGGAGTGAAACCAGTATTAAGTTGAACCGTTTACCCCCGGGAGCATATTATATCAATCTTATCAGCAAAGATGGCATACAGTTAGGGGCCAGAAAGCTTATTGTTTTAAGCAATTAATAATGTTCTTCAATATTGCAGGGGGTAGTGTATTAAATCCGTTGAAGCCATGGTGTAAATGGAGAGCGGACCTCCTGGTCCGCTGGAAAGATCAACAGATTTAATATACTACCATTTCAGGTTGCTTAGAGCATGTTTGGAGGTAGTGCTTTTGAAGCGAAAATGCCAGGGTTTGGGTTCTCACGAAGGCATTTTTGAGCTTCATAGCGGCGCTATGGGGCGAGGGAATGGCGAAGTGAGGTTCCGAAACCTGGCATTTGCAGCCAAAATGACTACCTCCAAACATGCTCTCTTAGGGATTGTCTGAACGAATCTGCCTACAGTTCCCCCAAAAGCTCAGCTGCCTGTTCCTGCCATGGATTTTCAATTTGCGCAAGTTCCCGGAGTACACCCTTCGCCTCCGGCCTACGCTCCAATTGAAGCAAGGCCATAGCCCGATACCATTTCAGGGCATAGGAATGATCGGGTTCAAGCTGCTCCCAGCTTTGCAACGCCTGTTCCGGCTGGCCGTTGATCAGGAATAAAATGCCCAATTGGAAGTAGAATTCAGCGTTTGCCGGCCCTTCCGGAGGCGAAACTCCACGAAGTTGATTTAAAGCAGCAGCATATTGTTTATCTCTGAATAAATCTTTCGCCCGGCTCCAGCCATCCCCGGGCGGGTTATCAGCCATTGTGCCATCCTCTCCCCGGCTGGATGGCTCGGGAGGCAGAATGTCCTCTGCATCCGGGATTTCGAAATACTGGGCAAACAATTCCTGTGGAGAAGGAGGAGCATTCAGCGAACCATAAATAAAATAAGCGGCCAACAACAAGATGGCAATCGAAGCAGCGACGGACAGGTGCCGGCGAACAGGAAGCCTGCGGCGGCCCGTGCCCTTTTCGTCTTTTTCAGCCTGAATTTCCTTAAGGGTTTGTTGAAAGCGGAAAGTATCCTCTTCCCGGACAGCCTCCATGATAACCCGTTGAAGCTCCACTTCGGTTGCCAGGCCTTGGTCTTCCGACAAGGACCGGCTAAATTCCTGCAACTCTTGCCCTTCCATCTCGCCCAGCAAATATCGTTCGATGCGCTCCAATTTTTCCTGGCTGGCCATATTATGCTCTTTTATAAAAAATATTCTTTGACCCTGGCGTCGTTGCGAACCAGTTCCGTAAGCCTTTCGTGGCAGACATGCTTGCGCTTTCGGGTATAGCCTTCGCTCTTATGCCCCATCAGTTCGCGGATTTCAGCATAATCATGGCCATTCCAGCGCATCTGTATAATCTGCCGGCAATCATCGCTGATCCGGCTGAACAGTTCACGGATGACCTGATGCAACATCGTTTTTTCCAATTGTTCGTCCGGTGTAGGCGTTTCGTCGGCAAGTACCCGTTCCGTAGATTCTGTCACCCCCGCCATTCGGCTTTTCTTGCGGTAGGTTTTTAGCCACAGATTCTGGCAGATGGCAAAAAGGTAGGCGGAGAAAGGGCTGGTGAGAACCAAACGGCCCGCTCTCACTTTGCGATAGACCACAACAATGGCCGACGCAAAAATATCCTGGGCTTCCTCGTGGGTTCCGCCATTGTTTTGAATATACCGGATGATATTGGGTTGGAATTCATCGTATAAACCACGCAGGACGGCCCGGTCCTCTTTGAGGATGCCCTCCAGGTAGGCTTCATTCGTGTGTTTCCCCCATTGTTCCGCCATGGCCTGCGATTGTGAAGGTTTTTATGCGAGTATAAAGATAAGCAATTTGTAAAACAAGCTCTATCCCAGGAGAAAAGTGCTGGTTGAGAATAAATTTAAAAAATTTCGCGAGGCGGGGTAACAAAATGGATGACAAAGGTATGTAGCTCCAATTGCAAGCGATAATAATCAACAGGCAACATCTTCCATGGCATAATCCCAAGCTTTAAATGCAAAGCTCCATTCCCGGTTTACCTTGGCGATTTCCTTATCGCTCGGCCTATACTTATTTTTCTGGTAATCGCCCACTTGATTCAGATATCGGGAGAAAAGCGGGACGGCATTTTTGAAGCCGTCAAGGCGCAGGCGGGAATAAATGATTTCCAAAACTAAAAAAGGATTGGTTTCCAAATCTTCAAACCTGACTTCGATGAGATTTCCTTTGGGGATCAAAGCCTTTTGTTCGAGGTACTTTTTCATGATGAGCTGGTAGTACCGGATGGTTTTCTCCTCTATGTCTTTTTCAGAGAAGGGCTGCAGAAACTGTGTTTTTACAACCTTATCGTACCAATGCAAAGTGGATTGGTAAACATCGTAGGGGTTACGGCAAATGTGGATGAATTTCGCCTCAGGAAACAGTTCAAGCAGTTCTTTTATCCGGGCGGTGTTGAAAGGGTTTTTGAGTACCAGGCGCGGCTTCTTTTGAGCAAAGGCGATCTTCTGAAGCAGGAAATGGAAATCTTTCCGCCACTGTTCCAGTTCGGTTGGCGAAACGCCTTCGAAGAGGACAAATTTTTTCAAGAAGGAATCATCCTGAGGAAACCATAAGCTATGGTAACCACTGGCACAGGAAATATTGCTGAAAGGCAATTCCTCTTCAGCGGGCAGATCCGGGCTGAAGATCATATTATCCATGAGCCGGGTTTCGGGAAACAGGTGAGCCACGGCTCGTTTCAGCCAATTGTTGCCCAGGAGAGAAACGTTGAACAGGAAGGCCTGATAATTCGACAAAAAACCAAACTGAGGGTCACAGGCAAGCAGATAGTGCAAATGGGTGGTGCCACTTCGCCAATGGCCTAGAATGAAAACGGGAGAAGGGTGCAGCTTCGTATTCCTGACCTTTCTGTCGTATATCATTTTTTCCAACAGCTGAAAGGGCTGGGTAGCCAGGCAGGTAAGCGTGATCCTGGCAAACTGATTAAACAAGCTTGGGCTATAATGACCTTTCATTGATAATACTTTCGCCCAAACTTTGAGATAGGCAATGAAAAGCTGGTGCTGTTTTAGCTCGAACTCTTTGTGTAGCATGGTTTGTTCGGTTGTTTGCGGGTGGGTTTAAGCCTTACGGGAGCAGGTAAGGGCCAAGATAACTTTTTGGCTTCCATGGAGCCTGCTTTATTGGATGATTTCCCAGATAGCTTGATAGTTTACACCAATGTACGTAGAATGGAGAGTATAGCTATATCTGTCAACTCATACAATAATAAGGGAGGCCGCATGAATTTGGAATGATTTCACCCTAAGGCCAAATACCTTTAGGATACGATATCCTCTTGTACTAAAGAAAAACAGTATGATGCTACCGGGAGATTTACGGAAAAGGCTTTCGCTCTTGATACTGCTTTTTTTAGCGGGAGTTTTCCAGCCCTTGTATGCAACTGCCCTTCCAATAGTTGTAGTTGAAAAACGGTTTGAAGATTCCATCAATATTCAGGACAAGGTTCTTTTTTTCATAGATTCCAGCAGAACCCGCGATATAAATTCCATCATAAATGAAAAGTTTGAAAGTTTGGCCGAACTTCAGGGTTCGGATTCTCTTCATCACGAATATTATTACTGGGCCACTTTCAGCATCTGCAACGACTCGAAATTTGACAGGCTATTGTTGTACTGCGGTGAATTTGACCATATCAGATTATTTCAACAAGGGGCCCTTGGCGAGGACCCGATAAAAGCAGGGCTCCTGACGAATTATTTAGAACGGGCCTATCAAAACGAAAGATATATTCCAATTGTAATACCCCAGGGCCAAACGCGCCGGTATTATATGCAGGTAAGTAATGAGCTGAGAGATTTCAGGAACGAAATTTCCTTTTCTATACAGACTAAAGCATTCGAACAAAATAAAAGAAATAAATGGATAGCGGCCAGGTCAGGATACGATACTTTTTTCGGTTTTTTCTTTGGCGCCACCATCCTTTTTCTTGCTTTTTCAGCTTTCCAGTTTTTCTATTATCAGGATAGAGCCTATTTATTTTACATCGGATACTTATTCACCCTGGTTCTCTACTATCTGAGGATCTTTGAGTCCGGAACCCAGTTTAATGTTTTATTTTCTTATTGGATGGAATGGTATTATTATTTTGAAGCTCCGATACCATTGCTTTGTATTATTGCATACATCTATTTTTTAATCCATTTCCTGGGGCTTCCCGAGAAAAACCCCAGCTTGCACAACCTATTCCGATATAGTGCCTGGGGTGTGCTGGCCTATATTTTTATAGATGTGCTGATCAAATTATTTAGCCTGGAAGCCAGTTTTGAAGCTTACTTTTATAGCAGGTTATTTGGCGTTTTCGTTGGCATTTATGCAGTCATTGGAGTCTTGAAGTTGCGGGACTGGCTCACCTTCTTCATTATTATTGGTAGCCTCTTTTTACTCTTGGGGGGAGGCACCAGCATATTGATTTATGCAGTGAAAGGAAGCTCCCCAAAGGTGTTTAATGATATCGTCCTCAATTCTGAAACCGGCTTCTGGAAAATCCCTATATCCTACATGCAAATCGGCATCATTCTGGAGGTTTTCTTGTTTTCTGTAGGATTGAGTTACAGAAACAAAATACTGATTACTGAAAAAGAGGAAAATGAGCGCAAATGGGCCGAATCGGAATTGAAGGCGCTAAAAGCGCAATTGAATCCGCATTTTATTTTTAACAGCTTAAACTCCGTTATAGACCTTATACAAAAGGAAGAGAATGAAGATGCTGAGGATTATATCGTTCAATTTTCTTTTCTTCTACGAAAGGTGTTGGAAAACTCAGAGAGGGCCGAAATAAGCCTGGACGAAGAGATGGAAACCTGCAGGCAATACCTAAGCCTGGAAAAATTGAGGTTTAAGGGTTCTTTTCATTATTCCATCATCGTATCTGATGGCTTGAACCTGGAAGACATTTTTATTCCTCCCTTTTTATTCCAACCCTACCTGGAGAATGCGATATGGCACGGATTATTGCATAAAGAGGCTGGGAGAAAGGAAGTACAGTTGAAAGTTCACCAAAGAGATGGTTTTATTGTGTGCGAAGTAGATGACAATGGAATAGGCCGTTTAGCGGCTGGGAAAATAAATGCCAATAATCCCCGTAAGAAAAGATCGTTTGGCATGAACATAATCAGAGACAGGCTCAAGGCTTTAGGAACCCTGGGAACCCACCACCTGACGATAAATATTATCGACAAGAGAAATGAAGAAGGGGCGCCAAGCGGTACTATGGTTGAAGTATTGATTCCACACCCTAAAAATAATTGAACATGTTGCGAAGCATTTTAATCGACGATGAACAAGCTGCCCTGGACACTCTGGGAACAAAGCTTAACAGGTATTGCCCGGAGGTGAGGATCGAAGCTTCCTGCCTTTCGGCAAAAGAAGGCATGAAAGCCATTAATCGATACCGACCAGATTTAGTTTTCCTGGATATACAGATGCCGCACATGAATGGGTTTGAGATGTTGGAATGCCTGGGAGAGATTGATTTTCATGTAGTTTTTGTGACTGCATTCAATGAATTCGCAGTCCAGGCGTTTCGCCATAGCGCGGTTGATTATCTCATGAAGCCTGTTCGCAACGAACACCTCAAAGAAGCCGTCGGGAAGGCAAAAGAACATAAAGAAAAAGCTTTGCCTCAGGAACGATTTGAGGTCTTACTGAGCCACTTTCGGAACCCCAACGACCCCTTCAAAAAAATCGGTTTCTATGCCAATGAAGGCGTTGAGTTTGTCCGGTTGAATGATATAATTTACTGCAAAGCCGACGGCAATTACACCAATGTTTTCCTGAGTGCCAGGAAGCGGCTGTTCGCCTCAGAATCCCTAAAAGAGGTCCATGAGCAAAAGTTGAAAGACCCTCCATTTTGCCGAATCCATAATTCCCATCTTATCAATGTCAACCACGCCAATCAGTATATAAAGGGGGATGGAGGATACGTAGTCATGGAGAATGGTGAAAAGTTAAGCGTTGCCAGGAGCCGAAAGGAACAATTGCTGAAAATGATCTCCGGATAAATACCGGCAATTCCGGATTAATCACAGAATAGGGATTTTTATCTCACAATGTTAATTATCCCGTCATTTCCCCAGCCATTAAAATTATCTCGCTATCCGTTGAAAATCAGGTGCTATCTATTGTAATTGTGTGTAGCTTTATTTTGAGAAAGCAACCGGCTCCCAAAAATGGGAAGGTTTGAATCAGAATTATACGAATAGAAAAAATAAACCAAAAAGCATTTATTGCCGCCCATTGGGTGTCCAATTTCCTTACTCCAAAAAGAAAAAAGCATGTTTAAATCAAAACTCGCCTCAACTCTTTTGCTTGTTCTTTTTTGCGTTGTATTTCAAAACTGCACCAAAGAAGATGCCGTTGAAATGGTTACCACCGTTTTTGACAATGTGGTTTGGGAGAATGACACCAATCCCAAATTCAAAACAGTAGAACTGGCCGTTCCTTCTATAACACAAGAAATTGTTGATAATGGAGCGGTTTTCATTTACGGCAGCAATGACGGACAACTTTGGGATGTATTGCCCAAATCGGTTAATAATCAATCCTTATGGTTTGAATACAAAATTAATCATGTCAGAGTGTTATTCCACTCTCCTGACGAGACATTTGAGCAATATTCCGAGTATACTCACCTTAAAGTCATTACTGTTTCAAGTCGATAAGAATGGGGGAAAAATGGCTTTTCTTAAACACATAAAATGCTTAACTATGAAAACCCTGAAATCTTTTTCGACAGTCAAGTCTATCCTACTGGCCATAATCACTGCGGGATCCTGCACCTTAGACCCCTGCGAGAACAAGCTTTGCCTCAACGGCGGGTTTTGCGAGGACGGGACTTGTGTTTGCGTTAACGGCTATTCAGGGTCCAATTGCCAGAACGAGCCGCCCACTCCTAATCCGCCCTGCATAATCAACAATTCTGCGGAACTTTGCATCACCAATGCGTCAACCGTCAATAAGACTTATGACATTCTGCTAGATGGAGTAAAAATAATGACGATTTCTCCCGGGCAAGAAAAGTGCGCAATAGTAGCGGCAGGGCGACATCTCGTCCAATCTTTCTATACAAACACTTCTACCAGGGCTTGCTCAGATTCTAGTCCGGTAATAGTCCGATGCTCTAAGGAACGGCTCACTTGTTCCGGGTAAAGGAGATCCTTTTCCTGCCCGGCTTGAGCGGTTATTGATAAGAGCGACATGGTATAGTTTAAGCAGCAAAGGAATAACCCTTCCAAAAAACAGCCTGTGGCGGGTAACAAAAGAACCCATGAAGGTATGTTATATCAATTTTGGCTGGTTTTTAGCTTCTAAAAACTGAATGTCGCCATTTAAAGGGCAGATAGATAGTTTAATTTAATCATCGTATCGTGATAAATTATTCGCATCATGAAAACATTTTTATTCTCTATTTCTGCTATTCTATTGCCCATTCTTGTAATGGCGCAAATACATCGGAATCCAAGGGTTGACATAACAGCCAATCCGTTGGATTGGTCAAACCAAAAAGCCAATCTCTGTGCTCAAGTCATGGTCATACCTCGAATTGGATTATGGACATCAGTTGATTTTCTAGCTGCCGAGGGCAAACAGGGAAACTTTTTCGCTCAATCCGAACAATTAGGGGCCAATGCTGAAATTCGCCTGTTTCTCTTCGGAGACCCAAACCTTCTTACTTTATCATTCAAAAATCGAAAACCGGGATCAGGCTGTTATCAGTTTGGCTTCAGGAAAAAATCTAACAACAATATTTTGTATGGGATTTACATAGCCCCTGGGGTAATTTATTGGCAAGAACGGCTAACTTTTGTGCCTGTGCTTGACAATGAAACAACTATTGACATCGACTACTTAATCAAAAGTAAAGGCGGCTCCCTGGCTTTGGGCTATCAGGCGAGATTCGGGTGCTTAACACTCGGCATTGGATGGGTGCTCCGGGTTAGCCAACCTCAATGGAGTGGCCCGGCAGATATTTTCGA
>JAGFJD010000163.1 GCA_024102975.1 Phaeodactylibacter sp. | reverse complement strand
ATTGAAGGAGGCCCAGGCTGGGCCGGAGCCGGACGGGGAAGCCCGTTTCAATTCCACAAGGTCCGATTGAAGGCACATACCTCTTTTTTTTCAGCAGGGGGCTTGCTCAGTTTCAATTCCACAAGGTCCGATTGAAGGTAATAGTTTATGCTATTGCCGTTCAGGCGGTAAATAGTTTCAATTCCACAAGGTCCGATTGAAGGGCCGCAGCCCAAAAATACTAAAAAGCTGATTATGAATTCATAAGAAAAACCAAAAGGCAGAAAATTTGGCAATTTTGTCGTCGGCCCCGAAAGGGGTAAAAGCACCCGGCCATCGACGACCAATATATATAGCTGACAATCAATCACAAAAGCCCAAAATGTCAAAGAACTTGCTGCGCCTGCGGCCGATAAAATGGCTGATCGACGATCAGAGAAACTGATCGGTTTCGCTTAAGGCTTTGCCTACCAGTTGTTTGTCCAGCCAATGCTTGTGGCGGTTTTTGAAGAGGATAAAGCTGTCGTGGCTTTCGTCCATGATTTCTTTGGCCTCTCCGATGAGTTCTTTCAGGCGCACTTCGGAGATTTCTCCTTCAAACACGGAGTTTTGCACCCAGTGCAGGTAACGCCGGCAGAGCTTCAGCATTTTCGGGGTGCGCTCGGCGGCTACGTCGTAAACGGCGATCACGTACATTACCACCAGACTTTAAAGGGTTCGAAATTCGGTTCCATGCCCAGCAGGTGCTTGGCCAGCTTGTAGCAGTCGAGGCGCAGCAGGTGGCGGTAGCTCACCTTGCGGTTCAGCTTGCGGTGCTGTATGCTTTGCTGCAGGCGCTCTTCCCAGGCCTGCACGAACAGGCGCCGGCCGGCGGGCGACAAAAAGCAGGCCTTGTCCACTTTGTCGAAATGCTCCTCCCTGATTTCCCGTTTGTTGCACAGGCGGAAGATCAGGCGGTCCACCAGGATGGGCTTGAAGATTTCTGATACGTCGAGGGCCAGGCTGTACCGGCGGGTGCCCGGCTCGTGCAGGTAGCTGATGGTGGGGTTCAATTGCGAGTTGTAGATGGCGTCGAGGCAGACGGTGTAGCAGAGGGAGTTGCCGAAGCTCAGCAGGGCGTTGAGTTCGTCAGTGGGCGGGCGCTTTTGCCGGCCTGTCCAGGGGAAAGCATCTACAATTTCGCCGAAAGCGCTGTAGTAAAGCTGCCGGCAGTTGCCTTCCAGGCCCATGAGGTGGCCGATGGATTTGGCATTGTCCAGCTCGGCCCGCAAGGTTTCGATCTTGTCGATCTGCTCTGCCAGGCTGCGGCCCCGGTTCAGGTAGTAGCGCAGGTTTTTGAGCATGTTGAACGTCGCGCCTTCTACCAGCGCGCGGGCAATGCGAACCCGCTGTTTGCCGGACCGGTAGGCGTCCGTCTGCGCGATGAGCATCTGCCCGGCCAGCAGGTACTCCCGGGGGCTGAAGGAGCCGGTGTAGTGCTGGTAGTAGTCGAAAAAGTGGACCGGCACGTGTTTTCGCCCCAGGAAGTTGTACAGGGCGCTGTTGGTGTCGAGGCTGCCGAAGACGTAGAGCGCGCTGATGCCCTCCACCGGCAGGAAGCGCGGCCTGGCCGGCGCCTCTGCCGTTTCCGCCGGGTCGAACCGCAGGGTGTTGTCGCTGCGGCTCATGCGGCCGGGGTTGAACAGGTAAAAGGCTTTTTTCATGGTTCCTGGTTCAGATGAAACAAAAGTCGCGATACGCGCACTGCCGGCAGTAGCTTTTCCGCACCAGCTCCGGGCAGTTGGGCTGCTGCACGATGCGCTCGATTTCCGCTTCCCAGCCGCGGATTTCCTGCCGGTCGGCCCCGGTCAGCCGCACGTCCGTCGTTTTGCGGTGTTTGGGGTATTCGATGAGGCCGCGGGGGTTGTCGACGCCCGCCTGTTCCAGGTAATAAAGATAGTACTTCACCTGGGCGACGTGCGATGCTTCCAGCTTCGGGCTTTTCTTCACCTCGCGCACCAGCTTCTGCCGGGGGTCGAAATGGTCGACCTTGATGGGGCCGAGGGACAGCTCGCGCCAGCGGCCGGCCCGGCGGGCATAGGCCTGACTGCCGATGAGCTTGCCTTCGTAGACCGTATCACTGGTATGTTCCATCTTGATCTTTCTGTGAAATAGCCAAAGTTTCCGATGGCAGAGGTGGTAGTAAGAAATATGGGTCGCGGAAATACCATTCATTGTTCCAGGTGCTGTTTAACTTAGGAAAACTTATAGCGATGCTCCGATTTCGGTCAGAACCTTTACTGCCTCATTCAGCCCTTGGACTGACTGGAGTTCAATCGAGGCTCCTCCATTCATGGTATTTGCTATTTCGACTAAGTCGCCCAAAACTTCCAGGTATTCCTCCTTTAAAGGGCTGACAGTAGGCGCAGGCAAACGATTATTTGAAGTCACAATAGCTCCGATGAAATCCATGACATGTGGAAATTGCTGGCTGGAGTTAGCGCCAGGCTGGCTCAGCAGGGTATAGCTTAGAGCATCCAATACTGCTTTTTGTCTTTTTCGGCGTTCCTCTTCCGAAATGACATAATCATTCAAAGCATCGTCAAACCCCAGGCCGGCCAAATCTACATTGATTACGACGGCGTATTCAGCACTCGAAGCGGGACGGGTGAAGATGTTTTGCCCTTCGTTGGAGCCACTTTCACGAGCTTGCTGGCCTGTTCGTGTGCTTACAAATTTGGTATGGAAATAATGTTTCGTTACACTCTTGGAAGGAACCCCAACCATAAAACCAACCTGGACCCGACTTGTCCTTGCAACCGCTACACTCGCATTGAAAATATCTTTTCCATCCTCGCCTTTGGGGGCAATCTCTGTAATCAACAGGCCATGTGCGTCCGTTACAACACATCCGCGCGCCACTTCTCTGTATAAGGCTGTCTCTAATGGCTGTCGGTCTGTGCCTTTGATTGAGCCAGACAACCCTTCTGATTCAGGGATGTTCTTGGTGACCCATTTAATATCGTTTAATTCACTTTTTATCCGGTTGGGATCGGGATTTCTTCGATTGGAATTACTGCTTAAAGGCAAGTCTCGTTCTTGAGCAATTCTGGATAAATGTTCTGCATGCCAATGTTTCAGCATGTCTCCACTGATAACTGGAACAGAATATAGTTGCCCACCTTGAACAACCGTGGCAGTTCGCGGTTGTGTTGCGTTGCCTTCAGAACCTTCATTATTAAGGCTGGCAAGGTTGATGGTCAGCCGCCCTACGAGGCTTAAGTTTTGTACAGTTGACATATCTTTGATGATTTTAAGTTCAAATAAGAAAAAAGTTTATTCCTCAGAGGTAGCAGATGCTTTGGAAAGCGCAAGCGCAAGGATCAACTGCGCAATTAGTTTAGGGGAATACCTCTCGTCTTCACCCAGTTCGATGATTTTGGCGATCCCATCCTGTGTCGAGATGTTGTGCTTCTCCCTGGCATTTTCCTGGGTGTTTTGGGAAGCCATTTTATCGATTCCGCGCTTAATGGAAATCTCACAGATGGCTGTAACCAAGTCTTCACTGTTTTGCACTTCCCGCAGTTTCCTGATCATTTGATAGTCAGGTGGTTCTGATGTTTCGCCTTCGCGTTTGAATACGCGGTTGTAGGTGTCCTGCCTTATCAAATTGATAATAGGCTTTAAAACCGGACCTCTTAGTGTTTCCACCAGTTCCTGATACTTTTTGGAATTGCTATTCATGATTTCAAAAAATTGTTGTTGATGTAATATGGGTAAATATTGCGCTTTGAACCCTACTGTTTCCAGATAAGAGAGATAGCCTTCGACAAATGCTGCAACGTCTCCTTTCTCAAAGCCCCGCATTAATCGATCTACGGAAAGGCGGTCGATATTTGGCTCTGAAGTGGATTTGGGTTTTACCGATTTTCGCCAGTGTAAAAGAAGATTGTTTAAATCATCCACACTTGTCAAGGAATAAGAATAACTTGGTACTCTAAGGCTCCAAACCCCAGCTGGTGAGGATTGTGTGCCAAGTTCAATGAATTTTGCTCCGCATACGGCACTTAACATATTCTTCCCCTTTTGACCATATGCTAATAACAGCCTGAGATAAAAGAGATAGTTGTTGTAAGGAAAGAAAAAGTCCTTAGGGACAATTCTCTTTCGATTACGGTCAACCAAGTGTTGCAAAAATGAAAATGTTATATTGAAGGGAACCGGGAGAGCAAAGCCATTTTTAATGCTGCCCTTTGCAGCTACTAACAATCCTGCGACAGCCAAACAAATTTCTCTACCCCATTTTTTACCAAATTTTACAGGTAAACTTCCATTGGCGATGCTAAAGCTACTACTACTCATCCCCCCTTTGGAGCTTTGAGGAAGTACTATTGAATTGAAGGAAATTTTTTCCTTGAATTGATTGCCCAGCAATTTTATCCCTTTTTCACGGCAGGTATGTATACACGCATTTAACCATTTTGGGCTGCCCAGTTTGTTAAGGACGCCATAAAGCTCTCTGGATGGAGCGGTAATTAATCGGTTATTCTTTCCTAGCTCTAACACAATTGTTGGCTCATCACTGGTATCCACAACAGCCCCATTATGAAAGATAACTTCCTCTCCATCCCAAGCTTTGTCTTTTTTCACCATTAGGCCTTCCTGCATTGACTTTTCCTTCTTCCAGCTTGCCGCAAGAGAATATTTTAACCAACTCAAATTCGGCCGTTCTCTCAGCTTTGATCCATGAAGAACCTCAAAACCATTTGGCATTTGCCTAATCTGAGGAGAAGGGCCTTCATAATAAGCATCTGCCAGTGCAGCGTAGCCTATAGCAACCAGGACATCGAAGTACCCATTGTCAAGCACCGGCAGCCTTTCCGTATGGAGTTGTATTTCAGGCTCTTGTTTAGGTATCGTGAATGTTTTCATCAGGAACCGAAAGTTATGTGAGCATAATTCTGGCCGCCGCCTGAAATCTGCATATTGACTTTAAACGCTACTTCCTCGCGCGGCTTGTTAGTTACTCCTTGAAAGTTGGATATCTTCTGCCAGGTAGCGTTGGACTTAAAATCGCTTCCTGTAAAAGATATCCCACCCTCCGGCGGCTCTGCTTCTTCTACGCTGTACAGGCTAAAAAAACTACCTTGCTTTCCGAAGCAATTGACCCCCGGCAAAGCCGGTTGCAGCCATTCCAGTTCCTCCGTTGGAACG
The DNA here is from genome assembly GCA_024102975.1 of Phaeodactylibacter sp. Classification (GTDB taxonomy): domain Bacteria; phylum Bacteroidota; class Bacteroidia; order Chitinophagales; family Saprospiraceae; genus JACJXW01. Next base: position 10,907 of record JAGFJD010000163.1, on the reverse strand, counting down.
AATAAATCTACGCCACCATCGAAGTACAAAAACTCCCGGAATACCACAGTTGAACTTAAATATCCAGGGGGCAGATCCCTTCCGCTTCCATCTGAACGAGGCACTTCGTAGTGTTTCACCATGTGAGTATTGATCACACCTTCTCCCCATGGGTGAATTTGCACCTTTACTTTTCTCAACTTCTTTACAAATTCTTCTGGAGAAAGGCCGGCACGAATAGCCCCAACAACTAGAGCTACCTTAGCCGCATAAGGCGTTGGGCAGGGGTAAGTTGCTGCAAATTTTGTAGTAGCTTGCTCCCTTCGAAAACTAAAAGGTGTAGTTGCTAAATATCTTATTCGGGTCATCATAGAATAAATCCATTTTCTTGATTAACAGAATTAGCCGCAGCCTTCAATGTTGCAGAGGAAACATGAGATGTAGCTAACTGATCACATCGCCTCAAAATGTAGCTAAGCATATAATATACCGATACGGCATGCTCTTTTTGCAGGGGATGGCTGTCGAACCACAAATGAGCTTCCTTAGCCTCTTCTTTGGAAAGGCTTGTTTTTAAGTAAGAACTGTTCCAGCCGTATTCCTCCCAGGGAGCCTGCTCACTCATACTATCCAAATAGTCGAGATAGCCAATTTCATATGCCTCAAATCGCTTGGTGCTCAGATCGCCGCTAAAGTTCCGTAAATAGCCATGATGCTCGGCGATGGTCCAAATTACAGGATAGAAAAGCCGTTCGGATTGCTGAACCATTTGAAAAAGCATATCCTTAACTGCCCAGGCGCTTATCCAGGCGTGACTGGGGATTTTTGCACCATCTTGTCGGGCATATTTCCCGCCCGTTTCGGAATGAGCAATTGGAAATTTGCTGTTGAGGAGCTTTAAGCCCAACCCTTCGGCAAAGAAATCCAAAGGTTTTTCAGAAGGAGAGATGCCTTCTGGATCTAGGACATTATGGGCGGCCTGCCATTCGGGGGTTAATTTTCCTAAATCGTGTGCCCAGATGACAAAATCTACCAGGCCCTCCGCCAACTCCCTGGAGTGTCCGGTAGAACTTGTCCCAGCACCTCCGAGGTCTTGCAGTTTTGCCAACTCCTCTATCATCCATCTTACTTTGCTTTTCTCCCGATGAAGCAGTTGCAAGTGAGCCTCGTATGGTTCTAATCTGTAGCCATAATCCCATTGCTCCTTTTGACTTTCATCAAGAAAATAGCCTTCTCCACCCTGGATAGATTCATCCAGGCCAATCGTAGGATCATAGCCAATATGCTCAGGGCTTAACAGAGCCATATCCGCAATTTGAACAAACCGGTTGTCTTTTTCACCAGACACTGGCTCGTTCGTCTTTGTCTCAGAATTAAACCGGTAAAAAGCTGTTGGGACGTTCTCGAAGCGTTTACCGTAAAACTTGCTCTTTGCTACGCTTAAAAATTTATAATTCAAATTAGGCTTAGTACCTATCGCAACATTTATTGAGTTAATATCCCGGATACGTTCGCGGTATTGCTCGTAATCGCGTAAGGTTCTAAGCTCTAAAGTTTCTTCTTTGGGATTTCTCGTCTTGAAAAATTTTATAAATGCCTGGTCGCTTACCCGTGGAATTTCCACGATCTGCTCCTCTAACTCAGGATCAAGCTGCCGCCTATCATTCTCTTGGAGGAGTGCCCGTAATTTATTAATGTCGTCTTTTGCGTACGCATATGGCGAGTAGTTACCTTCTTCTACATCGTGCCAATATATAGTTGCCGATTCACCTTGGTAACGGGCACTTCGCCCTACCCGTTGAATGAGCGACGCTGGCGGGCAAAGGTCGATATGCATTACATCACAGGATATATCTATACCGGCTTCCACCACTTGAGTGGCCACTAATACCTGCTTTTTCCCAGATCGAGGAGCATCTTTTCTAAAAATGTCTTTTGCGCGTTTTTCGATTTTTGTCCTATCATCCGGCAGTAGTTCAGAGTGGAGCAAGTGAACCTCAACATCTTGCCCAGAGTCTCGTAAAAGCCGGGCAGTCGTTTTGGCCCATTCTATCCGGTTCCTGATGATGATTGTTTTCTCACCAAGGGGTAAATTTTCAATATTGTCAAAGCCGGCACCTTGCCGAATTTCTTTAGGGTTGACAAAGGGTCGTTCGCCAATGATTACTTCAACTCCATGAGCTTTGCCAGCTGGAGAGTCCGAAAGCTCGGCTTCAAGGAACTCAAGCATGGTGCTACTTAAAGTAGCAGTAAGAATTATACAATTCTGTTGGCTTTGCTTAATGGCATAAAGAGCAGTGCTCATGCTTCTCTGCGGCTCCAGCAAGTGAAATTCATCAAAGATTAAATGGCTGGCGTCAATTACAGCTGGAAGGATATTGCCCTGGCGGTAACCGACGCCAATGGGAATTCCTAAAAATGCACTCAGCGATTGATCGAGCGTTGTGAAAATCAGATCAATGGGATTGTCTAAATCTTGGCCTTTGTCAAGGAAAGTATGCTCTTTACGGGCTCCATGTTGTACGGCGACCCTTTTAGGAAAGGTGCCTTCAGCAACATCCTTGGCGAGTGAATCAACTAAAACCCTTAATGGAAGCGAATAAATTGCGTGCCCTTCCTCTAGGGCCGAAGTAACCGCAAAAGTCTTGCCCCAACCTGTCGGCGCTTTAAGAATAATATGTTTGCCAGCCCTAAAAGCATCGAATACTCTACGTTGGCCAGGGCTTCGCTCTTTAAAGTTTTTTGCATTTAAAGCTTCATCGAAAGTTTTATAATATCCCATCAGGCTGTTTTTAATTGTCCGAAACAAGAACCGGTCAGATGTCCTGCCCCCACTTCCCATGCGAATTGTACTGCTTCAGGGGTACCCATGACGATTACCGGGCATTGATTGGCTTTTAATTTTATATTTTTAATGGTCACCACTTTAGTACGGGCCTTTGAGTAGCTCCGGTCAAAACCCATCCACGAATCAAGATGCTCTCCTTTGAAACCTGCTAGTTGCATTTTATATCGGAAGGTTTGTGTCAACAATTCATCCGCTTCGCCTTGCTCAAAGCTGAGATGCTCTTTTTTGCCATTTTCCATGTCCCGACGAACAAGTATGGGGCTGTTGAACCCAAATCTGTAAGTGGAACTAAAAGAAGGAGTAGGGATAACTTCCATTTTATGAACGCGCATTCCAAATATGAACTGTTGGTCAGCATTAACTCTACCGATGAAATGAGTGGCTAACTTGTCATCGAAAAAACTAACTTCCCAGGTTGCACCTTTTGCAAAGACAAATCCTGCATCCTTAACTACCCTGCCGTGACTTAGCCAGCCCAAGGAATACAAGCTTGTTACGTCGTGCAGGTGATTACTTCCCATCCAGCGATGAAAAACACCAATGACGTGGTGTTGATAGTCGAATGGGACTATTGATAAATTAGGTGTTAACAACAACTTTATTCTCATGAACTTAAGTTTTTGATTAAAGGGTGAGGCAAATATACTGGCTCGGGTAGGGTGAAAACCGCACCCCCCCCCGCCTAGGATTCAAATTTCCGGAAAATTTTTTCCGCTTCCGCCCGTACAATGCTGCGCAAGCGGGCAGGGCCAATGATGTCCACGTGCAGGGCGTTGGCCATGATGAAATTGAGCAGCCCTTTGAACTCGTGGTTCACCTGGCAATGAAAATCATAGGTATTCGGCTCGGCGCCGGGGTCGAGATATGTGGTCGTGAGGGGGAATTCTTCAGTCAGCGAATTGTACGCAAACACATCCATGATAAGGTGTACCGGCACCTGCTCGTTGTCGGCAATCCGGAAAACATCCGTAATCTTTACCCTGTGGTCGCCGGCATGCTGCCACCGGTTGCCGGTGAGGCGGACCCGCTCAATCCGGGACAGGCGATAATGGCGGGAGTCTTTGGCCTCCACGTCATAAGCCTGGAGCGTGTCCTTTTCCGGGTCGACGTGGAATGGTTCGACCAGGCGGTCCCGGACCTGGTTGCTGCGGCTCCGGTAGTTTTCGAGAATGGCCTGTTCCTGCTGCTGCTTCGCGGCGGACAGGCGGTCTATGCGGTCCAGAGCCGGCTTGCGCAGGGCGCGCAACCCCAGTTGCTGAAAATCGTAGAGGCTTTCCAGCTTTTTCCTCAGATACAGGGCTTCCCGGCCCGGCAGATACTGAAGTACGCCGGCCAGGCGGGCTTTGTCTTCTTCGGAAAGCGGCTGCAGGTGCCGCAACTCCTGGAATTCTCTTTCCGGCAGGATTGCCAGGTGATGCTGGTCATCGTGATCAATGGTGAGGCCAACGTTGCGGATGGCTGAAATATCTTCCTTCAGCGCGTCTTTGCTCATCCCAAAATACTGAGCCAAATCCCGCTTTGTATACCTGTACGGATGAGCGAGTATGCGCAATAATACCCGGATCACTCTTTCGCGTGGCGTCATGGAGCGCTATGGTTAGGTGTTGGTTAATTCCTGTAAAAATAAAAAAAATAGCGTATTAGCGCATAAAAATCAGTTCCTGGAGCAGGCCGAAGCGCGGATGCCTGCGGCGGCCCAACGGGCCAACATAACTTAGCACGGGGCATCGCCCCGTGTAATGGGGCACGGTGCGGGCAAGCGGCCTGAAAGGCCAGCATAACCTAATGCATCCTGTCCCCCCTCAGCTCCAGCCCCTTCATGATCTCCGCCTCCCGCTCCAGGTATTCCCGCCAGCGCTGGCGGACTATGGCCTCGCCGGTGTAGCGCTTAGCCAGGTCGATAAAGAGGCGGTAGTGCCCGGCTTCGGCCACCATGAACTTGTGGTACCAGTCGCGCAGGGCCGGGTCGCTGATGTGGAGGGAGAGCAGGCGGAAGCGCTCGCAGGAGCGCGCTTCGATCAGGGCGCAGGTCAGGAGTTTTTCCAGGAGGCGTTCTTCCCGGCTGCCGCCCTTCTTCTGAAACTGGAGCAGTTGGTTGACGTATTCGTCCCTGCGCTGCCGGCCCAGCCGCAGGCCCCGCTTGTCCATCTCGCTGAGCACCATGCGGAAGTGGCCCCACTCTTCGGTCACCACCGGCGCCAGCTCCCGCACCATTTCCTCCTTTTCCGGAAAGGCCTGGATCAGGGAGATGCAGGCCGTGGCCGCCTTCTGCTCGCAATAGGCATGGTCGGTCAGGATTTCCTCCAGCCCTTTTTCCGCCAGGTTGACCCAGCGGGGGTCGGTCGGCAGCTTAAGGCCCAGCATCTGCACTTCCCGCAGTTCTTTTTCTTTGTTGTCCATGATGGTTCGGTTATTCAGTGGTGCAAATATAAGGAATGCCTGGGTTCAAATAGGGAAATGGATAGATATGCCCTGAAATGGCTGTCGTGGCTGTGTTCCCGGAACATTTCTTCAATCCTATGCAGGTACCTGGAAAGATATACTTTGATATACATGGAAATAATGAAATACATTGCCCCTCCAGCCAGTGCGGCAGGTTCCATAGTATTTCCATTCATTTCCATTCATTTCCATCCATTTCCATCCATTTCTCCATTTCCATCCATTTCTCCATTAGTGTCCAGGTACTCATATCAAAGTATTTCCTTCCTTCCTTCATTCACCCGGCCCATACACCCTTACCGCCTCTCTCAGCACCCGCTCCCTGTCCAGCGTCATCGCTTTGAGCTGTTGGTTGACGAACAGTTCCATCTGGCTGGTGTAGTGCGGGCTGCCGGGTTTGGCGGAGGCGCCGTAGGGGACGACGCTTTCGATTTCCGGACCGTCGGCGGAGAAGCGCACCAGCTGGATGTAGGAATCGCCGGTGTAGGCGCGCAGGCGGCCGTCGCGGGAGGGGCGGCTGCGCACGGCGGCCAGCACGTCGGGGCCGCCGCCGTAGGGCAGGTCCACCCCGCCGCGGGTATGGCGCTGCAGGTCGCCGAGGGGGACGTTGCGGCTGCCGAAGTGTTTTTCGAGGTGGTCCTGGGCATGGCGGATGGCTTCGGCCAGCTTGGCCTCGTCCAGCTCGTCGCCGGTTTTAAAGCTTTGGGGAGACTGTAGGGTAGCCAGCAGATGGTAGTAGGCCAGGATCATGATGGAGGCAGCTTCGCTGTCCTTGCCGGCGATGCGGTCCCAATCCTGTATGAGCCGGATGCTTTCCGCTATGTCCGGGTATTTTTCCGGGTTCAGGTGGAATATGCCCTCCAGTTTAGGCGCGGCCCGCATCGGCTCGTGGTAAGCCTGGTCGTATTTCATCTTTTTGAGGCCTTCATAACTGATCTTGCCGGATCGTTCCAGCAGGGCGCCAAGGCGCACGCCGCGGTTGGTCAGGCCGTCCGGGCCCTGGAAGCCCATGCTGGGAGGGATGCTTTGGAGGTCCGGGTTGTCGGCGGCGCCCGACGACAGGAAGGGCGTGTGGTTGCAGTTGTAGACGTAGCCCGAGGCGGGGTCCAGCACCTGGGGCAGGCTGTCGGTGGGATAGTAGTCGTCGGCCCAGAGGGTGGCGGAAGTGTCGCCGGGCAGCACGGCCTGCCAGTCGTAGGCCGGGTTGCGCTTCGGGAAGCGGCCGTTGCTGATGTAGAAGATGTGCCCCTCCTTGTCGGCGTAGACGATATTGGTGCAGGTGATGCCCTGCAGCCTCAGGGCGGCCCGGAATTCTTCCAGGTTGGCGGCCTTGTTCATCCGGTACCACTGCTCGGCGGCGCGGATGTCGCGGTTGGCGGGGAAGCGCAGGGCAAAGTAGCCGTTGGGCGTTTCGAAGGTGACGCCGTATTTGCTCTTGTAGAATTTCTGTTTGGCGCCAATGGCCAACCGGCCCAGGATTTTCACCCGCGCTTTAACAGGGTAGGGCGCCAGTTTTTCCCATCGCCCGTCGAAGCGGTACATTTCCTTTTCAGAAGGGTGCATCTCCAGGGCGTACACGTCGGCGAAGTCGGGATAGTTGAGGGTGTGCGCCCAGGCCAGGTTGGGGTTGGCGCCCAGGAAGATGGTCACGCCGCCCGGGAAGGTGCCGCCCAGGATGTTCCAGCCCTCCTCGCTGCACAGGTGGGCCTCGTACCAGGAGTTGAGCCCTTCCAGCGGCTGGTGGGAGTTGTTGACGAGGTAGGTTTTGCCGTCGGCGGTTTTCGCCGGGGCGATGGCGAAGGCGTTGGAACCCCGCTCCTCCCGGGACGGAGCCTGGTACTTCCCGCCCAGGATGTTGCCCAGTTCCCGCCCGACGCCCGACATCAGCGCCATGCCCAGCACATAACTCTGGATGATGTCCTGGCCGGTGACGGGAAACAGCTTCCGGTGCAGGACTTCTTTCGGGTGCTGCCGGGCGTAGGCGTTCACCCCTGCCGCGTAGGCTTCCAGCACCTTGCGGAAATCAGGAGAGAGGTCCTGTTCGTAACGCGCCGCCACGATCGCCTTCGCGTCGAGGATATGCGCCGCCACGTCCAGCCGGGCGCCGTCCTTGCCGGACACCCGCCCCATCAGGCCTTTCAGGGGCAGCATCTGTTTCTGCATGGTCGCGAAATCGTCCTCCGCCGTGGCCCAGGCAAAGCCGTAGGCCACCTCCGCGTCGGTGGGCGCAAAAATGTGGGGAACGCCCCATTTGTCCCGCGCGATCGTGATGTTGGCGGTGTTGAACTGAGCAAACAGGGAACAGTGGAGGATGAAAAACAGGAAAGTGAAATGGCTTTGGCGCATCATGGCAACTATTTATATGGGTGTAAACATGCGGCAATATAACGATTGCTCCGGGCATTAATCTGCCTGCCCGCTTGCCAATGCGACAATATAACTTTCCCCTGCAAAACCCATTTGCGAACCCAGCTTATAAATCGTATGTTTGTCCCGGAAAATTTCACACTCTTTATTCTGTCAGGCCATGATCCGGTATTACGCAAAAGAGGAAGGCAAGCTGAAAGAGCTGGAAGAACCGGAAGTTGGCTGTTGGGTCAACATCTCTCCCCCTTTCAGCCACGAGGAGCTCGAAGAGGTCGCCATGCAGTTTGACGTGCCGCTGGACTTCCTTACCGACTCGCTCGACATCGATGAGCGTTCGCGCTACGAGCGCGAGGACGATGTGCGCCTGATCGTCGTCAATACCCCTATACTGAACGAGGCCGAGGAAGAGAACGACGCCATCTATATCACCGTGCCGATCGGCATCATCATCACCATCGAACACGTGATTACCATCACCTCCCACGAAAACCCGGTGCTGCAGCTCTTCCTCGACGACAAGGTGAAAAATTTCACGCCGGCCGACGAATCCTCCTTCGTGCTCCAGATCATGGAACAAAACGTCTACCGGTTCCTTACCTGCCTGAAAAAGCTCAACCTCAAGCGCAACCTCATCGAACAGGAACTCTACGATTCCAGCCGCAACAAAGAACTCAAGCAACTGCTCAGCATCGAGAAGAGCCTGGTCTACTTCGTGAATACCCTCAGCGCCAACGAACTGCTCAAAATGAAAATGAAGCGGACCGACTTCCTCCATATCCGCGACGACGAGGACAAATCCGACCTCTTCGAAGACATCATCATCGACAACAGCCAGGCCCTGGAAATGGCCAACGTCTATACCAATATCCTCAACGGCACCATGGACGCCTACGGCTCCATCATCTCCAACAACCTCAACATCACCATCCGCCGCCTCACCCTGATCACCATCATCCTCATGGTGCCTACCCTGGTGGCCAGCTTCTACGGCATGAACGTGCCCCTCCCCCTGGAAAGCAAAGGCTACGCCATCTACATCATCATGTCCCTCTCCATCGGCATGAGCCTGCTGCTGGCCTGGTATTTCCAGCGGAAACGGTTGTTTTAGGGTTCATTGGTTCTCAACCGCTTATAACTTATTGGCTGACAGCCCGCCAGTTTTCCACAATAAGGTTTTCCACATTGTGGAAAAAATAACTAACAACAACTAGGTATTGAAAATCAGCTATTTAAATAGTTTGTCAACACCATGTTGATAACTTTGGCCACAACGAAAGGGCGATCTTATTAATTTAGTGCTGACAAACAAAACATACTGGGAAGACAGCCACACCTGTCTGCGCAAGCTTAAACAGCAGTCGCCTCTGCCATCGGTTTCCATCAGGTCAGCCAGGCAGGAAACTCCCGAAAGTATCTTAAAAAACAGCAGGTTTACAGCCAATCCGGATATGTGTTGGTCCGGCATGCAACGCACTGGCCGCACACCACTGGACAAACTGGTTTTGGACACAGAGAGCACAAAGGCCAACACAGAGTACACGGAGTGTTTTCCATTGATAATCAGGTCTCTGTGCGACTCTGTGTCTTCTCGGCGTACTCTGTGTCCAGAAAAATGTCTAATTGTGTGCACTGGCCGTACATGGCAGAGGAGGCCTTATTGCCTTATCCCCGGCTGGCAGCGCTTCTTTTATAAACTTTTCATCCTAAAAATAAAAAATGCTTAGTAACATGACTCAGCAAGCAGAGCCGATCCTACAGGAAAACCCCAACCGATTTGTCCTTTTCCCCATCAAACACGATGACATCTGGGCCTTTTACAAGAAGTCGGAAGCCAGTTTCTGGACCGCCGAGGAGATCGACCTGTCTTCCGACCTGGCAGACTGGAACGACAAGCTGAACGACGACGAACGCCACTTCATCAAACACGTGCTGGCCTTTTTCGCCGCCAGCGACGGCATCGTCAACGAAAACCTGGCGGAAAATTTCGTCAGCGAGGTGCAGTATACGGAAGCCAAGTTCTTCTACGGCTTCCAGATCATGATGGAGAACATCCATTCCGAAACGTACAGCCTGCTCATCGATACCTACATCAAGGATACCAAAGAGAAGGACTACCTCTTTAATGCCATTGAGACTCTGGACTGTGTAAAGAAGAAAGCACAATGGGCCCTGCGCTGGATCGAAAACGCCTCCTTCGCGGAGCGCCTCATCGCTTTCGCCGCAGTGGAAGGCATCTTCTTCTCGGGTTCGTTCTGCTCGATCTTCTGGCTGAAGAAGCGGGGCCTCATGCCCGGCCTGTCCTTCTCCAATGAGCTGATCTCCCGCGATGAAGGCATGCACTGCGACTTCGCCTGCCTGCTCTACAACCAGCACATTCAGAACAAACTGCCGGAAGAGACCATCCGCAAGATCATTACCGACGCGGTGAATATCGAGAAGGAGTTCGTCTCCGACGCCCTGCCGGTCAACCTCATCGGCATGAATGCCGATCTGATGTGCCAGTACATCGAATTCGTCGCCGACCGCCTGCTGGCCGCTCTCAACCAGCCCAAGGTGTACAACGTGGAGAATCCCTTCCCCTGGATGGATATGATCTCCCTGCAGGGTAAGACCAACTTCTTCGAAAAACGGGTGGGCGACTACCAGAAGTCCGGCGTGATGTCCGGCCGCGATAAGCAGGTCTTTACGCTGGATGAGGACTTTTAGACAAGATATTGCCAAATAAAAAACCGATAACCACTAACCACTAAACCATGGAAGTCATCAAAAGAAGCGGGAAGCGCGAAGACGTCAGCTTCGACAAGATCACCGCCCGCATCAAAAAACTCTGCTACGACCTCGACACGAGGTACATCGATTATATCGAGATCGCCAAAAAGGTGATCCAGGGCCTCTACGACGGGGTGACCACCACCGAACTCGACAACCTGGCGGCCGAGACCGCCGCCACCATGGCCCCTGAGCACCCGGAATACGCCATCCTGGCCGCCCGCATCGCCGTTTCCAACCTGCACAAGAACACCAAGAAGTCCTTCGCCCGCACCATGAAGGACCTCTACCACTACATCGACCCCAAAACGGGCGAACCGGCGGGCCTGATTGGCGATGAAGCCTTCGACATCATCTGGAAGCACCGCGACGAGCTGGATTCGGCTATCATCTACGACCGCGATTACAGCTTCGACTATTTCGGATTCAAGACTCTGGAGCGCTCCTACCTGATGCGTATGGACGGCAAGGTGGTGGAACGCCCCCAGCACATGATCATGCG
>JAGFJD010000608.1 GCA_024102975.1 Phaeodactylibacter sp. | reverse complement strand
ACGACATCACCACCAAAAGCCGGGGCATCAACGTAGAGGAAACCGGCATTGCTTTTGCCGATGCCCGGCTCCGCTCCAACACCGTCACCCTGGCGGGCAGGGGCTTTGGCCTCCGCCTGACAGGGGTAAACGGACTGGAAGCCAGCAACAACGACATTTTCATGGAGCAGGCCGTGTTGTCTCCGTCCGGCATCCGTATCAACGGCGCCATAGATTGCACCGTCCGCGAAAACTACGTAGCCGGCCCCGGGCCGGGAAGCCTGTTTTTCGTAGGCCTGGGCGTACAGGACGGCGGCAGCAGCGTCTTCGACTGCAATACCTTTACCGAGCTGGGCACGGGGGCGGCCTTTGAAGGCTCCTGCATGGGCAGTGTGGTGAGCACTAATGTCTTTGATCCTGGCGAGCTGGGCATGGGGCAAGGGCTGGTGTACCGGAGCAGCCTGAATATTGGGGTGCAAAGCCATAGGGGTAACTTGTGGGAGGTGAATAGCGGGTTGCCGAATGACGGGTATGGGGTCGCTGCGGCGGTGAGTTATGGGAGTATATTTTCCGAATTAGCCGATAACGGTTATTTTATCAACGATGATACTCCTCCTATTTATCCTGCCTCATTTGATTTCCCAAATTTCCCACCTGCTGCGCAACAAGCAGCCGAAGAAGCTTGGTTCAACCTTGATGACGGAGAAGTCGCCGATACTTGCCTCCAAAATGGCGGGATGGAGCCGATAGAAGTTAAAGACATCCACCTCAAAACCGCCCGCAGTGAACAGTTGGACGAAGATTATCCCGGTGCCATGCTCTGGGCGGCACAGTTTCAGCTATACCGGGAGCTGGATGTGGAAGAATGGCCTGCTGACGAAGTCCTAGATAGCTTTTATCTGGCTAATGACACTACACTTCTATCTGCCTTTTATAAGTTGGAAAAAGGCAGAGATAGTTTGTATAGGTTATTGCCAACAGAAACGGCCCAAATACAGCAGTGGGGCCAAGAGTTGGATGGTTTGATCGGGTTTGTTCTGGAAAAAGATAGCTTAATTGCAGCAGGTGCTACCGGATTGGAAAACGCACGGGATAGCCTGCTAAATGAAGCGGCAGGCCTTTGTGTTGCCATGGACTCCCTGGAGCAGATTGTCCTTCAGGCTCGTGTCAATTTTACAGAAACACTGCTTGCAGAAAACAGTGCTTTGGGCGATACAGCAGTTTATCAAACCAATAAAAAACTGGTTAGCAAACTATTCCTTAATACGCTTGCCCAGAGAAGCAGCGCTTTCGATGCTCAACAAACGGAAAACCTTTTGGCCATTGCCGGCCAATGCCCGCTTTCCGGTGGCAGGGCAGTGCATTACGCGCGCAGCCTGTATCAGTTGGTTGCTGATTCAACCTTTGCAGATATATGCGAGGCAGGTTCTGAAAGATTTGCTTCCGGACAGGTAACTGTCTTTGAAGAAGAAAACTCTGGCGTTCGCATTTTCCCCAACCCAACCTCCGGCGAACTGGTGGTAGAGGGTTATTGTGGCCGAATTAATATTGTCAATCAATTGGGGCAGCCCGTGTGGAGCAGGGATTTGCCGGAAGGCGAATTTCTGCATCTTTTCAACCTTCAAAATCTGCCCAGTGGCATTTACTTCTTGCGAGCCTGGCTCAAGAACGAACCTATCTACCAGGCCAGGTTGATCATTTCCAAATAAATTTTCTTTCCCGAGCAGCTATAGGGTTTTGTGTGCCCTATAGCTGCCTTAACTATATATCCTATGAAGGCGAGTATTATTTTGGCAGTATTTTGCTTTATATCAAACCTGCTTTATACTCAGGATATTTTTGAACGGCAGAAAAGGGATTATATATGGTTAATAGGCAACAGCCCATTAATATCAGGAGGCAATGATATGACTTTGTTGAATTTTAATTCCATCCCTCCGGAAATCATTAGCACCGATATCAACATGGATTTTTGGCATACCAATGCCAGTGTATGCGATGCTTCCGGCAATTTGTTGTTTTACACTAATGGCATCGAGGTAAGGAATTTCAACAACGATACTTTGGCCACCGGTTTGGCTCCTACACAAATGTCTGAACAATGGGATAATAATGGATATATTAACCCACAAGGTGCTCTGATATTACCCGTACCGGGATCAGATTTTCTTTATTACATCTTTCATGAAGACAGGGACTGGGCTCCTCATGGAGGAAGTTGGGTACAAAACTTGTTTTACACAAAAGTTGATATGTCAGCAAATAATGGGCTAGGGGCAGCAATAGAAAAAAATATTCCTATTATCAATGATACCCTTGCTTATGGGCGGATAGTTGCTACGCCCCATGCTAACGGAAGAGACTGGTGGATAGTCATACCAGAAAGAGACAATAACCGGTATTATTCTGTTTTATTTACTCCTGATGGTATAGAAAAAGTAAAAAATGTTCAAATAGGCGATTCAATAGTTACCGGAGGTCATCAATCTTCCTTTTCTCCGGATGGCGCCAAATACGCGAGGATTGATATCAAATATACAGGTGAGTCTGAACACCGAGTAACAATCTATGATTTTGACCGCTGTACTGGAGAGTTTACTAGTTTCACCTCATTTACTTTTATCGATTTAGCCTTTGGAGGCGGGGGGCTGGCTTTTTCTGAAAACAGCCGTTTTCTTTACGTCACCTCCTGGTTCAATGTGTATCAGTTTGACCTGAATGTTCCAAATGTTGAAGCTACAATGATAAAGGTTGCCGAGTATGACGGTTTTGAAGACCCTATTTATGATCTCAATACTGATTTCAAATTAGCTCAATTGGGCCCCAACGGTAAAATATATATTGCTTGTGCTACCAACGCAAACTATCTTCATATCATCCATACACCTAATAGTCGAGATCTAGCCTGCAATGTCGAGCAACACGGCCTGGAGTTGGTAGCCTTAAACAACCGCAGCATCCCCAACTTCCCCTACTACGGCTTAGGCCCCTTAGACGGCTCCCCCTGCGACACCCTCGGCATCGACAACCCGCCGCCCCAGGCGGCCTTCAGCTACGCCGTCGAAGACAGCGCCGCCTTCCAGGTAGCCTTTTACGACGGCACGCGGTTTAGCCCCGAGAGTTGGCTCTGGGAATTCGGGGACGGGCAAAGCAGCACGGAGCGCTTTCCTGTGCATGCTTACGCGGAAGCGGGCGTGTATGAGGTGTGTTTGACGGCGAGTAACCAGACGGAGAGCGATACGTTTTGTGATACGGTCAACTTTTTAGCCACCGGAATGCAGGAAACTATTCATACGCCGCCTGGCTTTTCTGTTTTCCCAAACCCGGCCTCTTCCCGCCTGACAGTGAGCAGCGGCCGGCCGTTTGCGGGCCAGCGCCTTTCTTTGTGCAGCGTAATGGGCAAGGAAGTGCTGGCGCATAAGATGCCGGAAGGGGCAACCGCTTTTACTTTTTCGGTAGCGGGCCTGCCGCCGGGCGTTTATTTCGTGAGGGTATGGGAAGGGGCGGCAGCGGTTTGGAGCGCGCGGGTGGTAGTGGGGAGGAGGTGACTTCAGCAGTATTCTGTGCGGCAGCGGCTAAAAAACAAACCGCAAAGGGCGCAGAGGCCACAGAGGGCGGAACCCGCTCTGCGGTTCTCCGCGCTCCCTGCGGTTCAAATAAAGGTTGCGCTCTCTGCGTCTAAGGTCACCCCTCCCGTCACGCCCCATGAAAACTCATCGGCGAATGATGTTCTAATTCCGGGTTGATAAAACAGGTGGAAAGCGTAACCCGTCGCCTCGTTTCTATGTCTATACAATCGTGATTTAAAAACTCATTAAGTAGCGATAAAAAACAACAGCGATGAAACTTACAGCCACCCTCAGGCAACTGGACAAATGGAACGCCGCCCTCATGCACAAATTCGGGTTCGTATTATTGCGTTATGCCCTTGCCGTCATTTTTATCTGGTTCGGGATTTTAAAGCCGCTGGGCCTCAGCCCGGCGACTGCCCTTGTCGAAAAAACCGTTTTTTGGTTCTCTCCCGCCTGGTTCATTCCCGTATTGGGTTGGTGGGAAGTGGCTATTGGGTTTTTCCTGCTCTTCCGGCCCACGGTCAGCATCGCCCTGTTGCTTTTGTTCCTTCAGATTCCCGGCACCTTTTTGCCCCTGTTGCTGTTGCCCGATGCCACTTTTACTCAAGTCCCCTTTGGGCTGACATTGGACGGCCAGTACATCGTCAAAAACCTGATCCTCATTGCTGCGGCGATCGCGGTGGGGGGTACGGTAAACAGCAAAGACACCAGCGAAGAAATTCATTGAAATAATGAAATTCGGGCCTTTTGCAGGAACATGCTCTTAGTTTTTTAGGAAGGAAAACCGTAATGTAACTATTCAGCATCATCGAAGACAACGGCAGAAAATGCCCTGTTTTGCCCCAACCCTAAAGGGTGACAGAGCATTTTCTGCCTTTGCACCCTTCAGGGTTGGGGCAAACAAAGGCAGAAAATGCGTTTTTCAATTGATGCTGAATAGTTACCTGAAAGGTTAGCATTTGCCTCATTCAACCTTCACCGCCTTCATCCG
>JAGFJD010000108.1 GCA_024102975.1 Phaeodactylibacter sp. | reverse complement strand
GGACATTTTGGGGGCTACTTGTGTAAAGGTGTGAAAGTGTAAACGTGTAAATGATTGGGAGCCAATTTCTTTTACACCTTTACACGCTTACACTTTTAAACGGACCAGAAAATGTCTAGTGGTGTGTTGGCTGTGCATACAATCCTCCCGATTATGAAAAATGTACTGGCGATCGAAGATGACCGCAATATTGTCGACCTGCTGGAAATCCATCTTAAAGACCTGAATTTCTACCTGGAAAAATGCTACACCGGGGAAGAGGGGCTGGCGAAGGCCAGGGCTGGCACGTTCGACCTGATCATCCTCGACATCATGCTGCCCGGGCTGGACGGGCTGGAGGTCTGCCGGCAACTGCGCACCGACGGCGTCCACACGCCCATCCTGATGCTGACCGCCAAATCGGAAGAGATCGACAAGGTGCTGGGGCTGGAACTGGGCGCCGACGACTACCTGACCAAGCCCTTTAGCGTGCGCGAATTCATCGCCCGCGCCAAGGCGCTGATGCGGCGCATGGAGATGGCCGCCGTCCCTGCTTCCCCCGGTTCTTCTCCTTCCCGCCTCTCATTCGATGAACTGGACATCGACCTGGACCGGCGGAAAGTATCCCTGGAAGGGAAAAGGGTGGACCTCTCGCGAAAGGAGTTCGAGCTGCTGGCCCTGCTGGCTTCCAACCCCGGCAAGAGCTACGACCGCTCCCGCATCCTCAGCCTGGTCTGGGGATACGATTTCGACGGATATGAACATACGGTCAACTCCCACATCAACCGCCTGCGCAGCAAGATAGAACCGGATATGGCCAACCCCAAATATATCCTGACGACCTGGGGGGTAGGGTACCGGTTTAATGAGGAGTTATGAGATGGTTGGATTGTTTGATGGTTGGCCGTTGTTCGTTGCTC
This sequence comes from Phaeodactylibacter sp., assembly GCA_024102975.1. GTDB lineage: Bacteria > Bacteroidota > Bacteroidia > Chitinophagales > Saprospiraceae > JACJXW01. The sequence goes on along the minus strand of JAGFJD010000108.1, from coordinate 3,627 downwards.
GTTGTCTGTTTTCGGGAACAGTCAACTGGCAACAAACAACGAGGAGCTTGGCTAAAGGATTGATCTTCAAATCCGTTGATCCTGAACTGACGTTAATTATACTGACGCACGGCAGGTTTTGTCGACTACAAAACCCGCCGGGTCAGTATATACTGGCATCGCTGGTTTTGTTCCTGACAAAACCACGCGTTCGCCAGTATAAGCAATTCCGGTTGCCCTCCGCCATTCAACCATTCAACCATTCAACCAATCAACATGCCCCACAACACCGGCCTGAACCGCCTCTATTGGAAAATCTCCGCCACCCTCCTGCTCGTCCTCGCAGTGGTTGGCATCGGTTACATCCTCATCACCAGCTACACGGCCCGGCAGTACCTGCAGGAGGTCAACCAGCGGTTGTACGGCAGCATCGCGAAGCAGCTCGTGAAAGAAACCCGCCCCCTGGTAAACGGGCAGCCCGACACTGCGGCCACTCACGACATCATGCACTCCATGATGGTGATCAACCCGAGCGTGGAAGTCTACCTGCTGGATACGGCGGGCAGGATCATCGATTACGTCGTCCCCTACAAATCGGTCAAGCTGGAGCGGGTCGGCCTCGGGCCGGTCCGCAAATTCATCGACAGCGAAGGGCAGGCATTCGTGCTGGGCGACGACCCCAAAAAGCCGGGAGCGAAGAATGCCTTTTCCGCCGCCCCGGTTATCGAAAGCGGGCAGCTTACCGGTTATGCTTATATCATACTGGCCGGCGAGGAGCAGGCCGCCGTCACGTCCAACCTCTTTGGCAGCTACATGCTCCGGCTGGGTGCCGGCATGTTCTTCCTGGCCCTGGCGGCAGCTCTCGCCATCGGGCTGATCGCTATCGGGCTGATCACCCGCAACCTGCGGCAGATCATAGTGGCAGTCCGGCGCTTCAAAGAAGGAGACTACGACGCGCGCATCCCCGAAAAGGATAAAGGCGACCTGGCCCTGCTGGCGGACACGTTCAATGCCATGGCCGACAAGATCGAAGCGAACATCGAACAGCTCCGGTCTATGGACCGCCTGCGGCAGGAACTCATTGCCAATGTCTCGCACGACCTGCGTACGCCCCTGGCTCTGGTGCAGGGCTACATCGAGACCCTGATGATGAAAGAGGAAAGCCTGCAACCTGCAGAGCGCAAAAAATACCTGGAGATCGTCATGGACAGCTCGGAGAAGCTGTCCCGGCTCGTCGCCCAGCTGTTCGAATATTCCAAACTGGAGGCCGAGCAGATACAGCCCGAGAAGGAACCCTTCCTGCTGTCTGAACTCGCCCACGATGTTTCTGTAAAGTATCAAATCCTGGCTCAGGAGAAGAACATCGAAATCCGGCTGGACGCCCCTGCGGAACTGCCCCTGGTGTTTGCCGATGTCGCCCTGGTGGAGCGCGTCCTGCAAAACCTGATGGACAACGCCCTGAAGTTCACCCCGCCCGGCGGCAAGGTAGCCATTCAGCTCAGGAACCGCAGCAAAGGAGTGGAAGTGCGTGTATCAGACACCGGCCCCGGCATCCCCGAGAGCGAACAAGCTCATATTTTCGAGCGCTACCGGAAATCAGAAGCCACAGAAAACAAGAAGGTGGGAACAGGACTGGGCCTGGCCATCGTAAAGAAAATCCTGGAAATCCACAATGCGGCTATTCAGGTGCAGAGCAAGCCGGGGCAGGGGGCGGCGTTTTGGTTCCTTCTGCCGGCTTATCAGCAATAATTGGCTTCTTCTCTATCGAATTTGAAATTGCTCAAATCGAAATGAAACTGATCATAAAAATCTTCCAAAGAAGGTTCTGCTTGTTCTGCCTGAACATCTTCTTCAATTATCTGGACCGCAAAATGCCGGAGTATTGCCCGGATCAGTTCAACATCCTTATCGCTCTTTATCTCCAGGACAAGCTTTGTCATAGTCAATCGATTGTAGTCGTTAAAGATAACAAATAATTGACAAAAAATAACTGCCCCGAGTTCCTGAAAGGTTCTTTTTATCTATGCCTTTCCTCCAGCACCCTCACCACGTCCTCCAACTGATAGCCCTTCGCCGCCAGCAGCACCAGATAGTGGTACATCAGGTCGGCCGCCTCGTTGAGGAACAGGGTTTCGTTGTCGTCCTTGGCCTCAATGATCATTTCGACGGCTTCTTCCCCCACCTTCTGGGCAATCTTATTGAGGCCGCGGGCAAACAACTGGGCGGTGTAGGAAATCTGGGGGTCGCCACCCTTCCGGCTGTGAATGGTGCGCTCCAGGTGGCCCAGGAAGTTGACGTGGCGGTTGGCCTCCGCCCAGCAGGTGTCCGTACCCGTATGGCAGACCGGGCCGCGGGGGCGGGCCAGCACGAGCAGGGTGTCGTGGTCGCAATCCGAGCGGATGTCGACCAGCCGCAGGAAATTGCCGGAATGCTCGCCTTTGCGCCACAGGCGCTGCCGGCTGCGGCTGAAGAAGGTGACCTTTTCGTCCTGTAGGGTTTTCTCCAGGGACTCGCGGTTCATGTACCCCAGCATCAGGACCTTGCCGGTGTCGGCATCCTGTACGACGGCGGGCACCAGGCCGTTGCCCTTGGCAAAATCGATCTTTTCTATTTCAATGCTCATAGTTGTTTTATACGTAATTTCAGCCTTTTGGTTATAAAATTCAAATGACTGCCCCCCCTCTCCCCGTCTCCCTCCCTCAAACCCGCACCGTCACTCCCCTGTCCCACAGGTATTCCTTCAAATCCCGGATTTCGATCTCCCGGAAGTGAAAGATGCTGGCGGCCAGGCCGGCGTCGGCTTTGCCCTTGGTAAATACATCATAGAAATGCTCCATAGTCCCGGCGCCGCCCGAGGCAATGACCGGAATGGACAGGGATTCAGAAACCCGGGCGGTTATCTCATTGGCAAAGCCGTCCCTGGTGCCGTCGTGGTTCATAGAGGTGAACAGGATTTCGCCGGCACCGCGGCTTTCCGCCTCTTTCACCCAATCCAGCAACCGGATTTCCGTAGGGATGCGCCCGCCGCTGAGGTGGACGTACCAGTCGCCGTTCATCAGCCTGGCGTCAACGGCCACGACGACGAACTGGCTGCCGAAGTTCCGGGCCAGCTCATCCACCAGCTCCGGCCGGCGCACCGCCGCCGAGTTGATGGAAATCTTGTCCGCCCCGGAAGACAGCAGCACATCCACATCCTCCAGCGAGCTGATGCCCCCCCCAATGGTGAAGGGGATGTTAAGGTGGCGGGCAATGTCCTTGGCGAGGGCCGCCAGGGTCTTGCGCCGCTCATGGGTGGCGGTAATGTCGAGGAATACCAGTTCGTCCGCCCCTTTTTCGCTGTACAGGGCCCCCAGCTCTACCGGGTCGCCGGCATCGATCAGGTTGACGAAATTGACACCTTTGACAGTGCGCCCGTCCTTGATGTCCAGGCAGGGTATGATGCGTTTGGCTAACATCGGACAGGATTAACAGGATTAACAGGATTAACAGCACAGGGTCTCCCCCTCTCCCCTTCTCCCCCATGCGCATCAGGTTTAAATGTTAACATATGTGAAACCTAATCTGGGCCAGGCCTCATCGTCCGGCCCGAAGAGCCTGCTCCGGCGCATGCCGGAGGCCAATATATCCTAGCACGGGGCAACGCCCCGT
>JAGFJD010000107.1 GCA_024102975.1 Phaeodactylibacter sp. | reverse complement strand
CGTAACCTAATGCCTGGCTTTTTTCACGGGGCGTTGCCCCGTGCTAGGATATATTGGCCTCCGGCATGCGCCGGAGCAGGCTCTTCGGGCCGGACGATGAGGCCTGGCCCAGATTAGGTTTCACATATGTTAACATTTAAACCTGATGCGCCTCCCCCCGACCCCCTCCGAGGGAGGGGGAGAGGGTTATGCGCTCGCCGTCTCCCGTCTCCCGTCCACCGTCCGCCGCCCATCGTCCACCGCCCATCAGAAGTATCCCTGCTTTTTCCGGTCTTCCATCGCCGTTTCCGATCGTTTGTCGTCGGCGCGGCCGCCCCGTTCGGTCTGGCGGGCGGCGGCCACTTCCTGGATGATGTCTTCGATGGTGGCCGCTTCGGACCGCCAGACGCCGGTGCAGGTCATGTCGCCGATGGTGCGGCAACGGACGGTCATTTCTTTTACGGAAGCTTCCTCTTCGGGCCGTTTGGCGATGTATTCACAATCGGCCAGCAGGATGCCGTCGCGTTCGAAGACTTTGCGTTTATGGGCGAAATAGAGGCTGGGCAGTTCTACTTTTTCCTGGGCCAGGTACATCCACACGTCCAGCTCCGTCCAGTTGCTGATGGGGAAGACGCGGAAATGTTCGCCGAAGTGTTTCTTGCCGTTGAAGATGTTCCACAGTTCCGGGCGCTGGTTCTTGGGGTCCCACTGGCCGAATTCGTCGCGGTGGGAAAAGAAGCGTTCTTTGGCGCGGGCCTTTTCCTCGTCGCGCCGGCCGCCCCCGAGGGCGGCGTCGAACTTGCCCTGTTCCAGCGCTTCCAGCAGGGTGGTGGTCTGCAGGTAGTTCCGGCTGGCGTTGTAGCCTTTCTCTTCCACGACCAGCCCCCGGTCGATGGCCTCCTGCACGGAGCCCACGATCAGCCTGGCGCCGGTTTTTTCCACCAGTTTGTCCCGGAATTCCAGGGTTTCCGGGAAGTTGTGGCCCGTGTCGATGTGGAGGAGGGGGAAGGGGATTTTGGCCGGATAGAAGGCCTTCATGGCCAGGTGGGCCATGAGGATGGAATCCTTGCCGCCGGAGAACATCAGCACCGGGCGTTCGAACTGTGCCGCCACTTCGCGGATGACGTAAATGGATTCCGATTCCAGCTCTTTCAGGTGGTTCAGGTTGTAGCTCATGATTGGTTGCAGGTTTTCAGCCCCGGCGGTATTTAATGACGGGTTCAATGAATTCGAAAATAGCGCGGACGCTGTCGTGCAGGCTCATCTGGTCGGTGCGGATTTCCAGGGCCGGGTTTTCCGGCGGTTCGTACGGAGCGTCGATGCCGGTGAAGCCTGTTATTTCTCCGGCGCGGGCTTTTTTGTAGAGCCCTTTGACGTCGCGCGCTTCGCACACTTCCAGCGGGGCGTTGATGTAAATTTCAATGAAATCTGTTTCGCCGATGATCTCGCGGGCCATCTGCCGGATGGCCGCCGTAGGGCTGATAAAGGAGTTGATGGTGATGATGCCGCTGTGGACGTAGAGTTTGGACAGCTCGGCGATGCGGCGGATATTTTCCCGCCGCCCTTCGTCGCTGAAATCTACGTTATTATTGATGCCGGCGCGGACGTTGTCGCCGTCCAGGGCCTGGGGGAAATAGCCTTCGTTGTAGAGGCGCCGTTCCAGGTGCTGGGCGATGGTGCTTTTGCCCGAGCCCGACAGGCCGGTCAGCCACAGCACCCTGCTGTGTTGCATGAGCCGGTGTTCGCGGTCGGCCCGCTGCAGAAACCGGTCGTGGATGGGATGGAGATGTTTGTTCAAGGCAATTTAGCTTTGGTACACAATAAGCAGGGCAAAGAAACGGCAAATCCGTTATTTACCCAAATCCACTTCCTGCTGCTTTGCCGGGCGCCTGAAGATGTGGCGCACCGTTCCTCTGGGCACCATCTGCCAGGCCCGCTCGTGGAGGTAGTAGATCGCCAGTTTGATGACCAGTTCCAGCCCGGCAACGATGCTCGATTTCTGGAGGACATCATCGCAGCCCGTGCCCGAAAAAATGGAAAAGGCGAGGGCAAAAGTGGTTGCCGTGGCGATCAGCCGCCAGGTGACGGCTTTGAGTATACTCCGCAGTTTTGATTCTTTTTCCATGGCTTTGTTTTTTGGTATCTGCCTGGGTTGGCTCCAGGCTACATTCCCTGACATGGCCCGGATAGCGTTTTTTTAAGAAGCTGCAAATATGGGGATAAAAATTAAAATACCTATTAACCCTATAGGATTTTTGTTAAATTGAAGACCTGGTAAATTTAATTATAAAAGCTTATCATAGCAACCTTAATACCGACGAGCTGATCCAAAAGGCCTGCGTCATGGAGGGGGCGGAAGACGGCTTCGCCACGGCTTCCGGCATGGCGGCCGTTTTTGCCAGCCTGCAGCGTTCCTGCCGGCCGGCGACCACGTCCTGGCCTCCCGGGCGGCCTTCGGCTCAACTAATCAGAAACTCACGGAACTGCTGCCCCGCTGGGGCATTACGCACACTTATGCCGACCCGCAGGACATCGACAACTGGGAACAGTACCTGACGCCCAATACCCGCATGATCGTGCCGGAAACCCCTTCCAACCCGGGCCTGGCGCTGACCGACCTGGAAAAGGCCGGCGCCCTGGCGCGCCGCCACGGCCTGATCCTCAACGTCGACAACTGCTTTGCCACGCCCTGCCTGCAGCGTCCGCTGGAGTACGGCGCCCACCTCTCCGTGCACTCCGGCACCAAATGGGAGGAGGAAGGGCAGGCGGTGGGTATCCGGCCGGCCCTGGTGCGCATTTACATAAATGCGCGCATACCCATCCCCTACCCCATCCCATCCGGCAGTTTCACCTCCGAATCGATGGTTTCGCATTCGTTGAAGGCGGCGAATTCCCGGAGGCTGCGGGCCAGGCCCTTCCACAAGCCGCCCTTTTCCGCTTTGCCGTCTTCCCAAACCAGGTTTTTGATCCAGAGCACTCTGGTTTTCCGTTCGGCTTTGAGGTCGGCCTGGCCAACGAACTCCGTGCCGCGCAGGAGCGGCAGGCTGAAGTAGCCCACCTTGCGCTTGTCTTTGGGCACATAGCACTCCAGGGTATAGGAGAAGCCGAACAGTTCTTCCAGGCGTTTGCGCTGGATGGCGAGGTTGTCGAAGGGAGACAGGATGCGGATGCGGCGTTCGCGGGGGAGGGCGTGCAGGTTTTCCAGGGAGGATGGAAAAGCGTAGTAAGGTTGACCCAGCCCTTCCACGGCCAGCTCGGCCAGTTCGCCGGCTTCCACCATATTGGCCAGCTCGCGGTTGATGCCGGCGGCGGAATTTTTGATCAGGTAGCCGATCTCGGAAGCTTTGGCCAGGCCGTGAGCACGGATATCCCGTTTGATGAGGTAGCGGATATACTCCTCGCGGGTGGGGCGGCAGGTGTCCACGCCGGCAGGCAGGGCGCGTTCCGTCAGGTCGTACACTTTCTGGAAGCCTTTGCGGGCCACCACCATCAGTTCGCCTTCCATGAAGAGCTGGAAGAGGGTGTGGCTGATGGCCGAGGCCGACCAGCCTTCCTTGTTGTTGCCGAAATAAAGCCGCTCGTCTTTTTTGTCAAAATCGCGGGACATCATTGGCCCCTCCGCCCGGATGCGGTCCAGGGCGTACCGGATCAGGCCGGGGTTGCGGCGGTGCCACATGCCGTCGCTGGCGCGGACTTGCTCCTGGCGGGGGATGGCAAAGCGGTAATCGCGCATGGGCAGGTAGGCGGCGGCGTGGGCCCAGTATTCGAAGGCGGCCTTTTCGGCAACCAGCTGCCGCAGGTGTTCCGGCCGGTAGCCGGCCACGCGGCTCCAGAGGACGTGGTGGTGGGCGCGTTGCACCACCGAGAGGGTGTCGATCTGGGCGTAGCCGATGTGTTCGAGGGCCTGCAGGGCGCCGGCCTTGCCTTTGAAGGGATGGGCGGCGGTGAGGGCCTGGCTGCAGACGGCCAGGGCGCGGGCTTGCTGTCGGGAGATCGGGTGCATGGCGTGGGCATTTTTTCTTTCAAAAGCAAAGATAACCAAAGCGCCTTGCCGATAATTCGATATTAAAGGAGAAATTTATGCCGGAAAACAAGAATAATGGCTACAATTTCCGATACGCCCCCCACCAGGCAGAGCTGGAAGAGAGAATGGGCAATAATGGCGGGCCTGGCCCTGGCCCTGGCCGCCGGCACCTGGTGGCGGAGCGGCGCCGAGCCTTCCGCCGAGGCGCTCCTGGCCGAGCACCTGGCAACCCTGGACCCTGCCACCATCATTACTTCTGACAGCATACCCAACAGCAGCGCGGCCCCGGCGGCCGAAAGCCCGCATGAACAGGCCCGGATTTTATTTCAGAACAAACAGTACAAGGCTGCGCTGCAGGCCATGAAGGCCATGCCGCCCTCCCGGAAAAATGACGCCTATTTTTACGAGCTGGGCGTCCTCTACCTGCTCACCCAACGCCCGGCCAAGGCCGTCGCCACCCTGCAGCGGATGGAAGACACCCGCGAAGGAGGGAAGTACTGGTATCTGGCGCTGAGTTATCTCGCTTTGGGCGAGCGGGAATACTGCCGGGAAGAACTGTTCCGGGCCCTCCATGCCCCGGGCCGGCCCTGGAGAAAGGAGGCCCGCAGGATGCTGAAGGCGCTGGGGTAAACGCAGGCCTTCTTTATTCTGGTTTTTGCATTTTCGGCAAACATTTGATCGGGGATGCGCGCCCTTTTCCGATGGATGGGCAGCCCAGGCGCCTGGCCCTGAACCCCCTCGGAGCAAGCCTGCCCGATCAGGCCAGCAACCCGAATAGCAGACAAAGCGGCGCCCTCGTGCAGGCGTCTCCCAGGATGGTGGCGGCAATGAAGAAGCCAACCTTGCTTATACTTGTCCTCATTGTAATCAGCACAAGGGTACAGACCTGACTACTTTCCTGGAGTCCTATCAGGATATTGTTTCTCTTTTCAACCCCCGGATACATGATTGGGCTTAACACTTCGCAACAAAAGAAGGGGAGGTTTTACCCAGAACCAGAATTGGCGAGGCTACTATTAAATTGCTCAGGTTTAATGAACCGGAAAGGTTGGTTATCCGCAAAATCTTAATGGAAGGTGGATCATGGCCCTGATAAAACCGGCAACACCACCAAAAACTTCACCCCCTCTCCCTCCACACTTTCACACCACAACCTCACCCCGTACTGCCCCGCCCGGCCAGCTTCGTGGCGAAGAAGGAGTTTGAAAGCATGTTTGGAGGCCCTACATCTGCGTATCATATACCACCGGAAACTGTTCCGGGATCTCTTCATCCGATTCTCCCAGGTTCTGCCGCAGGTCGATCTCGATCCCTCTCGCAATAGTTGAAATGGGCACATCATTCGCCGATCCCTCGAACGGGTTTTCACCCGTCCTGCCGATCCTCTCCATTGTGTGAAAAACCCAGGCCACCGCCAGGTAAAAGGGAATGGATAACCAGATAAAATAATGGCCGATGGCCGGATAGTCTTCGTTGATCTCGTTTCCGATGTCTGAAAACTGAGGGACAATAGCCAGCGGCAGCAGCAGCACAAAGATCCACATGAAATAATGGTTGAGCGTAGCATACTGCCGCGGGTACGGGAAGTTCTTGATCCGCTCCGATTTGCCCTGCAGGGTGAACAGCTCCTGTAACACACCTTCCAACTGCAAAAAAGAAAACTCCCAAACCACACCGCTTTCTTTCAGCCTTCTGAGGTGGTGGGACTGAAGGTACAGCAGCGCCGTTTGCTTATTGTTCTTACTCATCACATAGGCAAGGTCCTCCTCAGAAAGGTAGGGTTGCATATCGTTCTCAACCGTCGAGTTCCGTTCCGGCGGCCGGATGATATCGGTCCATTCCCGGTTGGTTTTTTCCTGTATGACCGTTTCCCAGGGTTTGGGCGCCCGCATGGCGTGCCGCAGGGCCGTCATCCAGGCGATGTGGCGGTAAGTCAGGGTTTTGACCTCATGGTTCAGTTCTTCGCTTGATAATTGGACGCTGGCATATTCATTCGACACCATGTCCTGAATGTACATGCCGAAAGTCCTGGACGTATTGACGATGCCGCCCCAAATCTTCCGGGCTTCCCAGATCCTGCCGTAGGCGGAATTGTTTTGAAAACCGATCACAAAGGCCACGGCAGTGCCGATCAGGGCCAGGGGCGTCCAGGGGATCTTCAGCCATCCCAAATCTAAAAATTTGTAGGCGCCGACCGCAATGACACCAATGGTGAAAAACAGGCAGGTCTCATAGCGCGTCCATTTGGCCATGTCTTTGGCCTTGAAAACTTTCCTGGTGTACATAGGGTGGGTGTTTTTAGCGTTTTAGAAATTTGTAATAATAAAAAACCCCCTGCACTTTTGAGAAAGTACAGGGGGTAAGATTAAAATATTGCGTCTAGTCTCTCTTATCTGGCAATCATCAACTTCTGGTAATAACTCGCCAAATCGCTGTCAATTAAATTTCAGGCGCTGAGAGTGCCGGACAACTGCTGGACAGCAGTTGTCCGGCTCACCATCTGCGGCCTTTGCTTTAAAGTAACAAAGTAGTAGTAAGTAGGCGGACAGAATTATTTTACTGATAAATTATTATCGAAGTTGCTCGCTACGGCCTATGGCCGTAAGCGGTCCAAGGTTCCGGACTCCTGTCCGGAGTGATCAGGAAAGTATTTCCGCCGGGCAGGAGCCCGGAACCCTGGCTACCTATACGGCCACAGGCCGTAACGAGCATTCCTGTTTATCATCAATTTAAATAAGTCCGGCTACTTAAAAGATCAACTCCCCCCCAGCCTCCTAACCTTCCGCTGATAAGCAAAAAGCCGGAGAAACTCCCCCGCCGTCTTTTTGTGCGACAGGTAGGGCACGCCCTGCCGGCGGTTGGCCCGCGCCACCCGGCCGATGATGCTCCAGTGGCGGGCGATGTCGCGCAGGGCGCTCCGGTAGGTGCCGCGTTGGGGGTCGTAGATGTGGGTAGGTTCGGAGCAGGTTCCGTTGATCTCGATTACCTTCATGCCTTCGCCGGTATGCAGGGCATCCAGGCTTTCGCACTTGATGTCCAGCCGGCCGTAGTAAAACCCTTCGATCTCTTTGGTGATGGCGTCGAAATTGCGGGAGATGGCCTCGCTGATCAGGTGGTTGCTGTTGATGAAGCGGGTGCCTTTGGCGTGGTTGCCGACGATGCCGAGGTTCACCTGTTCGCCCTGTTCAGGTACGCGGGCCAGAAGGGCTGCGCCCGTTGCCCGGAGGCGCTCCAGTTGCAGCAACGCCCGCGGATTTTCCCGGATCAGGGCTTCTACCGTTGACCGGCCGTCGCCGGACACGCTGAGGAATTCCTTGGTGGTGATGGAAGTGACCTGGCCTCGTTCTTCTCCGGGCATGCGGTAATAGAGGACGCCCACTTCCAAAGGCAGGCGAATATATTCCTGAAGGATAAAATCGACGGGAAAGCGCAGCAGGTATTCGGCCAGCTCGCCTTCGTCGGCCACCTTTTTCACCAGCAGCCCCCGGAAGCCCAGGTCGGGCTTGGCGATGAGCGGAAAGGTTATGCCTTCTGCCTGCAGGCGCAGCGGCAGGGTAACCAGGGATTCGCCGGGCCGCCAGAGCAGGCTGCGGGGCCGGAAGCGCTCCGGAATTTTCTGCGCAGTATCGAATTTGGATTCCAGCCCCATGCCGCCGGTGTAGATGCCCGGGTTGGCGGCGGTGAAGAAGCACATGTGCCCCGAGCGCAGCATCTGCCAGAGGATCTGGGGCATGACGGGATAATAGAAGGCTTTGGAGGGCCAGTATTCCCAGTTGAGCAACCGGATGAAGAAAGGCCTTTTTTTAACGCGATCCCACCACTTCACTTTGCAGCCCGATTTTAGTTTGTTTCATCTGCCGGTTGAGCAGGTCGTGGTACTGCATATCCAGGGCGGCAGCGTCTTTGACGATGCTCGTGACGCTCACCGTGCGGACGATGTCTCCCCGGTTCATCACCACGTCGTTCCAGGGGTCGCCTTCGCCGGCGTTGAAATGGAAATCAAGTATCTCTTCCCGCGTAAAACGGTTGCGGCCTTTGCGCCATTCGTCGAACCACTGTTCGCGCTTGCGGCGTATCTCCGGAGGATACAGCGGGGCGGAAGACCAGATGCGGAGCTGGCTGGCGTCCAGCCATTGCCGGTGGCCCTGCTGCTCGTCCCAGCGGAACTCCAGCAGCCTGCCCTGTTCCAGGACGATCAGGGTAAAAGGTTCCATGCCCTCGAAGCGATAGTCGTCGAGGAAATCCTCTGCGGCGGGATACTCGAAAAAGTCGAGGGCCATCAGGCCGCGGCTGCGCCGGTAGGGCGGGTGCCGCTCGTGCTTTTCGAAGGCCCCGTTGAGGATGCAGGCCAGGCGGTTGGCGCTGGAAATGGCGATCCACGTCCCCCCGGCGGCCTCGTCGCGGGGGAAGGCCAGCTCCTGCCCGGCCACGTGCAGGCGGGAGATGTTCTGGGGCGAGCGCGCCGGCGCTTCGTCCCGGTTGGACGTCAGGATGTAATTGCCCCTCTCAAGGGGTATGTAGGTTACGGTACACATTCTAAAGCCGTTGTTTATGGAATGAAAGCCAGCATTCCCTCACTCATTCACTCCCTCACTCCCTCTCTCCCTCTCTCATACACCACCATAACATCCCCCAGCTCCTTCCGGTTGATATCCGGCACCCGGGCATCTTCAGCCGGGTAGCCCACCGGTATGAGCAGGAAAGGGCGTTCGTTTTCCGGGCGGCCCAGGATTTCCTGCAGGAAATTCATCGGGCTGGGCGTGTGGGTCAGGGAGGCCAGCCCGGCATTGTGGATGGCTGCCAGCAGGAAGCCGGTGGCCAGGCCGACGGATTCGTTGACGTAGTAGTTTTTTTTCTTTACCCCGTCTGCCAGATCGTACGCTTTCTTGAAAACGACGATCAGGTAGGGCGCTGTTTCCAGGAAGGGCTTGTGCCAGTCGGTGCCGAAGGGTTCCAGGTCGGCCAGCCATTCCTCGGACATGCGGCCGTGATAGTTCTCGTATTCTTCCTTTTCTGCTGCCTCGCGAATCCGTCGTTTAAGTTCCGGGTCGGATACCACGCAGAACGTCCACGGCTGCTTATTGGCGCCCGACGGGGCGGAAGAGGCCGCCAGGATGATTTGCTCGATTATCTCCAGCGGCACGGGCTTGTCGGAAAAGTCGCGCACAGTGCGGCGCCGGTCCATGAGCTGATAGAATTCCCGGCTGCGCCGGAGCATCTCCTCCCGGGGGAAGCGGATTGCTTTATAGGGGATGAAATTGTTTTTTGCTTTGGGCATATACCTGATGATTTAGCCTGCGAACGCGTAAAGGTAAAACAACTCATCGGATAATGGGAGTTAACGGGGTTCGGAGTTCGCGGTTCGGAGTTCGGAGCTTGCGGCTCGCTAAGCGAACAGCAAACAGCGAATAGCGAATAGCGAATAGCGAATAGCGAACAGCGCCAGTCCTCGTGCCTCGGCCGGGTAAAAACAGCGAACAGCAAACAGCCCCCCCCTCACGGCGTCGAAACCGACACCGGCAGCACCTTCCCGTTGAAGAAGCGATGGCCCTGGGTAGCAAAATAAGCGATAAAGCCGCCCATCTGTTCGCTGCTCACCGGCGCGTCGAATCCGGGAAAGGCTTCGGCCAGCATTTCGGTCTGCACGGCGCCCAGGCAGAGGCAGTTGCAGGCCACGTTCCGGTCCTTCCACTCTTCGGCCAGGCATTCCGTCAGGTTGGCGAGGGCGGCCTTGCTGGCGCTGTAGCCCAGCAGGCCGGCGAATTTGGCGCTGCCCTGGTATCCGCCCATGCTGCCGATATTGAGGATGTGGGCCCGTTCGCTCTTTTCCAGAAAGGGGCGCAGGATCTGGATCAGGTGGGCCGGCCCAAAGAAGTTCACCCCGAAGGCCCGGTCCCAGTCGGTAGTAGTGATCTCCTCAAACGGCTTTTTCAGCAGGTAGCCGGCGTTGTTGATCAACACGTCTATCCGTTCCATGGGATTTACCTTGCCGAGCAGCGCCCGGGCGTCAGGTTTGAGAAGGTCGAAAACCAGATAGTCCAGGTTTTCCCCGGCTTCCTTTTTCAGAGCCTTCAGGTTTTCCTCGTCGCGGGAGAGTGCCAGTACCCGGTGGCCCTGGCGGGCCAGTTGGACAGCTACATCGAAGCCTATGCCCCGGCTGGCGCCGGTGATTATAGTATTGTTCATAAATCTTTATTTTTGTGGCCGCATCAAAATCTCCTCCACCACCGTATTCCGGCTCATCGACCAGGCATTCCAGACGGCCAGGGCGACATCTTCGGCGCGCATCAGGCTTTCTTCCGGCACGCCAGTGCCTTCCCAGGAGGACGACCAGGTGGCGCCGGGCAGGACTGCCGTCACCCGTACGCCGTGGCCCTGCAGTTCCAGCCGCAGGGCTTTGGTGAAGCCCAGCAGGGCGAATTTGGTCACGCCGTAGGCGCCCTTGTCCGGCTCCGCCTCCCGGCTCGCCGTGGAGCAGATGTTGAAAATATGGCCCTGGCGGCGTTCTTTCATCGCCGGCAGCAGCGCCTTGGTAAGGTAGTAAGGGCCGAAGAGGTTGACCGTCATCATTTGCTCCAGGACGTAATCTTCCTCCTCCGTGATGTCGTCCGCCAGGAACAGGCCAGCGTTGTTGACCAGCACGTCCACCGTGGAAAAATGGCCGAGCACTTCCCGGGCGAAGGCTTTGGCTTCGTCCTTATGCCCCAGGTTGGCCGGCAGGGCCAGGACTTCCGAGTCCGGGAAGTAGGAGGCAAAGCTGCGCCGCATGGCCCGCAGGTCCTCCGCTGAGCGGGCGGTGACCGCCAGGTCGAACCCCCCGGCGGCAAAAGCCTGGGCAATAGCATATCCGATCCCTTTGGTCGCTCCGGTGATGACGGCATTCATGGCATTACGGTTTTCCTGGACTATAATTCAACCTGATTTCAGGGGGCATTGTTTTGTGGGGGTGAGGATTGTTGGATGGCTGGCAAATTTAAACTAATTTTGGCGCTCCAAACCGAGCCTGATGTTTTTAAACAATTTTTTCTATCACATGGGGCGGTACACCATAATGCTCGGCACCAGCTTTTCGCGGCCGGAGAAGCATTATATGTACTACAAGGAGACGATGCGGCAGATGAACGACATCGGCATCGGCTCCCTGGTCATCGTGGTGCTGATCTCCATATTTATCGGCGCCGTAACGGCGGTGCAGTTCCTCTACCAGCTGGACGGCACCCTGGTGCCCGTGTACTACGTGGGGTATATCATCCGCGACAGCACCATCATCGAGCTGGCGCCGACCATCACCTGCCTGGTGCTGGCCGGGAAGGTAGGCTCCAATATGGCGGCGGAGCTGGGGGGCATGCGGCAGAAGGAACACATCGACGCCATGGAGATCATGGGCGTCAACACGGCGGCCTACCTGATCATGCCCAAGGTCATCGCTGCCCTGATCGTCATTCCCCTGCTGGTAGCCATCGCCGCCTTCGTCAGCGTCATCGGAGGCTACCTGGCGGCCGTGCCGACCGGCATGATGTCCGACGCCGAATACATTCAGGGGGTGCGTTCTTTTTTCGAACCCTTCAACGTGGTGATGATGTTCGTAAAAGCAGTAGTCTTTGCCTTCCTGCTCACGACCATCTCCTGCTACCAGGGATACTACGTGCGCGGCGGCAGCATCGAACTGGGGCAGGCCAGCACCAACGCCGTGGTCTTCAGCGACATCATGATCCTGCTGGCGGACTACCTGATTGCGGTACTGCTGACGGGGTGAGACAAGGAGACAAGGAGACAATGAAACAGGGAAACAGGGAAACAAAAGATCCAGGGGGGATGGAAATCCGGAAAACGCATGAGTTGAAATACACCGAAAAAAATGATCCGAGCAGAAAACATATACAAGTCATTTGACGACAATGAAGTCCTGAAGGGCATCACTACGGAATTCTATCCGGGCAAGACCAACCTCATCATCGGCCGGAGCGGTGCCGGCAAGACCGTGCTGCTCAAGCTTCTGATCGGGCTGCACACCCCCACGTCCGGAAAGGTATACTACGACAACGTGGACTTTTTCGGCCTCAGCAAGAAGGAAGTCCGCGCCATACGCATGCAGGTGGGCATGCTCTTCCAGGCCTCCGCCCTGTTCGACTCCATGACCGTGGAAGAGAACATCCGCTTTCCGCTGGACATGTTCACCAACATGACCTGGAAGGAAAAGAAAAACCGGGTCAACTTCTGCCTGGAGCGCGTCAGCCTGGGCAAGGTCAACGACAATTTCCCTTCGGAGATCAGCGGCGGCATGCAGAAGCGGGTGGGCATCGCCCGCGCCATCGTGCTGGAGCCCAAATACCTGTTCTGCGACGAGCCCAACTCGGGGCTGGACCCCAAGACCTCCATCGTCATCGACGAACTCATCAAGGACATTACCGTAGAGAACAACATCACCACCGTGATCAACACCCACGACATGAACTCGGTGATGGAGATCGGCGACAACGTCATCCTCCTCTACCAGGGCGAGATCGCCTGGCGCGGCAACCGGGACGAGGTGCTGCAAAGCGACAACGAAACGCTGCACGACTTCATGTTCGCCTCCCCCTTCCTGCAACAACTGCGGGACTCGGCCCTGCAGAAATAATTCCCCGCTTGCTTGCCAGTTTCCGGGTAATTCTTATATCTTTGCAAAACTTTTTGAAAAAGGGATTTGTAGTCAAGGAAAAACCTCCAACAGCGGAGGGATTCTCAAGGAAAATCACGGGATTGCCCCGACAACAAATAACGGGCAACCCACAACAAATAACTTCCACCGATGCCCAGGTGGCGAAATTGGTAGACGCGCCAGCTTGAGGGGCTGGTGTTCGCAAGGACGTGCAGGTTCGAGTCCTGTCCTGGGCACGAAGCGAAAAGCCTGGCTGCTAATGCAGCCGGGCTTTTTGCATACTAAAACGATCATGAAGTTCGGCGGCTGGAAAACGCGGGAGGTGTTCGAACGCTATATCAAGCCGGCGGATGAGGAGCATGCGGCGATCGTGGCGCAGTCGTCTTATTTTAAGGTGCGGAGGGGGTGAAGACGGCATGGCGTTGCTTGCCTCGATGCTTTGTTGAAAAGTAGAGAATTTACAGGCCGTTGAACCAACTTATTGCCTTTAATGGTTATTTTAGCATAAGCTTGCAAAACAAAAATAAAGGACATGGCTCTTGTAATTGAAGACCGGGACCTCCACGCCGCGCATATCACGGAAGAAGAACTGCGGCTGGAAATTGCCATTTTGCTCTATCAGCAGGGAAGGTTTTCCATGGGCCAGGCCAGCCGGCTCGCGGGAATGAACAGGATACTGTTCCTGCGGGAACTGGGCAATAGAGAGATACCGGTAAATTATGATGTTGAGGATTTTGAAGAAGACTTGGAAACTCTCGGTATAAAATTTGATTAGTACCAGCTTAGCTTGTTTGGAGGCCGAGTTTGAAAGCGAAAAGTGCCATTTTTTTGATGAGGCGAGGCATCTTTTTGAAGGCCATACCCCGAACTACAGTCAAAAAAAGTAAGGATTGTCGGCCAACTTTATAACTGCCGATATCGGATTTTAACTCTCTCGCCGTTATTTTCTGCAACAATGATGAAAGGGGGCTTAAGGCCCAAGTCTGCTTTCAGCAGAGCTTTCCAGGTATTGATTGTGAAATAGGGATCGAAATGTCCAGGCCGGAGATATATTACTCCTACGAAATCAATTTTTTGGGTGAAGATCAGCCGGCCAAAATCGCTATCATGGGTAATGACAACCCGATTTTCTGCTTTAGCCATTTCAAGGAGTTTTTGATCAGGCTCTCCTTCCAACCCTTCTTCATTTACATATTTCACCTCAAATCCTTCATTCCTCAAATAAGAAACCACCTCTGATTGGATGTTTTCATCACCGAGGACAGGAAAGCCCTTTAACTCCATCAGGCAACTTTTATTTCAATTACCCTCTCATTCTTTATCACCTCTGCGGCGTACCACAATGCCTGCCGAACCCCTTCTTCTGTAAGGTGCGGAAATTGCTCCAATAAACCAGGGATCGTAGCGCCTGAAGCAAACCACTCCAGGACCATGTCTACGCTGATGCGGGTTCCTTTAATACAGGGTTTTCCTCCTAATACTTCCGGGTTGGCTGTGATTAAGTTGAACTTATCCATGTTCTTTGTCTTTGGCTGAAATTAACAACATTCAACAAGTGATCAAAGTTTCTGCGGCAATTTAGCTTCATGCAGCGTTTTATACTCAACGGCAATAGGTTTTGCGCATTGCCGCCCCCGCCCCTCAATCCCCTAAAGGGGAAGTCCACCCAAAATGCACAAAACCTATTGCAGCGCAGTATAATTAATGGGGTTTCTGCTGGCTGCCTAATTGGCTCACCCCTTCCCCTCAAACGGATCCACCCTCAGCACATACTTTTCCACGTCCGAAACCCGCACCCGCCAGTCGCCCAGCTTCCGGGACGACCGCACCTGGAAGCCGGGCTGGTTGGCCTGGATGATGCGCCGCAGCTCTGTCACCGAGATGTCGTATTGCTCGGAGACGGTGGAGAGCTTGGCCCAGCGCTCGCCGGCTTCAGGGGCGGGGGGCTGGTAGCGGGATAAGGCGCGGAGGGCCGCATCCTGCATCATCTCCTGGAGTTGCTCCGGAGAAAGGGGCAGCGTGATGATCTTGATGGGCTGGTCCATGGCTTAGCTTTTTAGTTTTTCCAAAACTTGCTGCAATGCCTCCTGGCAGCCCTCCACCACCTCCAGGCTCATCTGCCGGTAGGCTTTTGCCTGCCCGCTGCGGGGTTGGGGGGCAGTGCTGGCTGTGGCGCCCGGCGCCGCCGCTGCAGGGGCGGCTATGGTAGGCCGTAGGCTCCCGGCGGGGCGCCGCCGGGGGCTTTCTGTTGATGATAGGGGTGTGGCAACCCTGGGCTGAATCCAGGATCAAACATCTTAACCCACCGCATATTCTGTGTGCTTGCGGTGGTATTCTGGGAAATAGGCCAACACAATATCTTTTTTGGAAACGCCGTGTTCGACGAGCATTTCGGCAATGCTGTATTCCTTTTTGTCTTCTTGCGCCCAAATCTTATGTGCGGGCAACCGTTATCGCTTTATCAACTTCTTGGCAACAAGGGTTTTTCCCCCTTGCCGGGCCGACAAATAGTACAGCCCCGGCGGCAGGCTGGCCAAGCCGATGTCAAAGGCTTTGCCGGGGATATGCCTTTTCGCATACACTACTTGCCCTGTGGCGTTGCTCACAGCAATGGCGAGGTTGCTCATTTCCTGGCCCAAGGTAATTGTAACCTGGCCGTTGAAGGGGTTTGGGTAAACCTGAAAGTTGATATCGCCAACTTCCTGGGCTCCCGTTGCTGGCTCCAGCTGAATATACCTTATAGCGTGGTTGTTATAGTCCACTACGTACAGGCGGCTGCGGCTGGTGTCCAGGGCGATCCCTCTCGGGAAATCGAACTGGGCGAGGGTGTCGGGGCCGTCCTGGAAGCCGGCTTCGCCAGTGCCGGCGAAGGTGGACACATAGCCGCCCGGCGTTATCTTCCGCACCCGGTTGTTGGAACCGTCGCCGACGAAAACACCGCCGCTGGGGGTTACGTGGCAGGTGGTCGGCACGTCAAACCGGGCCTCGTCTCCGGGGCCGTCCTGGAAGCCGCCGGCGTTGGGGCCGGAGCCGCCGCTGCCGGCCAGGGTGGTGACAATCTGGCTGGGGCTTATCTTCCGGATGCGGTGGTTGTAGGCGTCGGCGGCGTAAATGTTGCCCTCTTCGTCGATGGACAGCTCGGTGGGGGTGTAAAACCTGGCGTCGGTGCCGGCGGCGTCGACGTAACTGCCGACGCTTTGCACCCCCATCGCTGTGCCGCCGCCAGCCCAGGTGGATACGGTGCCGCCGGCTGAGATTTTCCGGATGCGGTGGTTCCAGCTGTCGCCGACGTACAAGTTGCCTTGGTTGTCGATACAGATTCCCCTCGGGTAGTTGAACCGGGCCCGGAGGGCGGGGCCGTCTTCATAGCCGGCGAAGCCGTCGCCGGCTATGGTGCTTACTTCGCCGGCGGGGGTGATTTTCCGGATGCGCTGGTTCTGGAAATCGGAGACGTACATGTTGCCCTCCGGGCCGAAACACAGGTTGATCGGGCTGTTGAACTGGGCGGCGCTGGCCGGGCCGTCGGCATGGCCGGCAACGCCGGTGCCGGCATAAGTGGATACTACGCCTTCCGGGCTGACCTTTCGGATGGCGTGGTTGCCGCCGTCGGCCAGGTAGAGGCTGCCGTCCGGGCCGAGGGCGATACCGAAAGGGGTATTGAAACGGGCAACGCTGGCATCGCCGTCTACATACCCTGGGCTGCCGTCTCCGGCGTAGGTGTAGACATAGTTTTGGCTGAAGCCGGGCTGCATGGCTAGGGACAGGAATAGCATAAGCGGCCAGGCGGGACAGATAGAGGATAGATGGGGCATGGCATTATGTTTTGGGTTAAGGAATCCGTGAATATAGCCAAATGGGCAGAAAAACTGAGTAAACATTTTTTGCTTGCTTTGTTTCTTGGCCCACCCGCTATAGCAGGCAATTCCTGAAAACTGTGTAACTTTAGGGAGAAGATATAGGCCCTGGGCTTGTTTAAAGCTTAGGGGCCCTTATATGAAAACTGGAAGCGGAATTCTGATTATGGCAAAAGACAAATACCACGATATTGTGAAAAGCGCCCTGGAAAGCGACGGCTGGGAAATTACCGACGACCCGCTGAAAATTGAAACAGGCGACAGGACAATCCAAATCGACTTGGGCGCAGAACGGGTCATCGGGGCTGAAAAAGGAGGAGAAAAGATAGCCGTAGAAATCAAAAGCTTTTTGGGGTTGTCTCCTTTGACTGATTTCTACAATGCGCTGGGGCAATTTAATTTCTACCAGTTGGCCCTTGAAAAGGTAGAGCCCAACAGAGCCCTGTTTTTGGCCGTGCCCCATATCGCTTACTATTCCTTCTTCAAGGAAACTTTAACCAAGGAGGCTGTCAAGCGTTTTAATGTCAGGATCATCGTTTATCATATCCAGAAGGCAATCATCATAAAATGGGAAAAGTAGAGAAGTACAAAAAGTTAGTAAGCGCGTTGGCCGACGAGGTCGGCAACTTGGGCGCAAAGCCGGGCGCTGCCGTCGTAACTCAAATCATCAAG
>JAGFJD010000088.1 GCA_024102975.1 Phaeodactylibacter sp. | reverse complement strand
GGCAATTCGGGATCGGGGTACTTTTTGACTGTCAACTGTTTTGCAATTTCCGGATCGCCCGGGACGCTGCTCTGCCGGGACGCAATTTTTCTCCGGCCCCTTATCTCCGGCCGGCGGGCCAATTCAGTTTTTTAAAAATTTCTTTTCCTCAGAGCATGTTTGGAGGTGGTCCCCGACACTACGTGTACGGGGCAGGCTATTTAGGCTGCAAAAGCCCACTTTTGGAACCTCGCTGCGGCTATTTTTTGGCCCGTAGCGCCGCTATGCGCTAAAAAATAGCCTGCCCCGCACCCGAAGGGTCGGGGAGCCTTGCGAGAACCCAAAATTGATCTTTTTCGCTGCTAAAGCACCACCTCCAAACATGCTCTCAGGGGTAACATCTCTCACCTTTGCCCGACTAGTCCATGTAAGGTCATTTTTTTAACACCTAAAAAATCAACAATGAAAACCCTTATTCAATCCATCCTGGTCTTCGCTGCCGTATTCGTCCTGGGCGCCGGAATGGCTTCCTGCAAAAAGGACGACAACGAGCCGCGCTGCAAGACGTGTTCCGCCGAGCAGGTCATTTACGTCGACGGCAAGGAATTCGGCTCGCAGTCGGTTTCCGGCACCCAGTTTTGCGACGAAGCGCTGGATGTGGTCGAAGCCAACCCGAGCATAACCATCATGCAGGAAGCGGGCGGCGTTACCCAGGAGGTGGTCACCACATACACCTGTAACTGATACAATCTGCTTTTCGGACGGGCCGCTTTCAAGCGGCCCGTTATCTGTTTCGGACGGGCTGCCCTTCAGCCCTTTCTCCCTCTCCCGATTATCAATGCAGCAGTAACATTAACAATCAGCGCTTCTTCCTCCCGGTTTGGCTAAAAAGGAATAAATTTGCCGGTAAACCTAACCGGAACCTCCTATGCCAGCCACGACCTCCAGCCAGCGCCTGCTTTCCCTCGACGCCTTTCGCGGCATCACCATCGCCGGGATGATCCTGGTGAACAACCCCGGCAGCTGGTCCACGGTATATCCGCCCTTGCTGCACGCGAAGTGGCACGGCTGCACGCCCACCGACCTGATCTTTCCTTTTTTCCTGTTTATCGTCGGAGTGGCCATTCCGCTGGCGCTGAGCAAATACGCCGGGCAGCCGCAGGCCGCCCTGGTCCGCAAGACGCTGCTGCGGGCGGCCATCCTCTTTGGGCTGGGGATTTTCCTGGCGGCATTTCCCAGCTTTGGCATGGCAGAAGATGTGCCTTTGGGCAGGAAGTGGTTGCATTATATCCTGCTCGGCGTTTTCACCCTGGCTGTTTTCAGCCGGGCCGTCTGCCTGGGGCAGAAGCCGCAACGAATGCTGTGGGCCCGCCGTTTCCTCTACCTCGCTTTGGGCACCGCCCTGGCCATGGCCCTTGCCGGCTGGGGCATCTACGACTTCAGCCGGCTGCGGATACCGGGCGTCCTCCAACGCATTGCCATCGTTTACGCCATCTGCGCCCTGCTCTTCCTGCGTACCGGCTGGCGGGTGCAGCTCTATGCCGGCATCGGGTTGTTGTTGTTGTACTGGGCATTGATGGCCCTGGTTCCCGTGCCCGGCGGCTACCCGCCCAATTTGGAACCCGAAACCAACCTGGGCGCCTGGTTCGACCGGCTCGTTTTTTCTTCGAACCACCTCTGGCGCCAATCCGAAACCTGGGATCCCGAGGGCCTGCTCAGCACCCTGCCGGCCGTGGCTACCGGCATCAGCGGCATGCTGGCGGGAGAATGGCTGCGCACCGCGCGCGGGCCCTACCACAAGGCCACCGGCCTGCTGGCGGCCGGCGCCCTGCTGGCGGCACTGGGATTGGTATGGGATTTGGCCTTCCCCATCAACAAACAAATCTGGACGAGTTCTTACGTGTGTTATACCAGCGGGTTGGCCCTGCTCTTCCTGGGGGTGGCATACTGGCTGATCGACATCCTGGAGTGCCGGCGCCGGGCGCAGCCTTTTGTGGTCTATGGCACCAACGCCCTGTTCGTCTTCATCCTCTCCGGCTTCGTGGCCAAGCTCATGTACACCATCGGCTGGCAGGCGGCAGGCGGCGGGCGGCAGACGGTGAAGGGCTGGGTGTACGATACAGTATTCGCGCCTTTCTTTTCGCCTATGAACGCTTCGCTGGCTTTCGCCCTGGCCAACGTGCTGGTGTTTCTGGGGCTGGCGTGGGTGTTGTATCGGGGGCGGGTGTTTATCAAGGTGTGAATACGGCTTTTCTTTCTGATCAGCCTTCACTTTAGTAGCTTTTCTACAATCTTATATACATGAGATCCTAATCCTTTGGGATAATCCTCTCCTTCGACTACCAAATTCCTGGATTCAGTAATGGCATGGTCTACCAATAATATAAACCTTGCCGTTCTTGGATTGCGCTTATTATATCCATCAGGCATTGCATCTCCTAATAATTTATCTATGTATCTTCTTTTATTTGAAATTTTTCTGTTCTGTAACAGATTTGTTTTTTCTTCATCTAAAAGGTCACTGAATTTTTTGACATGCAAGAGCAGCCAAAACTCAAAACAAGGGTTACTGACAGCGGCAAACATATTTCCTTCTGACGAACAGAGATTTATTATTTCACGAATATTTTTCCACCTATCGGTGTCAATAATCATCCATAATTCATCCTGATCATTAAAATTATACTCTTCTTTTGCCTCGCGTTTGAGTTTTGAAAAAACATATTTAGGAGAACTATTTGTATCTGACTTTCTTCGTTTCAATAAATGTAAATGTACGAGTTCGTCATTGAATCTTTGGTATGATTTGATTTCTTCGAAATATTCAACTTCTGTGACATTGCCTTCAAATGCTAGTATGTAAATCCTCTCTTTTTCTTTAGAATTGCTTTCTCTAAAGAATTCTTGGCGTTCTCTGGGCATAAAATTTCATTGATTTGGCAATACAGTCAGGTTGTTTCTGTTTCCAAGCTTAGGAATTGCTTTAAATCTTCCAAGCAAATAGTCTTTCCGGATTTTTTTATCAAATCTTATATTATATTCTTCCAATGAATGAATAGTTGTCGACCCATCTGTTTCTTTTACAGTGAACCATATTTCATCTTTCCTTAATAATTTTTGAGTAAGTAGAGAGGATTCATGGCTTGCCAAGATCATCTGGCTATTGACATTTGTGCTTTTCGCCAGGAAAAGATCGATCAGGTCATAAATCAGATTAGGATGAAGGCTCCTTTCCATCTCGTCAATAATAAACACATTATCTCCCTGTAACAAATCCATTAGTAGAGGAATAAAATCGATGATCCTGTTGGTGCCATCTGATTCCTCACTCGTGTCAAATAGCACTTCTTTTCCGGAATCAATGATATGTTTAGTCATAAATTTATGATAACCTACTTCATTGTTTATTATTGATATAAAGTATGTAGTGTTATTATCTGAAAGAATCGCAGCTCTCTTTTCTTCAGAATTGGCATTTAACAAATCATCGCTAATTCTCTTTAAAAGGAAATCAGGAATATCTACTTTTTCTACAGAAATTGGCTCTAAACAAACGCCATCAATGCCGGTATCAAAATATTCTAAAAATTGCTCGAATGACTTTAATAGTTTTTCATCATCCTTAAGTTCAAATCTCAAGCCAACATTATATTTGTCCTCCGGAAGAATAACTTTCAGTGAATTCAGGAACCAATCAAGAACATTTGTTATATCAGAAATATCGGTTACGTTTTCTTTAACCTTCCTATACCTGATTTCATTCAAAAACAACTTGTTATCAGGTGTTCCCTTTGCAATAAAGTTAATAAACTGTTTTTCTTCTTTTTGTTTGTTAATGCTTATTAAATAGGACAAATCGAAGGAACTCCCGTTTCTAACAAAGATTTTTTTGTCAGATTTTTTAGTCACTTCATACAGCCATTCTTCTATAATCCCATCTTTGTTGAACACAAATCCGTACGCATAATTCTTTCCATTATGTTGCAATTCATATTCTAGTCTGGAGTTGCCAGCTATACTCAACTCATTCAGCCTAAACTTGCTGTAGTCAATCTTTTGACCCGGCTTTATGTCCTCCAATACAAGCTTTTTACCAAAATTGATTGCCTTAATCAGATTGGACTTTCCTGATGCGTTAGCTCCAAAAACTACTGCTGCCTTCAAAACAGAAATTCCTTTAACCGGCGTAGTTTTATGATTTGACTTCAACGTCCCTTTCCCAGGTATCATAGAAAAAGATTGCCTGTTTCTAAATGACGAAAAATTCTCAACATAAAACCGGATAAGCATATGATTGGTGTTTTGAACACAAAAATAGTGAAAAAATCACATCTTTAAAATTTTTTTTAGGTTTATACAATGGGGCACAGAGCAACCCGCTCCTGTATCAACCAATTGATGAACACCGCCCCCCATTTGTCACCCCCCCAACAATCCCCCCAATTCCCCTGCCTGCCCGGGCGCTCCCTGATGATTATCATTGCCAGAACAGCAGATATGTGCTAACTTAAACAGGTTATCCTGACGCCACCATTTTCCTTACTCCCAAAACCGCGCTATCATGAAACAGCTCCTTACGCTCGTTTGCTTTATTCTGGTTCTTCCTTTCCAGCTCTACCCGCAAGCCCCGGATTTCGACCTGGGCGCCTACCACCAGTTCCTCCAGGACCACAAGAACATGGAACCCGGCGAACTGCTGAACCTCCACCCCGCAACGCCCTTCCTGGCCGGGGCGGGAATCTCCTGGAATTCGGCCCTGTACCACGATCTGATCGACGAAAAATACGCCCTGACGGCGTATGAGAAAACCCTGCTGGACAAGCACGGCTTCCTGGTCACCGAACGCCTGCGGCAGAGCGCCTTTATCTGGCAGTTCCTCGACGTCTGGCAGAAAGACCTGCCGGTGTTCGTCTCCACAGACGCCATCCTGCACGCTTTTCACTACTATTACGTAGCGCTGCTAAAGCAGATCGAACAGGGCGCGCTGATGCAGATGGCCACCGAACTGCTCACGGACATGCACCAGCAACTGCCGGCCCTGGCCAGCCAGTATGCCGCAGAGGAGCAAATGGAAACCATGCTCCGGGACGTGGACGTATACCTCACCGTGCCCCGGCGGCTGCTGGGGGAGAACATCAGCCCCGTATTCAGCGAAAACCAGGCCGTGGTTGAAGAAATCCTCGGCCTGATCGCCGCCGAACAGCTGGCGTCTTACCCCTTCTTCTCCGAAACCTGCAAGCAGATCGACTTCAGCCAGTTCCGGCCCCGCGGCCACTACGCCGAAGACGAAGATCTCAGCCGCTATTTCCGGGCAATGATGTGGCTGGGCAGGATCGAGATATATCTCCGCAGGCCGGTTGCTGCTCCCCTCGGTTGCCCCCCGCAAACCGACGAAGACATCCAGCGGCAGGCCATCGACGCGGTGCTGCTGATGGAACTGATGGAACTGTCCGGCACCTACGGCCTTTTCGAACAAGCGGAAGACATGCTGGCCTTCCTGGTGGGAGAGCAGGACAACGCCTCGCCGGCCCATCTCCGGGCCTTCCTCCAGTCCATAGAGCTGGACAATGCCGCGCAGTTGCTGGACAGCCAGGCCCTGGCCGCCTTTCAGGATTCGCTGGCGAGCCGGAACATCGGCATGCAGCACATCAACTCCCGGGTGTTGGCACAGGATCCCTTCTCCGGCGAAAGCCTGCAGCCGGCGGCGGCCTTTATGCTGTTCGGGCAGCGCTTCATCCTCGATTCCTATATCGCCGGCAATGTGGTATACTCCAGGATCGAATACCAGGGCGAGCGGATTTGCCGCCTTTTCCCGTCCACCCTCGACATCCTCTTTGCTCTGGGCAACGACCCGGCGGCCCAACTGCTGCTGCCGGAGCTGGAGGAGTACCACTACGCCTCCAACCTGGCGGCCCTCCGCTATCTGGCCGATTCCTACGACGATTCGTTCTGGAACAGCACCGTGCACGCCATGTGGCTGAACGCCATCCGCGCCCTCAACCCCCCACAGGAGCGGGAAGGGTTGCCCAAATTCATGCAGACCGGCGCCTGGTGGCAGCAGAAGATGAATACGCAGCTGGCCTCCTGGACGGAGCTGCGCCACGACCACCTGCTGTACGCCAAGCAGTCCTATACCGACGTCATCGTCTGCTCCTATCCCGCCGGTTATGTGGAGCCCATCCCCCAGGCGTTCCGGAACCTGAACCAGCTGGCGGCCCGGGCCCAGGACAAATTTGCCGGCATTGCCTTCAGCGACCCGGGCCTGCAGGCCGATATCCTGGCCTACTTCAGCCTGTTGCAGGAGATCACCGATCAGTTGGCCACCATTGCCGAAAAGGAACTGATGGGCGTTCCGCTGGATGGCGCCGAGCAGGTCTTCCTCAAAGAAGTCCTGTTCCGCACCGACCAGTATGGCGTGCTCGACGGCTGGTACCTGAAGCTGCTCTTCGGGCCCAATTACGAGCCGGCACCGGTCACGCCTGAACCCGACTATCTGGTGGCGGATTACCACACTATTCCCAGCGATTGCGCCGGCAGCATGCAGGGGTGGGTGGCTCATGCCGGCACCGGCCCGGCCGACCTGGCCATTGTCGTGGCGCCCACCAGCGACGGCGAGCTGGCGGCCTTCGCCGGCCCGGTGGCGAGCTACTACGAATACACTACCGACGATTTCCTGCGGCTGACCGACGAGGAGTGGGCGGAGAGCTACCTCCAGCTCGCCGGCAGGCCCGACTGGGTGAATGTCTATATGGCTGATGTGAACGGCGACTCCAAAGGCGAAGGCGGCCTGATCTGGACCGGGACGGAAGAGCCGGGCCCTGTCAAGGAGGTCCAAATCACCGCCGAGTGTTTCCCCAACCCGTTCTCCCGGTCGGCAGTCATCCGTTTTGTCATCCCCCACGGCAAGGGGCGCATGCCTGCCGTGCTGACCGTGTACAACGCCGACGGGCAGGCCGTCAGAAAACTGATGGACGCCGATTTGCCGCCCGGCACTTACCTGGCCCGGTGGGATGGGGCCAATGAGGCCGGCAAGCGGATGCCGAAAGGGGTTTATTTCTACGAACTCCGGTGCGGAGGGCAGCAGTTTACGGGGAAGATGGTAATGATGTGAAACAGCCGCAGACTTGACAAGTTTTCAGGCGGCTATCCTTCGGGAAACTTGTCAAGTCTTCCGCTGGCCTATTCCCTCACATACGTCCCGTCAAAAATCACTTGCCACTTTTCTCCTTCATCCTTTGACATCTTCCACACCTGGCGGACGGTATCCTCATCCGGGTCGTAGTGGAAGGCCAGGTCAAACAGCACATGTTCGCCCCTTTGAGTTGTCGTTTTGCCATAAAGCTGCATGACGTTGCCCTCGCGCCTCCCGGAGAAGTGGTAGGTGGCCCCCGACTGGTCGACCCACACCTGGTTCCAGGTAGAATCGACGGGGTTGTAGGTATTGAAGCTTTTGCCCTGCCAGCCGGAGGCGCTCGTCCAGTTCTCTTCGATGACGCAGGAACCGAGGATCTGGCGGACGGCATTGCGCCCGGACAGGGTGTCGGCCCCTGTGGCGTAAACGGCCCATTCGCCGACCCAGAAGTCGAACTGGCGATGGGCTTCCGAGCTGCAGGGTTGCTGGTTTTGTGCCGGTAAGGCCTGGGCCAGGAACAACAGGGTGATACTTACAAGGACTCGCATGTTTTTAGGGCCAAGTTAAGCCTTCGGCCTGGCGATGCGTTAAATCTTATAAAAATTGCCTTTTTTATGATCGCACTTTTGCGTATCTTTAAGGTTTATGCAACAAAATATGAACTCAGGCAAAGCCATAGAAAAAACCGGCCTTTCAACTCAAAAGCACCGCCTCACTGTGGAGGAATATCATCTTATGGGAGGGGCAGATATATTCGAGGAAGCCCGTGTAGAACTGATAGGCGGAGAAATATTTGACATGAGCCCTATTAAAAGCCCCCACTCTGGTACGGTGAATTGGTTGAACCGGCTACTTAACAAGTTGTTGGGAGACCAATATATAGTGAGCGTTCAGAATCCGGTCACACTTGACAAATTTTCAGAACCTGAGCCTGATATTGCTATCCTGAAAATGCGGGAGGATTATTATGCAGATTCTCACCCCCGGCCTGAGGATGTGATACTCTTAATGGAAGTTGCTGCTTCTTCGCTGGAAACAGACAAACGGGTCAAACTGCCGAATTATGCCAAAGCTGGTATCAGTGAAGTGTGGATTATTGACATTAATCAGGTGTGTATAGAGATTCATATGCAGCCATGGGAAGATACCTATCGGACTAAAAACATCCATCTGCCCGGCGAAGCGATAGAGTCAACCATTTTGGGGACATTAGCGGTCAGGGATATTTTTCCCAAGAGAAATCCTAAGCCATGAATTCTATCACTGTAACCGATACCGGCCCGAAAACTTACCGTTTTACAGTAGAAGATTATCACCGCATGGCTGAAGCTAACGTCTTCGGAGAAGACGCCCGTGTAGAACTGATAGACGGAGAAATTTATGATATGAGCCCCATAAACAGCCCCCATGCCGATTGTGTTGACCGGCTGAACGAATGGTTTATCCTGCACTTTCACAAGCAGGCCATCGTAAGGGCGCAGAATCCGGTGACCCTGAATGAACATTCCGAGCCGGAACCAGACCTGGCCCTTGCCGTCCGAAAACCCAACGGCTATCGCAGCGCCCATCCCAAGCCTGAAGAAATCCTGCTGGTCATTGAAGTTGCCGATTCCTCCCTTGAAAAAGACCGAAACGTCAAGTTGCCTGGTTACGCCAGGGCGGGCATCCCCGAGGCCTGGCTTGTCGTCCTGGGAGAGAAGATCGTAGAAGTACATACTCAGCCTTCTGCCGAAGGATATGACAACATAAGGATTTTCCGGGAAGGCAAGCGCATTGATTCTCCCCAGGTGAAGGGGCTTGCTGTCGACGAAGTTTTCGGCAGGATAAAATGATCAACTATATTATCTCACAACCAGCAACCGGTTTTCCTGCACCTCTCCAAACCAGCACCTCAGTACGTACATGCCTCCAGGCAGGCCCTCCAGAGTAATGTCGATATCGTGCCGGCCGGCCGGGTAATAACCGGAAACCAGGTCCTGCACCTGCCGCCCGGAGCTGTCGAACAATCCGGTCCGGACGGCCTGGCCTTTATCCAGATGAATGGCCAATCTTGCCCGGCCGCTTGCCGGGTTGGGGAAAACAGCCTGAATGTGGTTCGTTGCCGGCTGCCCGGGCCCGGTTGTTTCACTGATGATGTCCAGCGGCGCCCATAGCAGGCCGGCGCTGCAGGCCATATAAAGGCGGCCGTCCGAAGCCTGCAGGCCGTAGATGAAGTTGGCCGGGAAGTTGCCCAGCAGGGTCCAGGAAGCGCCTTCAGTGCCGGACGCGTAGAGTTCGGAATAGGTCAGGCGGTTGATGACGGAAAGCAGAACGTCATTCTTTTCAAAAATAAGCATTTGCGATACTGCCCCCTGGTTGGCGGACACCCGCTGCCAGCTCCGGCCGTCGTCGTCGCTCCGGAACAGGCCCAGTTGGGTGCCGGCATAGGCTTTGCCGGGAAGCAGGAGGAAAGACTGGGCGGTCAGGTCGCTTACAAAGGGATCGGCTATGGGGATGGGCGCCCAGGCACCGTCACTCAACCCGCGCCGGTAGAGGTGCCCGTTTGCCCCCGCGCCGGCCAGGAAAGCCGCGCCGGTGAATGCCAGGGCATTGATCGTGTAGGAAAGGTTGAACGCCAGGCCTTCATTGAAGCCCTGCCACTGAGGCGACGCCAGGCTTTTCCGGATGAAATAGGCGCCGCCTTCCGTGCCGATAAACAAGGAGTCCCCCCGGGCAAGGAAACAGTTAACGCTTCGGGCGCCCGGAACCGTCAGCCCGGTTGTGAGGCTTTGCCAGTTCTGGCCGCCGTCGAAGCTGCGGGCCACGCCGCCGTTCAGCGCGCCGGCGTAGACCGCCAGGCCGTCGCTGTACAAGGCATTGAGCCCTCCGCCCGGAAAAGGCGAGGTGGGCAGTTCCGTCCAGGTTTCTCCGTCATTGCTGCTTGTGAACACCATATTATCCGTTGCCGCGAACCAGGCCTCCGGGCCGGCTGCCAGGGCAAAAATATCGGTGGCGGGAACGGAGGGCACATTGGCCCACTGGGCCGGGAGCTGCCGGGAAATCATGACGGCTGCGATCAGAATGAAAAGGGTAAAACTGCGCATCAGATTTGGATTTAGGCCCGTTGCCGGGGCGGCCGGGAACAACGGATTTGTTTTGAGGTTAGACAACTCCGGCAGGGAACCGGCCGCAGCCGGAAGCGGGCCAGTGCCTAACCCAAGTTCGATATGTAGCCCCCAACTTTCCAATTGCCCGGAGTTCGGCATTCGGAGTTCGGCATTTGGAGGCTGCCCCCGAGCAACCGAAAACCGAAAACCGGAATTGGGGGCTACATATCGAACTTGGGCGAATACTATACATTAACCGCCGCCTTGCCTTTCCACGCCGCCGCTGCATTCCGCGCTATCCAGTACTGCCCCAGCAGGTAGGTGGCCATGATGAGCAGGCGCGCGTAGGGGATGGCGAAGGCATCTGCCCGGAATTTGTTCAGGGCGATCAGGCTGTCGGAAAGGAGGAACAGGATGATGCCGGCCATCAGGCCTAGGAAAACCTCCCGCTTCAGCAGGGGCCGCAGGTTGAGCGCCGCCGTCGCCATGCCGGTAATGGCACAGGCGTACACCGCCACCGGTGCCCGCATTGGCGCGGGAATGCCCGGCCAGAGCAGCCCCAGTATCCCGGTCAGAAAGAGGGCGAAAGGCCAGGCGCGCCAGGGCGACCGGGCCAGGAATCCCCGCCGCGCTCCGGGGTAGTTCAGAAAACCGAGCAGGTAGCTCAGCTGGGCCAGCAGGAAACTGCCCAGGCCGAAGAGGAAGAAACGCTCGTCTTTCGGCCCGTTCTCCACCAGCATCAGCAGCACATCGCCGCCGACGGAAAAGATCAACCCCGCCAGGAGCAAGCGGGGGAAACGGGCCCGCAGCGGGCGCAGCTGCTGGTAGAACCAGAGCGCCAGCACCGTCAGCAGCAAGGGCTTGCTGGCAAAGATGAGCGCCTCGGAGCGGCTGTATTCGCCACAGAGGTTGAGCAGGCTGAGCAGCAGGTAGAATGGGAGCAGCAGTTTTTTCATTGTTCGGCAATTTATACTTGACGGCAATAGGTTTTGTGCATTTATGGGAGGATTTCCCCTTTCCGCGAGCGCCGACTTCGTCTGCCGGAGGAAGACTTCGTCGCCCGAAGGCTGAAGCTACTCAGCGGACTTCGTGCGCCGAAGGCTACTACGTCAGCCGAAGGCGGAGGCGCTAGGGGATCAAGGGGCGGGGAAGGCAAATGCACAAAACCTATTGCAGCGGAGTATAACAAA
Source organism: Phaeodactylibacter sp. (assembly GCA_024102975.1). Classification (GTDB taxonomy): domain Bacteria; phylum Bacteroidota; class Bacteroidia; order Chitinophagales; family Saprospiraceae; genus JACJXW01. The sequence continues at coordinate 23,561 of JAGFJD010000088.1, read as the reverse complement.
CATTCGTCCGCCATAATGTCAGCAAAAAGTTAAACCCTGGATCAGTGTGGCGCTGTGCCATATTATCTTATAAATTGGCTCGCTGAAAGTGGCGCCGCCCGCCTGGCGTGGCCGGGCGCAGGGGCAAAATAAATTGCCCGCCGGCCCCATTGTTGCTCCCGAAGGGGAATTTATTTCAAAAAAACCAAAATTCGAAAGTCATGCGAAAATTTTACCTGATGTTGTTGCCGGGCCTGTTCAGTGCGATGGCCCTTTCCGCCCAGATTACTATCGACGGCTCCGATATTCCTCCCTTCGGGGCGGTGCTTAGTTTCGGCGTGGACACGATCGTCCCGGGGCTGGCGCCCGGCCCGGCCGGAGGAGGGCAAAGCTGGGATTTTTCCGGATTGTCCACCCATACTGCTTTCCAGAATACGGTGGTCGACCCTGCCGAAACGCCGTTTGGAGGTGAATTTACCGATGCGGACTTTTCTCTGCTCGGCACCGACGGCTTTTACAGTTATGCACAGTTGACAAATGACGCGCTGCTCATCCTGGGCGGTTCGTTTCCGGTGCCGGGAGGCACTTCCCTGACCGTGCGGTTCGACGCGCCCCAGCAACTGATCCCGGCGCCGGCTACTTTCGGGAGTTCTTTTGAGCGGGATTTCGGCTTTTACCGGAAGCTGGACGGCGACGTTGCGCCTTCTTTCAATGTCGATTCGATAGAGGTTCGCAGAACCGGCACGCAGTCGGCCGAGATCGACGCCTGGGGAGAGGTGGCGCTTCCTTCCGGCACCTACGAAGCGCTGCGCCAAAGGATAGAGACCATTACCATCGACTCCATATCCGTATTGTTTTTTGGCCTGTGGATCGACCTGGATCCCATGGTGGACACCACGGTCGCCTACGAGTGGTGGGCCAAGGACGGCCGGTCGCGGGTGCTCTCCCTGGAGTACGACGGGTCCGGCAATCCCTTGTCGGCGGTTCATCTCTCCGGCTACTCGACGTCGATGACGGCTCCCGTTGCGGCCTTCAGCTATGAACTGCTGGAGAATGGCGAGGTACAGTTCACCGACGAGTCGGAATTCGAACCCGTAGGCTGGCTCTGGAACTTTGGCGACGGCGCCAACAGCCTGGAGCAGAACCCTTCCCACACCTACGCCGCCTCCGGGGTGTACGAGGTGTGCCTGACGGTGGCCAACGGCGCCGGCCAGGACGAAATTTGCCAGAATGTCGATGTTGTTATCAGCAGCGACGAAGAAGCGGCGGCGGCCGGGGTGCGTGCCTTTCCCTCGCCTTTTGCCAATACGCTGGCTGTGGAACTGGGCGCGCTGGCGGGCCGGCCCGTCCGGGTTCTCCTGTTCAACAGCCTGGGGCAGCTGGTAAAGCAGGAACGGGTGGCGAGTGCGCCGCCCCAATTGCGCCTGCCCGCTGCCGGGCTGCGCCCGGGCATCTACCGGCTGGTGGTGGAAGCAGGAGGGGAGCGGGTGAAGGTGGTATCTGTTGTTAAACGCTGACGTTACGTCATCGCAAATGGGTGAAGCCTGGGATTTGTGAGGTTTGACCGTCTCTGCGAGCCGGTTAAAATGTATGAGGTGCGATGTTTGAATTGCTACCCTGGTGCCTGTGCCCACAACCCCGGGTGTAAAAAAGGGATGAGGGCCATGATCAGGGGCTGGGCGTAGAGGGCGTCGCGGGTGACCAGGCCGTTGGTCAGCAGGCCGACGGCGCCGCCTTTCTTTTTGCTTTCCGTTTTGTTGAACAGCTCGTCCATGATGGGGCCCAGTTCGCTGCCGGCCCTGATGCGTTCGGCCACGGTGGGCGGCAGGGGGAAGGTGGCGGAGCGGGCATGGCTTTCCCGGAGCGGGGAGCAGACATAGGCCCAGCCAAAAGCATCCATGCCGCTGGCCGTATCCTCAATGCCGCCCTCGACGCCCACCCAGTAGTCGGCGCCGGGCAGGGCGCGGCGGGCGTTGTGCGCCCGGTTGCGGGCGCCGCGGAAGGTCTCTTCGTCGCTCAGCGGTTGCTCCGCTACCCCGCTGCCGACGCTGATGCCCTGCATTTCCGCATCGATCCGGAAGGCGGCCTGGAAGGCCTGCTGCACGGCGAGAAGCTTGGCGGGGTTCTCTGATGCAACGACGACGATCATTGCAACTGTTCCTTTTCCGGTTGCCTTTTCAGGACGAAGCTGAACCTGAAGTTGCGCAGCTCGGTATTCAGGACCAGCGTGGAATCCCCGATCTCGTTGATGTAGTAGGCCAGTTCATCCGGCATTTCATCGCTGTATTGGTATAGGTTTCGGCCTTCCAGCTTGTATTTGTTCTCTTCTTTCAGGCCGGGAACCGGCAGGTTCGTGTTCATGGTGCCGTCCGCGCGAAATACGAAGTAGAGGTCGGAGAGCGACTCCGTGGGGCTCCCGTTGCGGGTGGCTTCCGTCAATTCCCATCGGCCGACCAGGAGTTCCTGCTGGTTTTCGGGTTCGCTGCCACAGGAGGAACCCATCAGTACAACCGACAGGAGGAGCACGGGAGTGAGTAGGCTTGATCGTTTCATAACATTAGCTATTATAGCGGCTTGCCGCAAATGTACCAATATTTTATATACCTGCCTCAACGTGGTTTACAATTTGTTCTGCCCGCCCCGCTTGTAAAAAAATCAAAAAATAAAAAGAAACTACACTTAACTTTGATAATTGCGAGGTAGAAAACTAAATTTGTTAAAGGATTAACAATAAAGGAAGTTTATGTCGAAAGGTACAGAAATTGATAAACTGGACAGGCAAATCCTTTCCATCCTCATGGAAAATTCCAAGAAAGCCTATACCGATATTGCCAAGCAGTTGTACGTATCCGGAGGGACCATTCACGTCCGGATGAAAAAACTGGAGGAAGCCGGTATCGTCAAGGGGTACAACCTCACCGTCGACTACAACAAGCTTGGATACGATATCTGCGCCTTCCTCGGCATTTACCTCGACAAGAGCTCTCTTTACGACGACGTGGCCCTGGAGCTGGAGAAAATCCCCGAGATCGTTGCCGCCCATTACACCACGGGGCTTTACAACATCTTCGCCAAGATCATCTGCCGCGACACCGACCACCTGCGCGAAGTGCTGCATGACAAAATCCAGAAAATTTCCGGTATTCAACGCACGGAAACCATCATCTCCCTGCAGGAAAGCATCGACCGGCCAATCAATATCCTGGGGCCGGAGGAGGAAGGGTAGGGGGGTGTTTGTGCATTCGTGTATTTTTACCCGGCCGAGGTGCGAGGACGGGCGTACATTCGTGTACAGGTGCATTCGGGATGGGAACCCTACGAATGCACACATGCACGAATGCACACCTTTTACCTCATCAATACCACATGCCCGCCGGCGAGCTGCCTGCCGCCGTTGACGAGTTTCACTTCTACCATATAAGCATATACGCCGGCGCTGAGGGGTTTGCCGCGGGCGGTGCCGTCCCAGCCGGCGGATTCGTCATTAGGCGGAAATTCCTTCCGTTCGTAAACCAGGTTGCCCCAGCGGTCGAATACCCGGAAGGTGGCAATTTCTTCGACCTGGAAGGTATTGGCATAGACGGCGAAGCGGTCGTTGATGTGGTCGCCGTTGGGAGAAAAGGCGGTAGGCACATAGATGGCCGCCTTGTTCTCAACCTTGATTTTTACCGACGTTTCGGCAGTGCAGCCATAGATGTCGACGATGCGCAAGGTATAGGTACGGTCCTCCAGGGGTATCAGTTCGGGGTGGAGGCAGTCCGCACAGCTCAGGCCGGTGGCCGGTGTCCAGCGGATAGCGCCGATGAGGGATTCGGGGATGAAGAGGCCGGGCTGGAGCAGGATGCGTCTGCCCACGGCGGCCTCCATCTGTTCGGGGAGGGCCACCATTTGTCCGTCGTAGGGGGCGGGCATGATAAAGTCCTGGTTCAGGAGGCAGCCGGCGGCGTCCTGAATGGTGATGTCATATTGCCGCCCGGCCTCCAGCCCGTCGAACAAGGCATCGCTGAAGAAGGCATCGCCGTCCAGCGAATACAAATAGGGTGGCGTTCCGCCGGCGGCGTCAAGGACGAGGCGCCCCTCGGCGAGCAGGATGCAGTCGGGTTTCAGGGGTTCCAGGGGAGGAGGCGCTTCAATTTCGAAGGCCATCTCTTTGCCGCAGCCGGAGCCGTCGGTTACCGACAGGTGGTAGGTGCCTGCCGGCAGCCCCTGGGGGGAGAGGCTGTTCCCGATATTTTCCTGCCAATGGTACTGGAAGGGCGGTATGCCCCCGGTGATCTCGACCCGTATGGCGCCGTCGGCAGCATCCGGGCAGGACACATGCCGGCGTTCGGCCTTCAGGGTAACGCCGCGCACTTCGACTTCGGCCTGTCCGGAAGCATAGCCTTCGCAGGCTGCATCCCAGACCCCCAGCAGAGCGTAGGTGCCGGGCAGGGAGGCCGGCAGGTGAAAACCGGGGTTGTCGATCCTGGTTATTTCGGGCTGGGGCACGCCGTCGAGGCTATAGGCGATGCTCCAGGGCGGGTTGCCGCGGAGGGTTACGGGCAGCAGCGCCGTATCGCCTTCGCAGATGGAGGCCTGGCCGCTGAGGGCAGCTTCCGGCGGCTGGGCCAGAAAGTACGTGGCGCTGTCTGTGGCGCTGTTTCCACAGGCGTCGTAAACGGTTACGGCATACAGCGGGGGCCCTCCGGCCGAGACGGCCAGGGAGGGGCCCTGCCCGCCGGTGTTCCAGGCGTAGGCGAAGGGGGCGGTGCCGCCCTGTACTGCCGGGCGGATGGTGGCGCTGCCGTTCTCGCAGAGCCCGAAATCGTCGAGCCGGACGGCGACCGGCGGGCTGTCGGCGATAAACATCCGGGCCGTATCCGTGTAGCAGGCACAGGGGATATCCAGTTCCAGGACGAGGCTCTCGACCGGTTCCGGCAGGCCGTCATTAATGAGATTCACCGGTGCCAGTACGGAAGGCTGCCCGGCCGGGATGGTGGCCGAACCGGGCAACGGCACGAAGTCGGCGGCCGCCACGGCGGTGCTGATGGGAGAGACGGTATAGTTGACCGTCAGCGGGAACTGCTGGTTGCTGCCAGGCGGGCGTTCGAAGACGAAGTAGGCGTCCTGACAACCCTCGTAGGAGGGGTTTTCCGGCGAGGTGCCGGTCCCGGCGAATATTTCGACCTTTCCGCCGAGGTTGAAGCTTTCGGCGGCGAGGAAAACTGCGGAATCGTAGAAATTGTCGCCCACATCGGCCACCACCAGCCGGATGTGGTAGGTTTGGCAGGGCTGCAGGTGCAGCACGGCGGTCATCAGGCGGGTGAAGCCGTCGTATTCGACCTGGCTGTGGAAACTGCCGGTGGCGGGGGGCAGGCCGCAGAGCTCGGCGTCGTCGGGCAGCTCGTTGCGGATGTAGTAGCTTTCGTTCTGCTGGAAATTGACGGAGTTGATGCTGACGAAATCCTCGGTGCCAGGGATGAGGGCCACGTTGCGGGCGCCATTGGAGAAGCCGCCCTGGATGCCCGGCCCCTGGATGAAGAACCCGAACACGTCGTTGTAGATGCTGCCTACGAATTCGCAGTATTCCTCGGAGGCGAAGACGTATTTAAAGGTGACTATGGAGTCGAGGGGCATGAAGTCGAATTCTATGCCCACGGCGTCCTTGACCGGCCCGGTGGCCATAATGTCCAGGTCGGGGTCGCCGTTGTTGTCGTGGAAGTCGCCGCTGCGGTCGGTGGCTGTATTGGGCCCTTCGGCATTGCCGACCGGACCGGTGGAGATGACGACGCCCCGGCTGATGCCAATGCTGGCGCCGCCGTTCTGAAAGTAGCCAATGCCCTTCTTGTCGCCGATGCCCCGGATGTTGGTGATGGTATTGCAGGCGCCGGAGATGAAGACGTCTTCGACGAGGCGCCGGACCGGGAAAGAGTCATCCGTTTCTATGCCGGACAGGAGCGGGGTTGCCGGCAGCCGGGCGCTCTCCGGGTTGCCCCGGTGGCCTCCCAAAAGAGGAAAGCAGAGCAGCAGGAAGCAGCACATCAAGTATAGGAGTGGGCGCATAGTTCATAGTGTTCGTCAAGTAGTTAATCGGTTTCGGGCCGGTGCGGCCGGGAGGGGCGGCCTGTCGGCATACTTCACTAGATGTACGTAAGCCTTTGTGAAACAGTTTCACAGAATGCGGGGGGATTGTCGTTGCGATTCACCGGAGAAGGGGGAATTCCGGAGCGGGTGCTCCTGTCTTTCCAAAAGTAAAACAAAATAAGGATAAATGCAGAAATACGGCGGCAATTGCCGAAAAAAACAGGCCGGGGAGGCGCTGCTCTCCAACCGCCGGCATTTCGGGGAGAAAAATACGGCGGCAGTGACAAAAAAGGTTGGCAAGCCAAAACAAAAAGGCTATCTTTGCCGCCGTTAAAAACCCGCCGCTTGATTTCAAGGTAAGCGGGTATGGTTTAATCTACATAATTTTAACATGGCAGTAAAGATGCGTTTACAGAGGAAGGGCAGGAAAAAGCGCCCTTTCTATCACATTGTGGTAGCCGATGCGCGGTCTCCGCGGGATGGAAGGTTTATCGAGCGGTTGGGATCTTATAACCCGATGACCAAGCCGGCGACCATTGATATCGACCGGGACAAGGCGTACGACTGGCTGATGAAAGGCGCCCAGCCGACTGACACGGTGCGTGCCATCCTGCGTTTCAAAGGGGTCTATTACAAGAAGCACCTCATGCGGGGCGTGAAAAAGGGAGCGATGGCCGTCGAAGAGGCAGAGAAAAAATATCAGGACTGGGTAGAAGCCAAAGAAGCGAAGATCGCCGCCCGCTTCGAGAAAAGCGCTGAGGAGCAGCGGCAGTTCAACGCCAAGGTTTCCGGCACGGCGCCGCCGAAGGAAGAACCTGCCGTTGAAGCTGTTGAAGAGGTGCCGGCCACCGAGGCAGCCGCCGGCGAAGAAGAGTAAATTTCGGTGCGGTCCGGCATTTGGCAATATTCTCGGGTTTGAGTATATTTGCAATGCCAGACAAGGCTATACTTTTAATTCTATTCATATGCAAGCCTGGTAGTGCTTAATTTGCACTATCAGGTTTGCCTTTAAAATGGCCCTAATATGCAGGATCTCGGTAAAGAATATATCAAAAGGCTGGAAGAAATAGCTAATGACATCCAGGAGTCGGACGAGCTGAGCCAGTATCTGGAGGAAGAGGAAGAAGAATACTACATGCAGCTCAAGGAACTGTTCGAACCCCGTATCGCCGCGCTGTACGATGAAGTGGCGGAGAAGGATCCCCTGCAGCTGATCTCGCTGGAAAAAGTCCTTCTGGAACCGGAATTCGAAGGACTCTACCTGCCCAAGATCCTGGGCTTCTCCGTCCTGCGCGGAGAAGTGGACGCCGAATTCAAATACGTCCGCCCGCAGGATCATTTCAAGGATGTCCTGCTGGCCATCTGCTATTCTTCCAACTTCGACATTCTGCGCAAGCGCATCGGGCAATCCATTCAGATGGGGTTCGCCATGAGCAGCGATATCTGGGTGACCAACCTGATCAACAGCATAGAGAACAAAAGAGTGCGCTATTTCCTCCAGAGCCAGAAACTGGACCGGTACCGCCTGCCCGTGGAGCGGCAGGCCGGTTACGAGCGGTATCAGCGCCAGTTCGTCAGTGACCACTTTCACGCCGCGGAATTCCCGGAGACCCTCTCCGACCTGAAGATCCTCTATTCTCCGCTCAAGAGCTTCATCCTCCACCGCGTCGGCCGCAGGGCGGACAATACCAACATCATCCCGGAACTCTCCGCTCTGGTCGCCAACAAGGAATTCAAGGGCAACCGCGAGCACCTGGAGATCATGGTCCTGTTCGCCGCCTTCTTCGACCTGGAAGAGAAAACCCACAAAGAGCTGTCCAGGCACTTCAACGACGTCCGCACCAGCATGCCGGAATTTGTGGAACACTTCCTGGAATACATCCTCCAGCTCCACAACCGGCCGGATGTCGACCTGGACCCCCGTGCCGACCTCCGCCTCTCCGCCGTCGTCGACAAATCGATCGGGGACGACCTCCGGGATTATTACGAGCTGATGGACATCGTGCACACCAAAGGCTATATCAACGAGGAGGCCCAGGATGCGATTAAAGCTTTCTATGTGCGCTACGAAGGCCTTTCCACGATCAACGAGTGTGTACGGCAAACGATCTACAACTACTTCGCCCGGTTGATCGACAACCTGGAGGTGGAAGATTACGCCGAGTATTTCGAGATCTCCAAACTCTTCCCGGTGTACATGTCTATCTTCGCCAACCAGCAGTTCAACCAGCAGCTCAAGCTGCTTTCCCTGCGCTACGTCAGGAAGTTGCTCAAACGCTATACCGACAAGCGCGGCAAGGATTACCAGGACATCAAGAAGTTCGTTTCCACCGCCTTCCAGGACTTTGGCTTCCTGAAGGAAAAGGAAGTGGTCGAAATGTTCAAGACCCGCCGGAAACGGAAAAAGACAGCCTCCTAATTTTCTGTCGCAATCGTTCCGAAATCCACTCCGGATTGCCTACTTTTGACCTAAAGGCCTATCCTATGGTAAATAGCATTACCCTATCCACTGACATGAATACCCTGTACCTGATCGATAGCGGCAGGGCTATTCCATTTGCCCTGCAAAAAGAAAAAATGATCCTGGTGGGATTGTTAAAAGGGCAGATCGCCGTGGCCACCAGCTTGTCTGCCGACGAAATGGCGGATGCATCAACAGGTGGCACAGGTACTTCCGAATTATCCGCCGCCGACACCCTGCTGCGCGGGGAAGCCAGCAAAAGCGGAACCGTAAAGGTGGAGGTCACGCCCAAAGGCCAGTGGACCGTCGTTTTCAACCGAATGTTCCAGTCCATGGCGTTGATCGGCGCCGTAGAGATCAACCCGGGCCTCGTCTCCGAAGATCCCGACCCGTTCCGGCCCAAAGTCTTCGTCTTCAATCTCGAAGAGTTCGTGATCGGCATCAACCGCGTAGACAACGCCCTGATCTTTACGCCCTTCCGGCGGGTGGTGAAGAACGTGGGGTGAGCGGAGAGGGCCGGGGAAATTGTTGGTTCCCCTCGACCTCGCCCGGGGTGAAATTGGTTGTTGCCTGTATGCAACCCTTAAGCCGTTTATTGCCAGCTAACAACCAAGGCGATCCGTCTAAGGGCCTCGGCGTGAGCCCGGCCGAACGCTGGACAGAATTGGCCGGAGTTGTGTACGATGTACGAAGCTCCGCTGGTCGTCCAACGTTAGAATGGTAGCCATAACCAGCAACGTCTCCTGTTTTCCCGCGCAGGAAAACCATGCCTGCCGGTTACCCTTCCTTCATCACGCTGGCCAGGGGGCGGTTTTCCAGCCGGCTGCTGGCCCAGAACAGGGCCAGGTCGTCGAGGCCGAGCGGTACGCGCTGGGCAGGGTCGTTTTTGATCTCCCGGATTTTGTCCTGCAGTTTCCGCAAGATGTCCCTTTTCTTCCCGGGGGTGGCGTCCATCAGGCGCTTGACGCCGGAGGTAAGCACCCGCTCGAAACTGCCGCGGGGTGCGTTCAGTTCCTTATGGACGTAGCGGTAGGCAGAGCGGTAGGCGCTCTCCAGTTGGTCCACCTCATCTATCTCATAGACGGCGATCAGGTAGAGGAGGAAAGCGCCCGTCTTGATGTCTTTCCGTTCGCTGAACCGTTCTCCTTTTATGATCTTGAGCAGCCAGTACCGGCAGGGTTCGAATTGTTCCACGATGAAAAGCAGGATGGCGGTGTTGAAGATCAGGACCGCCTGGCTCACGATGTTGATCTGGAATTTCTGGATGCCTTTATCGATGGATTCCACCAGTTCGTTTATGCCGGTGGCGATCCCGAGGTTGATGTGGTAGATGAGCTTGAAGGTCGAAACGTTCTGGAACACCGTTTGCTGGTCGTGGAAGTTTTTGGGGTTGCTGTTCTGCAGCCGGTCCAGTATGGGAGGCATGTATTCCAGCTTGCGGTTCGTGTAGCAGAAAGACAGGAAGTTGGCCAGGTCGACGACGTACCGGTAGAACTCCTCCTGTCGGTAGTCTTCGTTCTCTTCCCACCATTCGACCACCTTTTCATAATAATCGAAAGCTTTTTCCGGGTCTCCTTTCATCTGGCTGAGCAAGGCGGCGCACTGGAAGTAGCGGCGCCGGGCGTGGATCGACTCGGGAGCGCTGCGTTTTTCGATCAGGGAGGTGTAGCCCTTTTGCCGGAGTTCTTCCTCTTCGCTCCGGGCGCCGCCCTTGATGTTTTTCAACAGCAGCTCGTACAGCATGTCCAGGTACTGGAATTCCTCGCCAACGGCCTCCAGGTGGGCTTCCTTTTCGGTGATGAGTTCGTGCACTTCCTCCCGGAAGGAGCGCCGCTTGAGGTCCCAGATGACGTTGCGCCGCTCCTTGTTGATCTCCAGCAGGGCCAGGTGGTCGCCCAGGGCGCCGGCGGCCTGGCGGGCGTCCCGCAGGCGTTCCTCGCACTGCAGGTAGAGGCCCCGTTCGTACAGGTACTTGGCGTCGAGCAGCAACTCCCGGATACGGGCGGCTTTGGACTTGGAGCTGCGGTAGTCCCGCATGCTGCGCAGGATGGCCTCGTAGAGGTAGGACTTGTCGTACGGCAGGTTGCGGCCGAATTTCTTCCGTAGCCTGCCTTCGTCGTATTCCGCCATCTCGTTGATGGCCTGGAACAGCTCCAGGTACTTGCTGGGCCGGCGGCTGCTCTTCTGCGCGTCGAGCGTGAAATACCGTTTTTCCGACTTCGACATGGCCTGGATGAGCTGATGGAGGTCTTCTTTGTGTTTCATATACGTTTGGACGATGAGGAATATCCGTTTACCGTTCCCTGCCCGAAAAGCGCCGTTTTCCAGGTTTAAAGGGCCGTTAAAGTGTTAAAGTTGCACTTTTTTAAAAAAAAATCATTTTTTTTTCGAGGCTTAGAAACCCAAAGTAGGCAATTTATCAGAACAAATTGGCTTTGGATTAGATAAATATTAAAATTTAATTATAAAGCATTGAATATTAAACAATTAAAATCAATGTTACTCTTCTTGATGTGCTGCTCCAAACCCGGTATCAGCTTTAAAGGCAGGAAAAAAGGGGGTTTAGGAATTCAAACTACCTTCAAAAGGTGGTTTTGCCAGGCTGTTTATACCCTATAAATTTGTGACTGTAATCAACAACAAAGCTGTTTGACACGACGGGCAACACTAAGATAAAAGAAAAAGCGTCTTCCGGCGCTCAAAGATATCTATCTGTCCTTTTTTCGGGCGAAAGGGGCGGCGGCAAGGTTCGCTGCCCGGCTTCGCTCCCTCGAACGTCGGGGAGGAAATCCGGGGCGTTCTTCATACTATGATAAAACGAATAATGTTCATAGGGCAATTCGGAAGCCCTGCCGCCTGATCAGGTGTGCAGGGCATCTGCCCTTTGAATGAATGAGTAAATGAGTGAGTTAAACCCAAGCAGGAGGATTCAAGCACGACATACTAGATCACGATTTTAATTCCACGGTATTAAGCGAAACCGATTCAAAAGGGGAGGGCTGACGCAAAGCAGCCTCCGGGTTGTACTGCGTGAGCCCCCTTATTAGACATAACCCCCAGCCAGGTGAACGAAGAATTTAGGGTGTTTTATTTTCAGAAGGGCATGTCCACAAAGGTGGGCATAAATCTAATTGGAGATAAGTAGATAGTTGCTATTATTCCGGGCTGGGTAGCGGTTTGAAGAACTGCTGCCCAGTTTTTTTTGCTGCCTCTGGCGCCCTGCCAAGAAGACGCTAAGGCGGAGCATCCCGATGGCTATCTGGATGGTGTGCCTTTGAGCTCTTTCAGGTGCCGTATTGGGGCAGCCGGGGATAAATGGCCTGAACACCCTTGCTAAGAAATACTAATCCGAACAGACACTTGTTATTAGCACATCGTTGGCGGGGTGCGCCGGCTTGTAGGCGGAAAGCTTAGGGCCGGGCGCCGCCGTTAGCGATGGCATTATTTATAACCCCAATAACAATAAAACCCCAAAAATCGAATGGACACAGAAACTCTCCGGTTTTATCCCTAATTTTAACGCGCGAAAAGGCCCGGCATCCTGTTTTGGCGCCTTCAGCCCGCCGGCAGGGGCAACGTTTCGGTGCTTTTCGCAGCCGGAAAGCCATCTCAATTGCCTAACTCCCAAATCCAGCAACTATGGGCTTCTCATACGTCAGGTTACAAACTTCGTCCGCTACTTTCCTTTCGCTGTTGTTGTCCCTTTTCCTGTTGCCGCTTTCCGTTTCCGGCCAGGCCCGGATCGATTTCCTCTCTCAGGATGCGGGCGGCGCCGTCAACATGGCCATCAAAAACCTTCCGGAACTGACACCGGTGGTGCGCTCGGAAGAGGCGGAAAAAGCCAAAATCCCCACCCCGCACTACGAATATCTGTGGGTGTTCAGCGACGGAGAGTTCATCAACCAATCCAAAGACGCAGCGCTTTCCCACACATTTATTGGGCCGGACGGCAGCAGCGGCAATGGCATTGTCCTGGCCTTCACCACCGGCGTCTACAGCGACGACCACCTCGACTTCCCGCCTTCGGCGCGGGTCATCAACGACACTACTCCCGCCCCGATCAACTTCTTCCCCGTCGCCCGCCAGGAGGTGTTCACCGACGGCATGATCAAACTGTCCAGCAACCAGCGGGGGTTCGTTGCCAGGGACCGGACGGTTTTTATCATTTCCCTCCGGAATCCCTTTGATTTCCGTATCGGCACTTACCTGCTCTTCCTTTCCGACCCGGCGATCGAGGCCAAGACGGAAGGGGAAACGAAGGGAGATGTTCGGTATGATGTCTTTCTCGATGACGCCGGCGACCCCGTTCCCGCCGCTTTTTCCAAAAGCCTGGACCTGGATCCGCAGAACAGGTTTTTTTCTCTGGACGAAGTGGATGCCGCACTGCTTTCGGAAGGCATGCGGGAAAGGTATAACAAGGTGTACCGCTATGCCTCCTTTACGCTGGAGTCGCAGGAGGTGCGGAATGTTTTTGTCGAGTTCGAAGTCGATACCGCCCTTTTCGACAAAGGCCCGGAAGAAGGCCTGGGCGCTTTGCGTTTTACTGCTTTGCTTATGGTGGACCAGGCGCCGGGGCCAAATACCTTCCTGGACGCCCAGGATTCCACGCTGATCCAGAGCCTGGGCGTTCAGCAACTGCTGGACACGCTCGGCAACCTGGACCAGCCCGCCGGAAACCAGGTGATCGACCTTTCCACTTTCGGGGGTGATATCACCCGCTCCCATGACCCGAATTACGTCAAAACGGAAATCTGCGAGTGCCCTCCGGGGTCGGACGGCGCCTTCAAGCTCTTCTCCACGGTCCACTTTTCCAACGAGGGCAACCAGAATACCAACAACATCAGCGTCTCGGTGCCTTTCCCTCCGGAATACGATATTTTCAGCATCCCGGACACCCTGCTGTCCATCTATCCCAGGCCGCCTGCGCCCATCCTGCCCATCCGGGACGCCGCCACCAATACCGTGACCTGGGAACTGGACGGTTTCCAGCTGTTCCCCGAGGCCGAATACGGCCTGGGCCACCCGCTGACCTACGGGGAATTCCAGTTCACTGTCCTGGTCAACCCAACAGGCGGCAACGTGGATTCCATCCCCTACCTCCAGGCCTGCATCGTTTTCGACGGGCAGGACGAAATCTGCACCGTCCCCGTTAAACCCGTTCAGGTAGAGAGCGACGCCGCAGCCCGGGTACTGGAATGCCAGGATTGCGTTTCCGCCGCCGGCCCCGGCCCTACGCCGTTTCCGATCCCCTGGTGGCTGTTGATCCTGCTGTTGCTGCTCCTTATCCTGCTGCTGATCTGGGCAGCAATTCGCAGAAGGATATCCGGCAACCGGCAGCAGGGAAGCCGGGAGCGGGAAGGGTGAGTAGAGAGGCGGGGGGGTATATGGCTATAAGGTAATGCGAATCCAGGGCTAAATGGCCATGCAGCGGCCAAGAGGGCCATAATGTTGGTAGAAACAAGCAGGTATTGCTTCCCCCAGGCCCGGAGGGCCGTAATCGAAAAAGGGCAACGAACCTAAGTGCAAGGGTGAAATTCCGGCCCGCTGGGCCTAAAACGGCACTTTAGGCCTCTTTTCTACCAACATTTAGGCCCTAACGGGCCACTAGGAGCCTGTCGGAGAAGCCCTTGATGGGCTGCGAACGGCAAATATTGTTCTGCACTTCGTTGCTCGTCAGTTGCGTAGCTTCGGCTATGCTCCTTCCTCGGCCTCGTTCAGAACAATATTTGCTCGCTCTCGCCTCATCAGCACTTCTCCGACAGGCTCCTAGGCCTGGAACAACCTCGTGGATTTAGCCCTGGATTCGCATAAATATTGTTATGGGTTGAAGGTAGCCGCAGCCTGCAAGCCGCTAGAAAAAAAGGTGCAGTACTGCGCTGATCGTGTCCGCCTGCTTGCCAATATGGCAATAGGACAACATACCGGCAACACAGCTTCATCTCGATTTCCCCAATAAAACAAACCACATGAGGCACGTTATCCTTTCTCTAATCTTACTGTTGACAACCGGCATAACCGGCCTGGCGGCCCGCCCCGCCCCGGAAGCCGCTCCGGATTTGCTCCTGGAAAAGGCGAAGTCTTTCTGCCGGCCTTATCAGGCGGACAGCGTCGGCTATTATTTGGGCCGTTGTGCGGATTTGTACCGGCAGCAGGACAGCCTGGAAGCCTGGACCGAAGCCTACAAGCAGGTGGGTCGGTCGGTCCTCGCCGGGGGCGGCGACCCGGCCGCCGCCATCGCCATCATCCGGAAGAGCCTGGGCAGAGAAGCCTGGCGCGAGCCGCGCACCGACAGCGAGTGGAATGTCCGCGCCTGGGCCTATGTCCTGCTCGCCTTTACCTACAACCACTACGTCCGGGACTTTGAGCAGTCGCGGGCGAATTACGAGCAGGCCGCCGCCATTTTCCGGGAACGGGGCGTGGGCGACAAGCTGGACATCGCCCGCCATGTATACCTTCCGCTGGGCAACCTCAACACCCGCCTGGGCGACTACGCCGCCGCCATTGCTTTTTTCCGGCAGGCGCTGGAGGCAGTTCCGCCTTCGCCGGGCAACGACAGCCGGGCGGTGCTGCTCAGCGACCTCTCCCTGGCCTATTTGTCTGCCGGCCAGCGGGAAAACACCATCGCCACCTGCCGGGAAGGCCTTAGCATCCCCGGCATCAGCCACTTCAATCGCGGCCTGTTGCGGTCGAACCTGGCCAAGGCTTATCTCGAAGGCCGGCAGTTCGGGCAAGCGCTGGCTGAGGCTCAGCGGGCGAGGAGCGACATGGAAAAGGCCCTTTCCGAAGACGGTTTCGGCCGCGCCGCCCTGAAAATCCCTATCATCGATATGTCCCTCGGCGGAATCTACAACGAGCTCAGCCGGCCGGATGCGGCCATCCGGCATTTCCGGCTGGCCGAAGAAGGCTACTCCCGGGACGGCAACGCGCGCCTGTACAGCCGCGAGCTGGGCAAGATTTACTGTGCCTGGGGTGAGCTGCACGCCGACAGGGGCGAGTACGGGCAGGCCCTGGAGCTTTACCGCAAAGCCCTTGCCATAGTGATCCGGGAATACGACGGCACGGACTGGAAGCAAAACCCCAGGCCGGAATGGCTGCGGGCGGAAAACACCATCATCGAGGCACTGGCGGGCAAAGCCCGGATGCTGCGCCGGTGGTACGATGCCCAGGGGCAGGCAGAGAAGCTGGAAGTGGCCCTGCAGTGCCACGAGCTGATCCTCCAGGTAGAACTCCTGCTCCGGAATACCTATCGTTATGAATCATCCAAGCTGTTCAACGTGGAGGAAGCCCGGGAGCGCAGCGCCAATGCCATCGACAATGCCCTGGAACTCTACCGGGCCACCGGGCAGGAGCGGTATAAAGAAGCGGCGCTCTCCTTCGCCGAGCGCACCAAGAGCATCCTGTTGCTGGAAGCCTTCTACAAATCCCGGGCGGAATCGCTGGCGGGCATCCCCGACAACGTCCTGAAACAGGAGCGGCAGATCCAGGAAGAAGTGGCCCGCCTGGAAGAGGAACTGTTTGAGGCGCTCGCCCGGGAAAATGCCGATTCGCTGGCCCGTGCCCTGGAGGCGAGCCTGCTGGAAGCCCGGCAGCGGTACGCCGGATGGATGGCCGGCCTGGAACGCGATTTCCCGGATTACTTCCGCCTCAAGTATGACGTCCACACCCTTTCCAGTGCCGACATCCGGCAGAAGCTGCTCAGCGGAGAGGAAGCCTTCATCGAGTATTTCACCGGCCCGGAGCAGATTTACGTTTTCGTCATTACCGGCAGCCGCTTCGAGGCCCTCACGCTGGAGAAGGACTTCCCGCTGGAAGAATGGGTTGTTGGCCTGCGCGACGATATTGCCCACTTTCAGTTTCCCACCTACGATAAAAGCCAGCTGTGCGCTTCCTACAGCGACTATGCTTACCGGCTCTATGACAAGCTGGTGCGCCCCCTGGAGCGCCTGGAACTGCCGGAGCGCCTGTTGGTCATTCCCAGCGGGGTACTCGGCTTTTTGCCGTTCGACGCCCTCCTGACGGCGCCCGCCGGCGGCTGCCGGTTTGGCCGTTACCCTTACCTGATCCACCGTTACGACATCCACTACGGGTATTCGGCGGCCCTGCAGGCGGCCCTGCTGGAGCGGCCGGCCGGCAGCCGCCGCTTCGCCGGCTTCGCGCCCGCTTTCGACGGAACCGGGGGCCACAACCGCCTGGAGCACAACATCACGCTGCTACAGGCCGTCCACCACCTGGCAGGCGGCCGCCTGTTTACCGGTACCGATGCAACCGTAGCCCGGCTGCGGGAAGTGGCCGGCCAGGCTGGGTTGCTGCATTTTTCCTCTCACGCTCAGGCCAATACTGAAGCGGGCGACTTTTCCTTCATCGTCTTTTCCGACGGCAAGGGCGGGTACGATTCCCTGTTTGTCAAGGACATCTACCTTTTGCCGTTGCAGGCGGAGATGGCGGTGCTCAGCGCCTGCGAGACGTCGGCCGGGACACTATACAACGGCGAGGGCATCATCAGCCTGGCGCGGAGCTTCCTCTACGCCGGCGCCAGCAGCGTGGTCACCACGCTCTGGAGCATCAACGACGAGGCCAACAGCCGGCTGATGGAAGCCTACTACGGTTTTCTGAAACAAGGATACTCCAAATCGGAAGCCCTGCGCCTGGCCAAGCTCCGGCAGGTAGAACTGGGCGGCAGCTGGCAGTCGCACCCCGCTTACTGGGCCGCCTTCACGCCCATTGGCAACATGCGGCCGGTGTACGGGTCGTGGTGGGTGAAGCTGGCAGTTGGGGGGGGAGCGCTGGGGCTGTTGCTTGGGTTCTTGTTTTGGCGCTCATCAAAGTCTCCAGACCTGGATGAGCAGCCGGCACAGGCACGTCGAAGTCTGGTGAGTTAGTTGTTGTCGTGTCGAATGTGTTGTCGAAGTCTGGTTTTGATGTTGCCTTCGTCGAAGTCTGGAGACTTCGACGAGCGTCAATTCGCCCAGTGGTACATGGGGGAATCCAGCTTGCGCAGCAAAGCCCGGGCTGGTTCCTGAAACTCGTGCCCTTCGGTAGCGGCGATGCGCCGGGCTTCCGCCCGGAGGCCGAAGGCAGGCGGTTGTGCCGGGCTTTGGCCTGCGTTCATCCCAAGGGCGGCGAGCAGGCGGCTCCACTCGCTGTTTTCGCGGTAGAAGGTCCGGGTCAGTTCGTCGATAGGGGCGGCGGGCAGTTCGGCCAGCAGGGCGTCGAATGCCTGGAAAGCTTCAGGGTATCGCCCTTCTTTGAACAGCCGGTTTGCGGCCTCGAAGCGCTGGCTGACGGCTTCCGGCAGGCCGGGTGCCTCGCCCATGGTGGCGCCGCCGGGCGGCGGCTGGTAGTAAGCTTCGGCTATGGCATCGGCTGAGAAGTTCGCCTGCACATACCAGTTGAAGCCCAGGCCGATGAGCAGGAGGACGGCGGCGGCGGCGGCGAGCCGGGGCCACAGGCGGGCCGTCCTTGCCGGCCTGTCCTTTTCCCATCTTTCCAGTTTGGTGCGGAAATCTTCCGTCCGGGCGGCGTCGAAGCCCTCGCGCAACTGCCGGTAGGCGGCCACTTCGCGGGAGAAAGCCTCGTCTTCGGCCATGCGTTGTTCAACCCGGCGGCGGGCCGGGCCGGGCAGTTCGCCATCGAGGTACCATTCGATGAGTTCGGTTTCGTCGGTACCGGCCTGTGCCCATTGCTCTTCCCAGGATTGCATCTGCAGGCGAAAGTCCTCGGCACGCAGGGCACGGAAGCTTTCGAGCAGGGGGCGGTAGGCCGCCAGTTCCCGGCGCAGGCCCTCCTCCTGCTGCAGGCGGCCCTCGAACGCAGCGCGTTCCTCTTCTGCCATCCGGCGGGTGAGGTAGCGTTCCAGGCTATCGATATCGTAGAATTCTGACGGCATTTCGTTTTATTTTTTAAGGGTCATTTTGTTGTTGCTTTACAGTAATTCACGCAGTTTTTTCAGGCAATCGTGTTTTCGTTTGCGGGCGGCGCCGGCGGAAGGCAGGCCCAGCTCTTCGGCGATGGCCTCCATGACGAAGCCGCGCAGGTAGGCCAGCTCCAGGACCTGGCGGCAGGGGCCGTCCACCTGGGCGAGCAGGCGCCGCGCCAGTTCGGCTTTGGCTTTTTGCTCTTCCCGGCTTTCCACCTCCGGCGCCACGGGCACCTCCGGGATGTCGTCGTCCCAGTTTTTATCGCCTGCGCCTTTCTTCTTCACCAGCACTTTGCCGATCCCGAAGAGATACGTCTTCAAAGCGCTGGCCAGCGGAGCCTGCAGCCTGCCGGACACGATGTTCCGGTGAAGGGCTACCATGGCTTCCTGATACAGCTCCAGGGCAGCCGGCGGTTCCAGTGCGCCGTATTTGATGAAAAAGAGCCGAAAGGGGCTGCGCAGTTCATCGTATAATTCCTTCCAGGCCTTCCCGTCGTCGGTGGCCAGGAGTTGCAGCCTGCGGTCGTCATCCGGATATTTACTCATTAATGAGCCTGATTTAAGTTGGCGTTACGAATTGTGAGCATTTTTTGTGCAAAAAACGCCTTGTGAAATGGCGCGGGGGTAAAGTTATCGAAGTCTGGAGACTTCGGCAAACGTCCGGCTGTTGTCGAAGTCTGGAGACTTCAGCAAACGTCCGGCTGCTGTCGAAGTCTGGAGACTTCAGCAAACGTCCGGCTGTTGTCGAAGTCTGGAGACTTCGACAAGCGATTTTTTTTTGATGAGGATGTAACGTTTTCTTTTGACGGGGTATAAACTTATTGAAACACCTAAAAACCATTGTTGGAGAAGTGGGATGGCTTCGGCCATCCTACCATCCTTATAATCCCATGAAAGTTGACAGCCCTCCCGGAAAATTAGCAACTACTCTTTTTTAATCTTAAGAATATGGAACGCCAGGGCAAGAGAATATCTGGCTTTCCAAACATTAAAACGCCAAAGCGTTTTACTTTGCTCCTCTACCGCCAGCGGTCTGGCGGGGAAAGCTAACCCCAAAAAGCCGTTCCCGGCCCCGGAGAACCCTCCGGGGCCGTTTTTGAAACAGGATTAACAGGGTAGACGGGATTGGGGTTGTGCAAAAAGGTCGAAATTAGACAGGATTAACAGGATTAACAGGATTAACAAGGTGTAGTGGCTTGCGCCACAATAGCGTACATATCCTGAAAATCTTGTTAATCCTGTTTTCACATACTTATTTCACAACCCAATTCCGATTCCTGTAATTTTTTGGAACCCTGTCAAATTTCATCCCATAGTTTCCCGGCAGCCGGGGCCTTCGTGCCGCTTCGTTTGATCCATCCCAATTGCCAAGGTTAATGGCCTGGCTGCCGTTTTTTTGTTCCGGAGGGGATGGCTGGCGTAGTTTGCTATTCGGTGTTCGCGGTTCGAAGTTTCGCCTGGCGAACAACCGGCTCTGCGGCTCCTATACCCACCGCACCAGCGCCAGGTCCTGGCGGTGCGCCAGCAGCTTGTGCCGGGGATACACCCGGAAGCCGTATTCGTAGACGCCGGCCAGTTCGGGG
Source organism: Phaeodactylibacter sp. (assembly GCA_024102975.1). GTDB lineage: Bacteria > Bacteroidota > Bacteroidia > Chitinophagales > Saprospiraceae > JACJXW01. The sequence goes on along the minus strand of JAGFJD010000088.1, from coordinate 3,559 downwards.
TCGACCTGGCAGGTATAGGTGGCGATGTTGTTGCTGACGCCTTTGAGTTTCAGTTCTTCGCGGACCTGGAGTTCGACTTCCTCTTCGTTCAGCCGCCTGAAGAAGGCCACTTCGACGCCCACGTGTTCGGCTTCGATGCCGTCGAGGTGCAGTTTGATGGTGGCAGTAAAGGGCTTGCCGACCGGCAGGGCGAAGTTGTCGGTGTCGAAGATGTCGGCCTCCACCAGTTCGATCTCGTTCCAGCGTTCCGTGATGTGGGCTTTCCAGGCGGCCATCTGGCTGGCCTGGCGGAATTTTTTTGCTTTCATAGCGCGGCCGCGCTCGTAGAGTTTGCTGTAGAACCGCGCGTAGTAGTCGTCGAGCATGCGTTTCATGGTAAAATCCGGCGCCACTTCGGCGATGATGTTTTTGATATAACTAACCCATTTAGGAGAAACGCCCTGCTCGTTCTGGTCGAAGTAGGTCGGGATGATCTCGTGTTCGAGGATGTTGTAGATGGTTTCGGCGTCCAGTTCGTTCTGCAGGCTCTGGTCGTCGTAGGTGCGCTCCATGGGCAGGGCCCATCCCGCGTCGGGGCGGTAACCTTCGGCCCACCAGCCGTCGAGCACGCTGAAGTTCATCACGCCGTTGAGGGCGGCTTTCATGCCGCTGGTGCCGGAGGCCTCCTTGGGCCGGGTCGGGGTATTGAGCCAGATGTCGACGCCGCGGACCAGCAGCTTGGCCATTTCCATGTTGTAATTTTCCAGGAAGATGACCTTGCCGATAAATTCCGGCCGCTTGGAGACGTGGATGATGTGCTTGATGAGGTCCTGGCCGCCCTGGTCGGCGGGGTGGGCCTTGCCGGCAAAGAGGAAGAGGACGGGCCGCCCTTCCTCGTTGACGATCTCGGAGAGGCGCTCCAGGTTGGTGAACAGGAGGTGCGCCCGTTTATAGGTGGCGAACCGGCGGGCGAAGCCGATGATGAGCGCGTCGTCCTCGATGGCGTTGATTACCTCGAAGATGTTGCGCGGGTTTTCGCCTCGGCGGGTGAGGTCATCCTGGAGGGTGGCCTTGATGTAATCCAGCAGGCGCTTTTTCTGGAGGCGGCGGATGGCCATGATCTCTTCGTCGCCGACGTTGTGGATTTTGCGCCAGTATTCTTTGTTGGACTGGTCGCGGAGGAAGCCTTTGCCGAAGGTTTTGGTGTACAGCTCATTCCATTCGTGGGCGATCCAGGTCGGGTAGTGCACGGAGTTGGTCACGTAGCCGATGTGGAGCTCTTCGGGGTTGTAGCCCGGGTAGAGGACGTTGAACATCTTCTGGGAGACGGCGCCGTGGAGCCGGCTGACGCCGTTGACCTCCTGGGAGAGCCGCATGGCCAGGTGGCTCATGGAGAACAGCTCGTGGTGGTCGGCCGGGTTGATCCTGCCGAGGGCGACGAACTGCTCCCAGCTGATGCCGAGGGTGTCGGCATAGTTGTGGAGGTAAGGCCGGAGGAGCCCTTCGTGGAAGTAGTCGTGGCCGGCCGGCACCGGCGTATGGGTGGTGAACAGGCTGGTGGCGCGCACCACCTCCAGCGCTTCGTTGAACGATAGCTGTTGTTCCTGGACGTAGTCCTGGAGCCTTTCGACGTTGAGGAAGGCGGCATGCCCTTCATTGCAATGGTATATGTCGGCGTCGATGCCCATCGCTTTGAGGGCGCGGACGCCGCCGATGCCGAGCAGGATCTCCTGCCGCAGGCGGTGTTCGTTGTCGCCCCCGTAGAGCTGGTGGGTTAGGCTGCGGTCCTCGGGGCTGTTCTCGTCGATGTCGGTATCGAGCAGGTAGAGGGGTACGCGGCCCACCTGGAGCACCCACACCTTGGCGTAGGCCGTCTGCCCTTTGAGGTTGACGCTCACCTTGAGCCACTCCCCGCTGTCGTCGCGCACGGGCGCCAGCGGCAGCTTGGTAAACTGCTGGGGCGGGAAGTTGTTGATCTGGTCGCCGTGCAGGGAGATGGCCTGCTGGAAATAGCCGTAGCGGTAAAGCAGCCCGACAGCCGCCAGATTGGCGTTGTCGTCGCTGGCCTCCTTGATGTAGTCGCCCGCCAGTACGCCCAGCCCGCCGGAGTAGAGGCGCAGCGAGATGTGCAGCCCGTACTCCATGCTGAAATAGGCGATCTGGGGAGAGTCGGCAGCCGGCTTCTCCTTTAAGTAAGCCCGGAAAGCCTTGTCCACCGAGCGGAGGCGGCTCATGAAGGCCTCGTCGGCCAGCAGCCTGTTGGCCTTGTCCACGTTGATATTGTCGAGAACCGCTATAGGGTTGTAGCTGTTGTTCTTCCAGTTGCCCGGGTCGATGGACCGGAACAGCTCAATGGCATCTTTATTCCAGGACCACCACAGGTTGTTGGCCAGCTCGTGTAGCGGGGCCAGCTCTTTGGGCAGTTTGGATTCAATGAAGATGCGCTTCAACTTTATCTGGTTGTCTCTCATTTCTCCAATCATTAGATGACAGAATTTGGTCAGTGGGCAAAAATAGGGTTATTTCGCGGGAGGAGGTAGGAATTAATGTGAAAAATACACTAAGGGGGGCAGCGTAAAGTTGGAATTGTTTAAAAGTGTAAACGAAGGCACCCTGTCGCCGCGCATACGCACCCTTACACCCTTACACGTTTACACGTTTACACGTTTACACGTTTACACATTTACACGTTTACACATTTACACATTTACACATTTCATTCAACCATGAGCGCAACTGCCGACATGCCCTACTTCATCAAGCCCTCCGTCAACCTGAGTGCGGCGGAGAAACGGGCCGCCTACGAGCAGGCCCTGGCCGCCATTTCCGCCAACCTGGAAGGAGAGCGGGATCCCATCCTTAAGATGGCCACTGTCAACTGCCTGCTGAAGACCTACCTGCCCTATTTTTACTGGGTGGGCTTTTACCAGGTGAGCGGCCCGGAGCGCCTCTCGGTGGGCCCTTACCAGGGCACGCTGGGCTGCCTGCACATCGACTTCTCGCGGGGCGTCTGCGGGCGGGCGGCGCGGGAGCGGAAGACACAAATCGTACCCGACACCCACGCCCTGGTGCAGGGTGCCGAGCACATCGCCTGCGACCCCAACTCCCGCTCGGAGATTGTCGTGCCCGTCTTTAACCCTGCCGGCGAACTCATCGCCGTTTTCGATGTGGACAGCACCCTGGAGGGATCGTTTGATGAGGTGGATCAGGGGTATCTGGAGGGGTTGATGGAGCAGGTGTTTGGATGATGCCGGCCCGCTGGTGCCGTTGGCACTAAATAACTGCCCCGTTATTTACTGCCGAAAGCACTACGTCGTCCGAAGGCCGAAGCTTCAGCGTACTTCGTCCGCTGAAGGCGGGGGTGAGTTCACCGGGCTGCCGGCGAAGAACGTAGCTCGGCGGCATTATGGCCACATCAAAAATCAAACGTCGCACATCGGAGATTTGAGAGGTTTGATCTGCGATGTTTGATTTGTGATTTTCGATATAGCGCCCCCGCCGCCTACCAGCTGCCCCCCGCGCCTCCGCCGCCGAAGTCGCCGCCGCCAAAGCCGCCCCATCCGCCGCCGCCGCCGCCGAG
>JAGFJD010000072.1 GCA_024102975.1 Phaeodactylibacter sp. | reverse complement strand
GCGATTTTGGCTTTAACCGAGGCGAAGGTTCCCGACCTTAGCCTAGCTAAGGGAGGCGGTTCTTCAACGAAGGGTAAAGCCAAAAGCGCTCCTAGGAAATCTGACAGTTATTGATCGCACGTCGCTATAGCCTGTGCCGCTTATTGCGGCATCGCAACAAGCAGCGAAAACGGCCGAAGGGCTGAAGCCGGCTAACCCCGGCCCCAGCCCTTCGGCTCCTGTCTGGTGCGAACAGCGCCCGTCTTCGCTACGCTCTTCCGGGTGAAAATGGCGAACCGCGAACTCCGCTCTCTCAATCCCCCGACTTCACCCTATTCTGCTCTTCTTCCAGGCCCGTGCTGCGGCGGCGGGCACCCTTCACCTGGTCGTTGCCCAGGAGGTAGGAGAAGCTGGCGCGGAAGCGGCGGCTGTCCCACCCGCCGGCCACGTCGAGGTCGAGGGCGCCGAAGCGGCTGACGCCGTGCCATTCGTTGGTCCTGAAGATGTCGCTGACCGCCAGGCGGATGTTGCCGCGGCCGGTCATGATTTTCTTCTGGATGCCCGCATCTATGCTCCACATGGCGTCCATCTCGAAGGTGCCGCCCCACAAGGATGGGGAATTATACCATCCGGAGACTTCAATGGCGAAATCGTGCGGCAGGCGGAAGGTATGCTGGCTGTAGATGTTGAAGGTAGTGGCGTCCAGGTTGACGGTTTTGCCGCCGCCGTAGTCGGCCTGGTTCTGCGTATAGCTGCCGGTCATATTGGTGAAGGAGCTCCACCATTTGGTGATGGGCAGGGGCGCGCTGACGCTCAGGCTGTAGTTGTACTGGTCGGCCAGGTTGAGCCAGGTGATGTAGCTGGCGTTCACCTCGGCGGTGTCGGTGATGCGGGTGATCAGGTCTTTGGTATGGCTAAAGCTGAGGGTCGTGTTGAGGCGGTAGTTGAAGCTGTGGGTCAGCTGTATGTTGTTGGCGTATTCCGGTTTCAGGAACGGGTTGCCCTGTTCGTAGGTCAGCTCGTCGAGCTTGTTCAGGAAGGGGTTGAGGTCCTGGTAGGAGGGGCGGTTGATGCGGCGGCTGTAAGTCAGCTGGAAGTTGTGTTTTTCATTGGGCGCGAAGGTCAGCCCGCCGGAGGGGAAGAAGTCGGTGTATTCGCGGTCGAATTTTTCCCCTGTTTCGCCGCTCCGGAAGCTCGTCAGGTCGCCGGTGGAATGGGTTTGTTCCACCCGCAGGCCAGCCTGTACGCCCACTTTGCCCAGTTGGCGCTGGTAGTTCACGTAGCCGGCGTTGATGTTTTCTTCGTAGACGAAGCGGTTGCTGCGGTTGGTGTTCAGCACCGGCGTTCCGTCGTACTCGTCGAAGAAGCGGAAGGTGTTGTCGGTATTGACGTAGGCCAGCTTGAGGCCGGCGCCCACCTGCCCGCCGAGCAGGGGGCGCTCGTGGTCCACTTTAAAGGTATAAATGTCGATATCGGTAGGCGTTTCGTTGGTGTTGATCTTCTCCCGGAATGTTGTCGTTTCCGTCGGGTCGAGGTAAAAGTTGGGCTGGTAGGCCGAGCCGTCGTTGCGGAACAGGCCGTAGTCGGCGTCGATATTCCAGACCATCCCCTTTTTGTCGTCAAATCGGTAGTTGAGGTTGAAGTTCAGGTTGTTGCGGTCCCGCCGGTCGTTGCCCCGGGCCAGCAGCACGGTGTCGACGCGGTTGAATTCGATGGGCCCGAAAGGCGTGCGGCTGGTGCTCCACCCGCTGTTGTCGCTGAGGAAGCCGGTGGCCAGGAAGCCCACGGTCTGTTTTTCGCCCAGGAAGAAGTCTGCCCCGGCTTTGAAGTTATGGCTCGACCACTCGTCGCCCTGCCGGTTGCTCTGGTCGTAGAACATGCCCAGCTGGCGGCGGTAAAGCTCCATGAAATTGCGGTTTTGCCCCTCGGAGTGGCTGTAGCTGCCGAAGGCGTTGAGCTTTTCGTTGCGGTAATTGCCGCTGATGGTGCCATTGTATTGCGGCACCTTGCCCACGGAGTATCCCAGGTTGAGGTTGGCGTTGGCGCCCAGCCGTTTGTCCTTTTTCATGCGGATGTTGATGATGCCGGCATTGCCCTCGGCATCATAGCGGGAGGAAGGGTTGGTGATCACTTCGATGGCTTCGATCTCGTCGCTCTGCACCGTTTTCAGGAAGGCCGCCAGGTCGGCTGCACCCAGGGGCGACGGCTTGCCGTCGACATAGACCTGGACGCCGGCCCTGCCGAGCAGGCTGATGTTGTCGTTGTTGTCCACGACCACCCCCGGCGCTTTGCGCAGCAGCTCGAAGGCGGTGCTGCCGGAGGCGTTGATCGTATTTTCCACGTTGAACACCATCTTATCCGCCCGGACTTCCACCAGCGGCTTTTCGGCGGTGACGACCACTTCCGACAGCTCCACGCTGGCGTCCTGCATGTAGATGGCCGGCAGTTCGTACACTTCCCCGGCCTTCGCCTGGAAAGGCTGGGTGCGGAACGAGGGAAGCCCCACGTAACTCACGCTGACCCAGTACCGCCCTTCCGGCACGCGGCTCATGCTGAACGTTCCCTCCAGGCCAGTCACCTCCACTTTGGCCAGGCTGGAATCGGCGGCAGCATGCAGCATTACGTTGGCAAACTCCAGCGGCTCTCCGCCGGGGCCTTCTACCCGGCCGTTTATCGTGGCGCCTTGTTGGTATTGTGAAAAAGAATAGGCAGGCAGCAGGCACGCGAGTGCCCACAAATAGCGCATGGCTATGGCTTTCATGACGTCGGGTTTGTGTTTAACAATCGGATGATGCGGGCAAATGTAAGGGGAAGGAAAGGCGAGGGGAAGAAAAATCGACGAATGGAGGCATTATCCTATACCAAAGGGACGGGAATGAGCGAAATGTCCCGTTTTGTGTTTAGCGACGGGATGGATAGGATGGCTGCCCTTCGACAAGATCAGGGTGAAGTGGTTGAATTATTATATGGCTATATGGTTGAGCAGTGCCGGAAATTTTGACCCGGCCTTCCGTACTGCTCCGGGTCAAAATTTCCGGAAAACCTACGCCTGCGCCTTGGGCGTATTGAAGCTCATCGGCGGGAAGGGCGGCTGCTCCGGCTCGTCGATGACTCCGAACTGGGCTTCGAACTTCTTGACGTTGTCCGCCAGGGCGCGCAGCAGGCGCTTGGCGTGCTGGGGCGTCAGGATGATGCGCGATTTAACCTTGGCCTTGGGCACGTTCGGCACCAGGCGGATGAAATCGACTACAAATTCCGAGTTGGAATGCGAAATGATGGCCAGGTTGGAATAGGTTCCCTCGGCCACTTCTTCCGGCAATTCGATATTTAACTGGTTTTGTCCTTTCTTTGTATCTGACATGTTCCGGATATTTGATGATGAAGTGGCGGCAATATCGCAATTAAAAACAACCTATACAAACGATGGAAAAATACCTCAGAGAAAATCAAAAGCTGTGGGACGAATGGGCTTCCTTCCATCCGGATACGGACTTTTATGACATGGAGCGTTTCCTCGACGGCAGAAATTCACTGATGCCGGTCGAGCTGGAGGCCCTGGGCGACGTGGCCGGAAAGCGCCTGCTGCACCTGCAATGCCATTTCGGGCAGGACACCCTCTCCTGGGCACGCCTCGGCGCCCGGGCCACCGGCATAGATTTCTCCTCCAAGGCAATAGAGGTGGCGCGCGGCCTCAACCTCCATCTGGGGCTGGACGCGCAGTTCGTCCAGTCCAGCGTCCTGGAGCTTGTCGGGAAGCTGGACGGGCAGTTCGACATTGTTTTTACTTCTTATGGGGTGCTTACCTGGCTGCCGGACCTTCGCCCCTGGGCTGCTGCCATCCGCCACTACCTCCGGCCAGGAGGCGTTTTTTTCATAGTCGAATTCCATCCTGCATTTATGATCTTCGACCCCGTTGACGGCCGCCCCGCCTACTCGTATTTCCACGCCGAAGAACCGGAGGAAGTCGACATTACCGATGGGTCCTATGCCGGATCGTATCCGGGCAAGGCGCCGGCCCGGAAAGAATATTGCTGGCAGCATTCCCTGAGCGACGTCATCATGGCGCTGGTGGAAACTGGCCTGATACTGGAGGAATTCCGGGAATACGACTATTCTCCCTACAATTGCTGGCCCGGGATGGAAGAGGTCGGCCCCGGCAAATTCCGTTCGAAGGTGCTGCCCGGGATGCCGCACCTGTTTTCCCTGAAAATGAGCGGCTGAGCCGCCAGGCGGGGACGCCCCCGAAATGCTGCCGGCCGCCGACAGCCTGCTGAGAGCATGTTTGGAGGTAGTGCTTTGGAAGCGAAAATGGTTGATTTTGGGTTCTCATGAGGCTCATTTTCTTGCTCATAGCGGCGCTACGGGCAAGAAAATAGCCGAAATGAGGTTCCAAAAGCGGGCATTTGCAGCCCAAATGACTACCTCCAAACATGCTCTGAGCCCCTACCGGGAAGCCTGGAGGCGGCAGTACTACCCTGCCGGGCCGGATAGCACAAGGCCCTGCACCGGGTTGCCGCAGCCAAGAGCGTGCCAGGAGTACTGCTGGACCTGCGGGAGGCGTGCGCGCTGCCCTGGCCGGTGCGCTTCATCGGCTACATGGCGTCCGATTACGGCTATGAGGCAAAAATAGCGGTCCCGTGCCAGTTTGACGGCATCATTTTAATCAATGATACGAGCCATTCGAGGGTGGTAGACTGAAAATGGCCCACCGAAATGATAATCCCGATAAATGCATACAATGTGAAATTATTGGCCTATCCTTGCTGAAAGAAGAAGCCCCGGGCAACCAGGGCTTCTTTTGTTATTGCCCGGGCTTAATCCTTCAGCCCGTACTGCTGCATCAGTTCCCGGTATCGCGGCGCATCCGCCAGCCGGTCATAAGGCGGCACGGATACACGGATGTCATGGGGTTTGAACCCTTTGAGGAAAGCCACCTCCAGGTAGTAGTAGAAGCTGTCGACCTGGCCGGTGAAGGCAAAGGTTTCTGCCAGGGTGGTGTAGGGGAGGGCCTGGAGCGTATCCAGGGCGACGGCGGCGCGGGCCTTGTCCATGGCCAGGGTGTGTTCGCCCAGCATATTGTGAGCCATGGCCGTGAGGTTCATGGCGTTCTGGTAGTTTTCCGAGCCGGCCAGGTAGGGCTTGGCCTTTTGAAAGGTACGTATCACTTCTTCGTAGTTGCCGGTATAATAGTTGCCCCGCATGATGGCTGCCCCGATCCAGGGCACGGTGGGGTCCATCTCAAAGGCGGCGTTGGCGTGCCGCAGGGCCTGAAGGGTGTCGGCCCGTGCCAGGGCGGCCAGGGCCCGGGTCATATAACCCTGGGGGTTCTCACCTGCCATTTTTTCTGCCCGGTCCACAATTTCCAGCGCTTCGTCCATGGCGCCCCGGCTCACCTTGCTGTCGGCCCAGGTGCTCCACACATCGGGGTCGTCGGGTGCGCGGATGGCCATTTGTTCGAAGGCGCTGTCGGCCTGTTCGTACCGGCCGGCGCTGTGCAGTGCCCAGGCAAAGCCTCTCCAGCGGTCGAGATTATCGGGGTCCAGCGTCACTGCCCTGCGCATGGCTTCCAGGCCTTCCTTTTGCCGGCCCAGGCGGTTCAGTACACCTGTCTGGCGGACAAGGGCCAGCGGGAAGTCCGGCCTGGCCCGGGCGGCTTGTTCAAACTTCTCCAGCGCCAGTTCATATTTGCCCTGCTCTTCCAGGATGCTGCCCCAGGCCAGGTATGCCCAGTGCGTTTCCTGCGGGCGGTTGCGCAGCATGATGCGCACCAGCTCCAGCGCTTCCTCGTATTTCTTTTGCCGGTACTTGACCACCGCCAGCCGGTAGGGGTCGGTGTTGGTGACGATGAGTTCGGCGCCGCGCCGCAGGAGGGAGTCCAGGGCAGCCTTCTCCCGGCCGTTTTCCACCATTACCGAAGCCGTGTGCACAGGGTAGCCGGTCATGCGCAACGTCAGGGTATACTCCTCATCCAGTTTGGTGATCTCCCCCTGGATGAGGTGGTTGGGCCGGCCGAACATATCGCGCAGGTGGTAGGTGATGGAGCGCAGCGACACCCCGATGCCCATGACCGCTACGTTGAGGTCGGGCTGCTGGTTGCCCGACAGTTGCAGGGAGTCCTCCTTGATAGAGCTGGCCAGTTCCTTGAGCGCCAGCACCTTGTCCTGCACCTTTCGGGCGACGACTTCCCCCTTGTAGCCACTTTCTTCCAGATGCGCCGGCACGCTGAAAGCTTCGATGACATAGCCCTGGCCCTGAAAAATTCGGTAGACCAGCACGATGGCCACGACGATCAGGAAGAGGGTGCCCAGTTTTATGGCAATGGTCGCCAGTCGGTCCAGCCCATTGGCCCAGCGATCGAGCTGCACGGCGCGCTTCCAGTCCCAGTTGCGGATCTTAAAAGGGCTGCGGTTTTGCAGGCGGAACCATTGGGTGATCTTTGGTAACATAGTATCAGGGCTTATGTTATACTGGCCACCCTTGGTTTTGGTTTTGCAAAGCCAAGGGTGCGTCACTATAGAAGTGCTAATTTAGCGAATTATCCGGTCAATTTACCAGCCTTCCCTTATGCAACCAATGGACACAAGATTGCAACCAGCCGGCATGGCGGTTAGCCGCGCCAGTACCACCTTTGTAATATTCTCAAGCCTACAAACCTTTGCCATGAAAGAGCGATCCTGCAGGAATAGCCCGAAGTGACTGTACAGAGGCGCCTGCCAAGTTGATCTCAAAAAATAAGTCTAAAAAAAGATCAGGTTAAAACGATGCGAAGATGTATTTTGGGGCAGTCATTAATACCGCCTTGTGCCGATTGCAGTTATTGGTTATTTCTGACTCCCGGTGGATTGTGCTTCGAACCTCGGCAATAACCACGCCTACTGCCTCTAAACAATTATTGTCATGACAATGCCTTTATTTAAAACCCAAAAATCTTCAAGCCCGGCATATTTCCTGGGCAGCCTGATATTTTCCGGGCTGTTGTTTTTAGGCAGCGCGTCGGCCCAGGGGCAATGCGACACCTCTGTCCTCCGGGTTGAACGCAACGGCCAGCCCGTCCGTTTTTCGGTGCTCCTGGGAGACAGCGCCGCCCGGTTAAACGATTTTATCCGGGTCAGCAGCCCTGCCGGCGGCGCCTTTGAGGCCGAAGCGGGCGGCCTGCGGGACGAGCGGACCGGAAAGACCATCCCGGCGAGCCACATCAGGCTTGCCCCAACGGCGTTTACCGTTGCCAAAGGGGATACGGAAGAGGTGGGCCTGGAGGTCGCTCCAATCGGTGAGGCCGGGTTGTTTGCCGGCCAGTTGTTCATTACCCATCCGGCGGATTCCTGCCACCTGGCTGTGCCCATCGAGCTGGAAGTGGTCCGGGCCGGGCAACTCACCGTTCTGGAGCCAGACCGGAACCTGGAGGTGAAGGTTGTCTCCCCTTCCTGGCTCAACGGTTTGATCCCGCGCAAAATACGCCACCAGGGGCTCGTCTTCCGGGTGGAAAACCACGGCGCTTCCGCCGTAACCATCGACCGCTTCTCGCTTTCGCTCAAGGGGCAATCGACCGAACAGGCGCTGACCGAAAAAGACGTATCCTGGCAAGGCGAAGAAAAGGCCATCGGGCCGGAAAGCATCCAAACGATCCGCTTGTCCCTGAACAAGGACGCCAAACTGGACGCAGACGAATACAAGGGGTTTTTGCGCATCCACTTTGAAGGCGCGCTGAAACCGATCACCCTGCCGGTCACCCTGTACGCCCGCGTCGGCGTCGGCGGGGCAATCCTCGTGTTGTTGCTGGGCATTTTTGTGGGGCGGATGATGAAAGACGTCAATAAAGCCGGGGATCAGCTGGAGGTTATGGGCCGTTTCATCCCCATACGGGCGCGGGTAGAAAAAATGGACCACGAACCGACCAGAAACCTGCTGATAGCGGAGATGAACGAACTCGAAGCAGAGATTAACAAGGTTGCCGATTCGGCGGGCAGAGAAGCCGTAGAAAAAAAGCTGGACGTGCTGGACCGGAAAGTGGCGCAACTGCAGCAAATGTTCCGCTTGTTTTCAGACACGGAAGACCGGATGAAAAAGATGGACCTGGATGCAGGATTATACAATGAGATCGTCGATAAATTCCTCCTTCTCCGGACGGCCATCCTGGAAGGGAAAGATGAAGAAAGCAAAAAAGTGCTGGCTGATATTCAAAGCGCTATCGGGAAAATGGGGGCCAGCCGCGATGTGACCCGCGGCTCGTCCGGGGGAATTGGAGCGGCGGTGCAGGCGGAGATGGCCAAGCTAAACGAGGCCCTGGAGGACAAAGGCGGGGAAACCAAACCCGCCGTTTTGAGCTGGGGAGATCGGGCAGGAAAATGGGCGCTGCGCATCCTTGATTTGATTGCGGGCGTCAAGGTAACGGCCCGGGTCCGCTACGGTTTGTTCCGGCCATTGGTCGCGCTGGCTGCTTTTCTGGTGATCGTGCTCCTGGGCTTCCAGGAAATTTATGTCAATGGCGGCGACACCTTTGGCCTGGAGGGCGTCTACGACTACCTCAAGCTGTTTCTCTGGGGCATAGTCTCCGATGTGTTTTCCCGGACCTTGATCGGCAATTCATCGGTAGAATCCTTTATGGGAAAATCAGCTGATAAATGAGCGCAAAATTCCACGAAAGTTTTTCATTTTATCAAACCAATTTTCCAACCATGGCCAAAAACACCAAAACCACCCAGGCATCTCCCGATCTGTACGTTTTGCTGATCGGCATCAACGAATACAAAAACCACAGGCTGGAGGGATGTGAAAACGACGTCGGGCAGCTCCGCGATTATCTGGGCAGTTCCTTTGTGAAAGCCCAATTTGGGCATATTCACCTCCGGGAACTGCTCAACGGGCAGGCAACCAAAGACAATATTGTCCAGGCCATTAAAACCCACCTGGGCAAGGCGAAGAAAAACGATACGGTACTGCTCTATTTTTCCGGCCACGGCGCCCGGGAGAAAACGGAAGCGGCCATTTTCCGGGATGCCGAGGCCGACAGCAACATCGGCGGCATTCTGTGCGCGACTTTTGAAAGCATGAACCAGAAGGATCTGTACCGCCACGTGCTGAGCAATAAGGAACTGCGCTATCTCATCCGCCCTCTGGCCATGGATGAGGCAAATCGGCCAAAATCCCATGTAGTTGCCATTTTCGATTGTTGCAACTCCGGCTCCAATACCCGCTCCGTCCTCGGAGAATTGCCGGGCAATGCCCGCCAGGTCAGCCGCAACGCCCTGCCCGGCCGCACCGTCGGCCAGTTCGTCTTCAGCGAAGACAAGGACTTGGTAGCCAAGCTGGAAGAACAAAAGCTAACGCTGGACGAAATCCTGCCCCAGGGCGACCACGTCATGCTGGCCGCCTGCCGGGAAGTGGAACTGGCCTGGGAAAGGGAGATCGGCCAGAACCGGCAAAGCGGCGCCTTCACCACGGCCCTGGTCCGGGTGCTTCAGCAGCACAAAGGGCATATCAGCTACCACGAGCTGTATTCGAGAGTCCTGAACCAGATGAAGTTCAGCCTGTCCACCGCCGAAGGCAATCAGGGCCAAACCCCGCAGGTGTACGTGCGCACCCGCAACCTGAACGACCGCTACAATATCTTCCTGACCAACCAACCCAACGACCAGCCTTCCTACGGGGCAGTGGAATACAGCGAGAAAGACAAGCAATGGCGCATCGACCTGGGGGCCTTCCACGGCATTCCCGCCGACCAGAAAACGGCGCCAACCAAAGTAAGGGTGTACCCGCTCAAAAAGAAAGAGGAAGCAGTGGAGGTGAAAATCGACAAGGCCTACCCCTTTTACGCCACGCTGGATGCTTCCGCTGCCGCCGGGCTGAAAAAAGACACGGCTTACCGGGGCGAGCTCGAAGGGCTGGGCATTTTGCCCATCAGCGTGTTCGTAAAGGGCGAAAAAAAGGCCGCCGGCGAAACGAAAAAAATATTAGAAGCCAAACTGGAGGAATTCAGCGGCCAATTGTTCAGGCTGGCGGGCCAAGAACTCGACGCCGATTACGTATTGATTGCCGACAAAGGCGTTTTTTCTATTTGCCGGCCTTTTGACGAAGCGCGCCCGGTAGTAAAACAACGCTCTTACCTCGACGGGCAGGATACATTCAACCCACAGGCGGCCGGAGACGTTTATGCCGGCCTCCGGCAGATCAGCCGCTGGTCCTTCCTCAAAGACCTGGAACACACCAGCAACGAATTGCCTCCCGGCCTGGTGGGCAAAACCACCATGTACCCCGTGGAGCTGCGCCTGTACCGCCTGAACCCGGAAGATGGTACGGAGCGCCGCGTCCCGTCTGTGCCGAATGAAAGCAACAAGTTCATCCTGGAACCGGACGAGGCGGACGGAAAAGCCTGGTTGCGCATAGAGCTGGTCAATTTCGCGCCCCAAATCCTGAATTGCAGCCTGGCCATTATGGCCGGAGATTTCAGTTTTCTCGTCGACCGGGACTCCAACCTGCTGAAGGCCCCGGTTTTGATGCTGCACGAGGCAAATGACCGGAAAAACGAGCACATCGTCAAATCAAGGGGAGGAGCGCCGGCCAGGCTTCGGGACCAATTGGCAGAAAAGTACGTAGACCTGGGTCTCGACCCCTACTACCGGGATTTCAACCTCCAGGGAGAGTCCACATTTTTAAAACTGATCGTCAGCGCTAAACCTCTGGATGCTATCGAGACCTTCCACATGAAAGGCCTGGGGTACCCCAAAAAGGAGAATCTGCGCTCCAAGGGTTTTGGCGATTATAAAGAGCTGGAAGACCCCCAACTCCCCGAAGTAGAATGGGACGTCCGTACCATTGAAATCTATCTGGCCAATCCGGACTATAACCCGGAGCAGGCCTGACCGGTTTTGCCCAGGCGGTTGTTTGGCGTGTAAATGTTATCCTTTCGGCACAAGTTTGACGGCCTCCGGGTAACCATTCCTTTGCCCGGCAAATAATGACAGAAACGCCCTGAACTGCAATGATCGTTGTATTGTTTTTACTCATTTTCCTCTTTTGCTATTTTGTCGCGGAACAGAAGACAGCCTTTTCTGCCGCGCTACCCTTTCTTTTTCCACTTCCACTCTTCTCCCAGGGCCTCATCGCCCCTAACCAGCCGGAAGCATACGGGCGCCATCAGAAGTATGCTGTTGAAAGGTTCACCATCGAACAAGGCCTTTCCGACAACACCGTCAACGCCTGTTTCCAGGACCGGATAGGCTATCTCTGGTTTGGCACCAACGACGGCCTGAACCGCTATGACGGCTACTCCTTCGCTGTTTACAAACACCAGCCGGGCAATCCGAACAGCATCAGCAACAACAGGATCAACGCGCTGTTGGAAGACGAGGAGGGCCTTCTCTGGATCGCCACTGACGGGGGCCTCAACTGGTTTGATCCCCGGACAGAAACTTTTCATAGCTACCAGCATGACCCTGCGGATGAGAAAAGCATCAGCCACAACCAGGTAAAAAACCTTCTCATAGATGAATCCGGGCTACTGTGGCTGGGCACCTTCAACGGGTTGAACCGGTTCGACAAGTCCAGCCAAACCTTTTCCCGCTTCTGGCACCAGGCTACCCACCATCTACCCTGGGAAAAGGAACCTACTCATATCGTGACAGCCATCGGCTCATCAGCCGACGGCCGGCTACTGGTTGGATACGCAGGGATGGGCCTGATGCTTTTTAACCAGAAAGCGGGAACCTTCCGGCAAGTCCTGGTGGAAGAAAGGGCCGACAAAGGCATGGGCCTGAATATCTACTGGATCGGCCCTCCCCGGAACGGCAAAAACTGGGTCGTGGCAACTGATAAGCTTTATCAGTACGCAGAGGATGGCCATCTGGCCCTGGCCGGCACGAGCTCGGCGGCTTTGGCCGGCATCGGGCTCAATGGGTTCAGGCACACCCATTCCGGCCGTTATCTGGCATCGAGCTGGCAGGGGTTATACATACTGGATGCCAATTTTCAGCAAACCGGCTTTATTCTCCCGGAAGGGCCCGCCCCTTTTACCCCGGCCCACAATTGGGCCCTGGGGCCTGTGGAAGACCAGGCCGGCGATATATGGTTCGGCACCGGTGGGGCCGGGGTTTTCCACATCCAGGAAACGGCCAGCCATTTTATCAACTTCAAGTACCATGCCGGGCAGAGAAACGGGGTGCCCCATTCCTATATCAATGCCCTGCTGGAAGCCGGGGAAGATGAAGTCTGGGTTGGGGCAAGAAGGCATGGGTTGAAAATCTTCAACCCCAAAACCTCTGGTTTCCGGCCTGTGCCCTCCTGGCTCAACCCTCCCAACGGATTGAATACCAATGAGATATCTGCCCTGTTGCAGGACAGTAATGGCAATATCTGGATCGGCACCTGGGGCGGAGGGCTCAACCTCTACCGGCAAAAAACGAAAACCTTTCAATATTTTTTGACCGACAGGAATGACCCCGCCAGCCTGTCCGATGATTTTGTTACCGATATTCTCGAAACCGACGAACACGAAATCTGGGTAAGCACCACGCTCGGCGTTTCGGTTTTAAAAGGCCAGGAAGCGATCGACAAAGGCCGTTTCAAAAGTTACCGGCACTCTCCCGAAAAGCGGGGCGCCCTGAACCACCACCGGGCCACCTGCCTGCTGCAGTCTGAAAACGGCAATATCTGGGTGGGTACTTTAGACGGGCTTCACCGCTTTGATTCCGGAACGGACGCATTCATTTTGTACCAACAGGACCTGAAGTCCCCCAATTCACTCGCCAATAATACGATAAACGCCATCTTTGAAGACAGCCGGGGGCAACTATGGATCGGCACTGCAGGGGGGCTGGAAAAATTCAACCCCGCCACCCATTCCTTTGAACACTACCTGGAATCGGAAGGCCTGGCCGATGGCTACATCATCGGTATCCAGGAAGATAAACAAGGCTTCCTCTGGCTGGCCACGAAAAACGCCATTTCCCGGTTTTGCCCGGAAACCGGGAAATTTAAAAACTATGACTCCAGGGACGGGCTCTTAAACCACGGCTTCAACCCCAATGCCTTCATCAGCAGCAAAAGTAAGGATGCCTTCTACGCCGGAGGCAAAAACGGGCTGAGCCTGTTCTATCCGGACAGCATCCGGGAGAACCCTTTTATTCCTGCGGTTATTGTCTCCTCTTTAAAAAAATACAGCACCCGGGGAGGCAAAACCCTGGAGACGGAGGTGAAGGGCATAACACGCCGGGAAGAGATACACCTTTCCTATGAAGACAACATTGTCGTTTTTGAACTGACGGCGCTCAATTTTCGCAATTCCAAAAAAAACCAATACGCCTACCAGTTGTATGGCTTCAACGACGATTGGATAAACCTGGGAACCAAACGGGAGATCACCTTTACCGGCCTTGATCCCGGCCAGTACACTTTAAACGTAAAAGGCAGCAACAACGACGAAAGATGGAATCAGGCAGCTACTTCTTTAACCATTGTCGTCCACCCGCCCTGGTGGGCCTCCTGGTGGGCTTACCTGCTTTATGCCCTGGCCCTGGCCAGCCTCTTTTTCTTTTTCCGGCGCTACGAGCTCAACCGCCAAGCGCTGAAAGCAAACCTCATGCTTGAAAAAGTGGAAGCCGACAAACTGAAAGAGCTGGACAGCTTAAAAAGCCGCCTTTACACCAACCTCACCCATGAGTTCCGCACGCCGCTTACCGTTATCCTGGGTATGGCTGAGCAGATCAAAAAGGCGCCTCATAAGCATCTGGACAACGGGGTTGAGCTCATCCGGAATAATGGCAAGGACCTGCTTCAATTGATCAACCAACTGCTCGACCTGTCAAAACTGGAAAGTGGCGCGCTTCAACTCCAGCTCCAGCAAGGGGATGTTGTGCCCTATCTCCGCTATCTGGCGGAGTCCTTTCAAACTTATGCGAACAGCCGGAACCTGTCCCTCCGTTTCCACACATCGCTGGAGTCGTTGGCGATGGACTACGACCCGGAGCAACTCAAGCAGGTGGTGACGAACCTGATTTCCAATGCCGTAAAATTCACGCCTTCCGGCGGGGAGGTGACGGTGCGGGCCAAAGAAGAACATAAAAAATTGTTCCTGGAGGTATCCGATACCGGGGTGGGGATTGATAAAGAAAAATTACCCTTTATATTCAATCGCTTTTATCAGGCCGACAGCTCCACGACCCGGCAGGGGGAAGGTACGGGTATAGGATTGGCGCATACGCAGGAGCTGGTGAAGTTGATGGGCGGCGATATTGCCGTAGAAAGCCAATTAGGAAACGGTTCCACGTTTACCATTTCGCTGCCGATCAGGCATAAGGCTGAACCAGAAGGGTACCCAGGTGCTCAAATGGAGGAGGCCCCGACGCCTCTTACCACCCTGCCCGCGGCCGAGGAAACCTTCAGGCGCCTGCCGTCCACCGCCCACCGTCCATCGTCCGCCTCCTACCCTCGGATGCACGCATACACTCATGCACAAATACACGATCTCCCTCACCTCCTCCTCATTGAAGACAATCCCGACGTCGTCACCTATCTCAGGAGCTGCCTGAATGACATTTACGAGCTGGACGTAGCGTACAATGGCCTCATTGGCATCGAAAAGGCAATCGAAAACATCCCGGACCTCATCATCAGCGATGTGATGATGCCCGAGAAAAATGGCTACGAGGTGTGCGATACGTTGAAAAACGACGAGCGCACCAGCCATATCCCCATCATCCTGCTTACCGCTAAGGCAGATGCTTCTTCCAGGATCGCGGGGCTGCGCCGCGGGGCAGACGCCTACCTGGCCAAGCCCTTTGACCGCGAAGAGCTGCTGGTCCGCCTGGAAAAACTCGTGGAACGGCAGCGGCGTATGGTGGCCTACTTTTCCAACGACAACTTGGCCGGAAACACCAACCGTCCCCCCGAAGTGGAAACGGAAGCGATACTGTTAGAAGATGCCTTCATGCGGAAGGTTCGGGGTATCGTGGAAGAGCACTACGAAGACGAAGATTTCGGTTTGCTGCAACTCTGTCAGAAGATCGCCATGAGCCGCTCCCAGCTCTACCGGAAACTGAAAGCCCTGATCGATGAATCCCCCTCCGATTTCATTCGTTTTTACCGCCTGAACAAGGCCAGAGAACTACTGGAAACTACAGAACTGAACGTCTCCGAAGTGGCCTGTAAGGTGGGATATAAAAACCTCGCCCATTTTTCCAGATCTTATCAGGATGTGTTCGGAGCGCCGCCGAGCGCAACCGGCAAGTAGCTGTTTTTTAAGTTATTATATCCGGGCCGCATCCAATTCGTGCAACGAATTGGCAAACATTTAGTGGGCCGATGCGACGGATTGTCAAATCTCCGCACTCATTCGAAAAACCCATTTAGCCCGGCCGCCCCCATTTTTGCAACATCAGTTTTTTACCTGATGAACATTTAACCCAGCATACGGCATCAGTCTTTCCTTCCCATTGGAAAACACCTCCACTGGTATAGGCTACCCTATGCCTTCATCAAAAAATAAAAAGACAAAAACATACACTGACCATGGAAAACACCTTAGGCTTAATTCCGAAAAAGACGGCAGCACTTCCCGGCGGGCTGAAGACAAAAACAGGAAACCTATCATGGCAACCGGGCCGGCCTACGGCCACTGTAACCGAAGATATTATGGATGGCTGATCAGGGTAACCCCGCCAGCTTTTCCATCAACCACGGTTTGGCGACAACGGCGCCTTCTTTTTCCAGTTTCCTGCGCAGCTTCGCCAGCTTGCCGCTGCTCAGCTGGCCGCCGTCCTTCAGCCGGGCCAGTTTGCGAAGGAAGGAGGCCAGGTTCAGATAGCCCTGAGCCCGGCCGGAAGATATCTTTTCATTGCGGCGCAAAAACTTCCCGAAGGCTTTGGACTCGTAAACCACCAGGTCGTAGTAAGAGCCATCCTGCAGAAAGAGCTCAAAAGTATTGCGCAGAGATAAGGATCTGACGCGCAGCAGGTACTGCAGGCCTGTGCTTTCCACCTGTCGCAGCAGGGCGTTGGAAGCCGAAAAATCCCCTTTGGCAAAGTACCAGTAGGCGGTGCCCAGGCTCACCGCATCCGCCTGCCGCTCCGCCGGCAGGCGTGGCGCATACCGAGCAATGAAGCCTTCCACCCAGTCCATTTCTCCCAGTACCGTTGCCGTGACGATGATGTTGAGGAAGGTAGCGTCGGACAGCTGGCCCTCATCGAGGAACAGATCCTGCTCCAGCCCCAGTTGATAGAGCCGGAATTGCCGGCCCAGGTACTCCGGTTTACCCTTGCCGTACAGTTGAATACTGGCGTTGATCAGGTAGCGGATCAAAGTGGATTGCACGGCCGGGCGAAACAAACCCAGGTGGCCGAAGGCAATGGCTTCCAGCCGTTCAAAAATGGCCTCGTCCTCTGGGGCTTCCATCAGCCCAAGCAGGTCCCGGTAGGCCTGAAATACCTTATCGCCCCCAAATACCGGATGTTGTTCCGCCAGTTCGATGCTCTCCTTTAACAAGGCAATTTCATACGCCTCCGGCAGGATGTTCTGCCGGTTGCGCAACTCGGCGCTGTACCTCATTTTCGACAAAACATAGAAAGCGTCCAGGTGCTGCATGATTGCTTCGAGCTGATCGGCAGAGAAGCCATAGCGGGCGGTTTGGGGGTGAAAAAAATAGTCGTGCTGCCGGCGCCACTGCGCCAGGTAGTATTCCTCATCGCGGTAGGGGCTCTGCTCCAGTTGTTCAGCCAGCCCTTGGTTTTGTTTGAGGAACAGCTCGTACTGATTGCGCTCTCCTAGCTCGGCCTGCAGCAGCTGCTGATGGAGGCGGCGGCCCTGCTTCAGGCGCTGCGCCACCAGGAACTCCTCCACCAGGGCAGACAGGCGGAACATGAGCACCCGCAGGCGTTGGCTGTCGTAGGGCTTGTCCGGGAATACTTGCTTGAAAACGCCTTCTTTCGTGATTTTAGGCGAATCATACCCGGGGGCATACTTGCGCAAATGATCGAAAAGGGCCACCACCCATTCATTGCTATTGTAATAGGGCGAGCACACCCACCTGGCCAGCCATCGCAGCTCCTCCGGTTTGATGGACCGCAATAAAACGATCAGCTTACTCTCTCGCATTCATCCGTTTTTTGAAATGAAAAATCAGGCACTACATCTTAAAACCTTTTAATAATCAAACTACTACAAAAAAAACTCCATCAAATATCTCAATTTTTCTGAAACAACTCACTGAATTTGTCCCGAAAAAATAGAACCTACCCGCTTACCTTGGAGGTCAATAAGGCTAAGCGCCGGATCAGCAGTAAGCGGCCGGGCATAGCCTCCGGATAACCCGGGAAAAACACCTGAAACCACCCTTCATGCAGGCGGCCCAAAAAATCAAATGCATCAACCGCGCCTGGTTTGTACTGTCCTTCGAAGTGGCCGACAGTCAAGGCCATTCGCTCCGCAGCGATGACCTCCCCATCCAGCGGGAGGGCTTGTTTGATCTGGCAGAAGGCGATTTCCCGGAAGGGGCGGAAGTGGTGCTGCGGGTGAAGGCGGTGATGGGCAAGGCCCTGGCGGCTATGGAAAAACTGCGGTTTGCCCGCAACGGGAGGACGGCGGTCTTTGAGGTTCGGGGGACGAGTTTGGACTTCCGGGTGGAATTGGTGGCGATACGGGAAGCGGAAGAATAGCGCCGGGCCAACCCAATGCAATTGATCTACATAACGAAACAATAGATCATGGCAAATGCCCTGCATTTTTATATAACCATCAACTCATTTTATTATGAAGCTTCGTTCGAACAAGCTCAACAGGCTTTATTTCGGCCTTGTCGCCACCCTGCTTTTCACCCATTGCCTTTCCCTTCAGGGCCAATCCTCCAGCGAGCGGGGCGATGAACCCGGCGCCCGCCAGTGTGAACTCAAAAGTCACCGTTTATCTGGCGCCTGGGCGCCTCATTACACGCCTGCCCATGCCCTGCACTATGCAAAGAAAAACCACCGGTTGGACAGGATTTCCTTGCACGGAGGCACTCCAAAAGATTCGGCTGGTAATAACTGGATGCCCCTGGGGCCTTTTGCGGTAAACAACGGTGAATATTACGGCGCCATCAGCGGCAGGGTAACCGGTTTTGCCTTTGGCAAAATGGGTTCTAACGGCCGGCCCAGGGTATATGCCGCCACTGCCGACGGGGGGGTGTGGTATTCCGACGACAGCGGAGGCAGCTGGCATCATTTCCAAGATTACCTGGCCGATAATATCGATGTGGAAGAAGAAATGTTCAACGTCGACCTGATGTCCTGCGGCGCCATTGCAACGAGCAATAAGGGCCAGAACATTTTTGTCGGCACCGGCGAAGGCAGCCGTTATGCCGCCGAATGCCAGTTGCCTTACGAGGGCTACAGCTACAACGGCGTGGGCGTGGTGGTTTCTACCAATGAGGGGAAATCCTGGAAACGGGAGCCGAGCCACCCCAGCCTGATCGGCCATGCCTTCTTCAGCCTGGCCGTCGATCCGGCTGATGACAACAAGATCGCAGGCGCAACGACCAACGGCTTGTACCTGCGCGTTCCCGACGTTTCTTCCCCGACGGGGTACAGCTGGAAACAGCAAAAGATAGACCCGGCAAACAATTCCGTCTCCAGCGTAGTAGCTTCCAGAAGCAGTAGCGGCAATACCGTCTTTTATGCCGCCCGGTGGGGAGACAAAGTTTACAGGTCAAACGATGGCGCCAGGTGGGAGTCGCTGGGCAATCAGTTTCCCGACAAAAGCCCGATTACCGGCGGCGATGTCGGGCGGATAGCTTTGGCGGTACAACCCAATAACCCGGATATAGTTTACGCGCTCATTGCCGGGCTGAAAGATCCCAACGGAGGCTTGTTCGGCATTTATCGCTGGGAAAAAGGCAAAGATTGGAAACCCCTCCAATGCGCTCAGGGCGAGGGAAAAGGGCCGGCAAATTATAAATTTTTTGATTTCATGAGAGGTAGGGGGTGGTGGCAAATGGCCTTTGCCGTTGATCCGGGCAACGCCAACCGTCTTTTTGCGGCGGGAACCGATTTTTTCATGTACCATGTCACCGATACCAACAGCCTGTCTTGTAAAGAAACCAGGGTCTGCGGCTATTTCTCCATGGTACACCCGGATATGCACGTTTTAGCCCATGAACCGAAAAGCGACTGGAAGGCATTGGATCCGGACAAGCTGTGGATCGGCAATGACGGCGGACTGAACTATTGTGGCAACGCCACTAATGCTACACCTGTTTTCTACTCGAAGAACCAGGGCCTTCCCACCATCCTGATGGAAGGTTTCGGGCAGCACCCCACCGAGGATGCCATTATTTATGCCGGCACACAGGATATGGCGGCTGTTAAGTACCAGGGAGGCGCCACATGGAATATTGTGGGCGGAAGCGATTGTGGGCAGGCGCTGGTCAATTGGGCGGAGCCGAATAAAGTGTTGCGAACCTTCATTGGCGGTGGGATGAGTTGTTTCGTGGATGATGTCTTCAGCTATGACGCTTCCGTTCCGGGTGTCGGCGGCATTCCGGCCGCTTATGGCGTAGCGGAGGCTACCGTCCTGGTTTATGCGCCCCTCGCCGGCGCACCCTGCAACCCCTCCGACACGAGCCAGGCCAACCGGATCGCTTTTGGCAGCGAAAAAGTTTGGCTCAATGACAAATTCGGCGAAAAAAGTGCGTGGACATCCATAGCCGACATGGATATCTCCGGCCCGAACGGCCTCGTCAAAGCCCTGGCCTTTGCCAGCTATGGAAAAGTTTACGCCGGCACCATGGACGGGCAGGTGTACCGGCTCACCGAAAATTCTTCAACCAAAACCTGGAAGAAGGACAGGCTGGACAACCTCGGCGTCCCGGAAAACAACGGCGGCCTGCCCGCCTTCCACCAGGTGCCCGTCACCGATATCGCCGTCGACCCCAACGACCCCGGCGGCAATTCGATCTATATTACCCTCGGCGGCATGGGCGACTACCGCCGGGTATGGCGTTTCGATGGGACGACTAATAAATGGGAACAGCGCAGCGGCCCGAACCCGGTGAGCTGGGATTCCAACAGGAAACGGTTGTTTGCTTCCCTGACTTCTCCCTACCCGGTTAGCCTGGCAAGCTTCCAGAGCAAGCTCTACGCTGCCGCTGTTGACAACCAAACACACGGGGTATTTTTAACCGCTTCGCCGGATGGCAAAGACTGGGCTGCCACTCCAAAACGGCTTTTTGACCCCTGGGTGACGAATAATCCCGTACACCTCGCCTCCTTAGAGGAAGGCGCCAAAAAAATATTGGCCATGACTTTTGTCGGCGTGAACGGGGAGATTTTCATCACCTCTTCAACTGACGGCGACAAATGGCCTGCGCCAACCCGCCTGTTCGTTCAAAAAACCACCAACCACGCCGTGAGCATCGCCTCATTCAAAGGTTCTTTCTACCTGGCCTATGTAGGCACGGACCAGAACATCTACCTGTCTTCCTCCACCGACGCCAAAACCTGGAGCGCTCCGGTGATGGTAAAACCGCCCGGCGTACGCGAAACCAATGCGCCGGTTCATCTGTCTGTTTTCAAAAACCAATTGTTTTTGGCCTGGAACCTCGGCTCCGTCGTTTATACGACTTGCTCCGCGGATGGCAAAAACTGGCGCAATACCGGAGTGGGGATCGTAGCCAACCAGGATTATCCCGCCAGCATGCTCGAATACGACGGCCTGCTGTACGCCTTCTACAATGGCACCAATGTTACAGCCACCACCTCCGCCGACGGCATTTACTGGCCGGATAAAGGCAATACCAATGTTTTGGTTAAGGCGCCCTGGCAGTCCGGCCACCAGCTCGCCTCTCTGGAATTTAAGGGCAGGCTATACCTGGGCTTTATTGATAAAACGGATCAGGGAATATATCTGGGTTTTGCCGACAACCGGATACAGCCCAGCCTGCCCAACATTCAGCACAATACTATTGTGGCGGACCCGAAAGACAAGAACACGCTGTACGCCGGCAACGACGCCGGCATCTATTACTCCACCGACGCCGGCAAGTCCTGGATGCCGTATTCCAACGGCCTGCCCGGCGTACCGGTTAACCACCTGGAGCTGTTCCCGCCCCTGGGCCCGAACGGGCAGTCCGCCCGGCCCATAAACGACAGCCAGCGTTTTTTGCGGGCGGCGACCTACGGGAGGGGGATGTTCGAACGTTCGCTGAATAAAGCCGTCAACAATAGCCAGCCGTTATTGTATGTTCGCAAGAATGAACATGACCGAGGGTTTTATGACCTGACTCAGGGCACAAAAATCGATGATTCGCCGGATATCAAAATCTCTTATCCAAACCTGACGGGAGAGTATGCCTTTGGACAAAAAGCCGGCTTCTATGATTTTTCGATCCTGCCGGATAAGAAGGTGTTTGTCCGTACAGCCGTCAATGAAGCTAAGTTGACGGCACAATCTGGCCAGGAAGTCGTTCAGGACGGTATCTTACAATACGTTTTCCGGAACGACGGCAACCCTACAGACGCACTTAGATTAAACGTTCAGGTTCACAACAATGGAGTAACATGGCCACAGAGTATCGATTGTTACGTTCTCGCTACTTCAAAGGTTGGGAATACCCTGCCCGATCTGCCCGCCGGTTATGCGGCAAGCCTGAAAACGGCATCTGTCGATTCCAGCCTCGGAGACTGGAAATTAATGGCCAGGAAATCCAGCGCAATAGCAGCAGGCCGGGAGCGGGGGCTTCCGTATATCGAAGGCATTGACCTGATGGCGCATAACCTGCCCGGTGGCAGCCAGGCGGGGCTTTTGATCCTGATTGATCATGCCGGCCAACCTTTCAATGATAGCGAAACAGCAGTTGCCCGGCTTTGCGAAAAAAACCGGAACGCCGCTGTAAAGATTTTCACCCCGGCCCCTCCTGAATCTTTCTTTATAGAAAGCAAGTCGCATCCCGATAAGGTTGTCGATGTCGTGCAAAGTGCCGGCCACAACGGCGCTGAATTAACGACCTGGAATAAGCATGGAGGAAATAACCAAAAATTTTTCCTGGAAAGCTCGGGTGACGGTTATTTTTACCTGAAAAATAAAAACAGTGGGAAGTATTTCGATTACAGTAGTCAGCTCCTGCAGTGGGACAGGAATGGCGGACATCATCAACAGTACAAGCTCGTCCCGGCTGGAGACGACTATTATTACATAGAGATCCGCAGCCAGCCAGGTAAATGCCTGACTGTTGGCGGACATGGAGATAAAATCACCCTTGCAAACAAGGCAGATGACGTCAACCAGTTGTTTAAATTTGTCAGATAAAACCCGGAGGCAGCTTCCTCCGGGGAAGTTGCCTCTTCAATGTTTGCCTGGAAGCCGCCGTGCCGGCGGCAAGTATTTTTCTTCTTACCCGGGGCTATCACCCGGTTGAAAGTTTTAAAAAACAGGACTATGAACACCACCCAAGCCCTCCCCAACCACCCCACCTGGCAAAAACTCCTCCTCTCCGCCGAAGGCTCCATCGGCAAGAGCTGGAGCTTTTACGAAGATCCCGAACCCCGGCTGTTCGAACAGCTCGTGGCCGATTACCAAGGCGATACGGATGCCCTGGCGGATCAGGCCATGGCCCTGATCCTGGAAGCGGCGAAGGCGGGCAGCCCTGCCGGCAACGCCTGGGCGGTGCTGAAGGAAGGCGCTACCTTGTTCCACCATTTGCGGTCAGAGGGGTACGATCCCGGCGACAATTGGGAGCACATCAGTGATGTGCTGTGGAAAGCGCTGGAGCAGTTTGCTCAGGGGGCCTGGCAGGATTTTACAGGCGGCAACGGGAATAATGAACTCCCACTCCCGTGGAAACAGAAGAAATTCGTCCTGGATGCCCTCTTATTTACCCTTAATTTCCTCCCCAGAACGGATGAAGACCGGATAGAGCGTTTTTTCAATTGTAAGGCCAGTACCTACTGGAAATCCTTTTTTATATTCTGGGACAAGATATGGGGAGGGTTTCAGGACAACCGGGAAAACTATTTCAGGCATACCTACGGTTATCGGAATAACCATAAATTGGCCACCTATCACCTGCTCGCTTACCGGCTTCAGTATTTTGACACGCAGTTTGCGGTTCATCAGCATAAGCCTACCGAGGCTTTTAACCATTTTAAGGAGCATCCCGAACAGATTCCGGCTGAAAAAAAAGCCCGTCGGGAAATTTACTTCGCCCTGTTCAAATACCTGCGGGAATCGGGAGAGGAGAATTCCCTGGAGGACGACCTGGCCCTCATCCGCAGTATCCTCGGGGATGATGACGTGTTCAACTTCCTGCTCCACCACGACAACCTGCCCCTCGAAGGCCGCGGCAGGGCATGGCTGAGTTTCGAGAACCTGGACGGCCGCTGGAAGGCCAACAAAAAGCTGGAGCATAAAATTTTGCCGGCCCTGATGGCGGCATTGAAACACGACGAACAGAACGTCCGGGAAGAAGCCATTCAATTCCTGCAACCGCATGAAACCGAGCTGTTCAAATACCTGCGGTACATGGAAAGGCGGGAAGGCCCGGAAGATAACGAAGACGGCCGCGAAACCTTCAAAAGGATCGCCAGGGTATACCGGGCGGACGCGGCCAAAAAGCTACTCGAAAACATCTCCTTCACCCAGCAGGAAAAAGGGAAGTTCCTGCTGGCCACGCCCCGCATCCTGGAGGCCCGCTGGGAAGCTCCCGATTTCCCCAACCACGACGACCTCCTGCCCGTCATCCTGGCTACGGTCAACCATGACGACCCGGAAGTATCTGCCCAGGCCAGTGCATTCCTCAAACGGAAGTCCGCCGTCATCCAGGAGCGCCTCAACGACCTGATCAAAGACCTCAACCAGGAAGACAAGGCCAGCGAGCTGATCGCCAGCGCCATAGAATACGGCAGCGAGGCCGCCCTGAAGGCCATCCTCGAAAAATGCGTCATCTGGGTGGCCAGCGATAAGAACGGCACCCTGGTCGACCGCGCCTCCCACAAGGCCCGCTACGTGCCCGGCGCCGTGCTGGCCCTGACTAACCTGCTGAACAACCGCGCGGACCTGAGCAAAGAGAAGGAAGTCAGAGACTATGTTTTTCAAAAGGTGCTCGACGACCAGCAGAACCCTACCGTCAAGCGGGTATTTGAAGATAAAAAACTGGACAAGGACGAGCTGGACAACCACACCACCAACGAGATTTACCGCTGGTGTTACTCTCTGAAGGAAAGGTCAAAAGCTTACGCCGACATCGTGGCCAGCCAGGACGATGCTGCCCACCGCCCCGACGGCAGCCTCATCCCGGAGGCCACCTTCAGCATGGGGCAGTCCATGCTCAAACTGCTGATGGAAGAACAGATGAAAGAACGGGAGATCGCCGTGCAGAAATGGATCACCCATCTCCTGGGCGAGATGAGCGACCGCTGGTTTTTTGAAGACAAGGATAAGGCTGAAATTTATACCAAAATAAAAAGCCAGCTGGAGCGCCTGGCCATCGAGCCCCTCAGCAAACGCCTGCCCAAGGAAGAAAATCTCGATATCCGCGAAAACCTGGTTAAAATACTGGGCAACATCGGCGGCCGGGTGGCCGTCGACGCCCTGGTGCGCACCGTGACCGGCGAGGAACGCGAGCGGGCCGCCCGCCAGGAACTGCTCTCCGAATACTACCTCAAGCCCTCCAAGGCGCGCAGCGAGGAGGCCTCCATCCTGCTCAACGACGCAGTGGACAACGCCAAAAAGACCATGCGCCTGTTGCAGCAGCTCAACGTGGCCACCTTCGCCATGGGCGTCGTCCTCATCATGGGGGGCGTGATCATCTCCGTGGCCAGCCAGGAGCTGGGCGGGCGCGTTACAGGGGTGCTGGCCGGGCTGGGTGGCCTGGCGGCCATTCTCACCCAATTCCTCAAAGACCCCCTGGAGCGCATTCAGCGCGCCATGGCCGACCTGGTGCAGGTGCAGACCGCCTTCACCAGCTTTGTCTGGGAACTGAACCTCAACGGCACCTACATCCAGAGCCAGTACGTGGCCGAGGGCGTGCTCACAGATTTCGACCTCCGCCAGACCATCGGCCGCATCGACCACGCCATGGAACGCACTATGCACCTCATCCAGGTGTACGCCGACGGCCAAAACCTGAAACAGCCGCCGCACTTGCACTACCTCGTCCAGAACGAAGGCAAAGGAGGCCTCACCGTAACCCTCTTCGGGCAGTCGCTGCGCGGGACAGGCGAGCCCAGCGACAAGCACAAGTTCCAGCTGGCTATCAACCACCAGCCCTCGGCCGCTCCTGTTGAACTCTGGACCGACCAAATGGTGATGTTCTCCCTGGACCCCGCCCTGATGGCTAAATACAACGGCAGCCCCCGCCTGTGGGCGAGCCTGCTGCTGAACGGGCAGGAAACCAATGCCTTGCCCGTCACGGTGGAAGCCAGGGAAAACCCTAAAGAAGCCCCGGTTGAGGTGCCGAAAGAATTGCCGGAAAATATGCCGAAGGCAAAAAGCTGACGCAAAGCTGTTGAATCCCGGGGGCAAAAGACAAAAACAACCATTTCATTGCCAAACCATGGAGCGCCCATATTTCGGGCCATCCGATAAACTTTCAATCATGAACGACGCATTTATTGGTACCATCATCATGTTCGCCGGCAACTTTGCCCCGCGCAACTGGGCTTTCTGTGACGGCAGCATGCTGGAGATTGCCAAGAACCAGAGCCTGTACTCCATATTGGGGACGACGTATGGCGGAGATGGAAGAACGACCTTTGCCCTGCCCGACCTGCGGGGGCGGGTGCCTATGCACCCCGGCAGCGGCCCGGGGCTTTCCCCACGGCGCCTGGGCGATAAGGCCGGAACGGAAGCTAATCCTCAGCAGATCCTCGGCGTCCACACCAACAAGGAAATGAGTGCTGATACGGTTTCCAATATGGTGGCCAAAGGGACGGCCGGGGAAATTTCCAACGTGCAGCCCTTTGCCTGCGTCAATTTTATTATCTGCACGATGGGGTTGTACCCCCAGAGGGCTTAGCGCCTGAAACTATTTGCTGCCGGGCATCGGCGCACGCAAAAGGCCGGCGGGAATACTCCGGGCCTGCAATATATTGGGGATGCAGGCCGGGGTATTCCCCCAATCCCGGGGAACTCGCGGACGGAAGGGCGCCTCATGCCCCTCCCTTCAACGTATCGATCTTTTGCTGCACTTCTTCCGCTTCCGCCACCTTGGCGGCATAAGCCTTGATGTCCCCGCTGCGCTGGATGCGCATGGCTTCTTCCATCAGCCTGAGGTATTCCTTTTCCAGTTTTTTGACGGGGTCTTTTTTGAACAGTCCGAACATAAGCGGTGGTTTTTAAATTATTCGGAGGGGTAACAAAGGGGGCGGGGGAAAGTTTAGGGGAGGGGTTAGAAGAAGAGAGTGGACAAGCAACTATTGCCCCCTCTGCCTGTCTTTTTGGAAGTAAATTTAGGCCAAACCTCACACCCGGCGCCATGATCAGGAATTACCTCCGCATTGCCCTGCGCAGTTTGCTCAAGCACAAACTTTACAGTTTTATCCACATTTTCGGGCTGGCCATCGGCATGGCCGTATTTTTGCTGATTGCCCAGTACGTCCGCTTTGAGCGGAGTTATGAAGGTTTTATCCCGAAAGCGGAGAACATCTACCGGGTGACGCTGGAGCAGTACCTCAATGGGGAACTGCAGATTGCCAGCGCGGAGAACTATCCGGCGGTGGGGCCGGCTCTGCAGCAGGAATTGCCCGAGGTTGCCGGCTTTGCCCGCCTGTACAACCTGGGCTATAAGAACAACGTCATCATCACCAACGAGCAGGCTGAACCCGAGCCGATAGCCTTCAAGCACCGGAAATTCCTGTACGCCGACTCCGCTTTCCTGCCTATGATGGGCTATGAGATGGCCGCAGGTGATCCCGTGACGGCTCTGGCAGAGCCTCTCGCCGCCGTCATTTCGGAAAAATACTCCAGGTTATATTTTGGAGAAATGAATCCGGTCGGCCAATCCCTGCGCCTCCAGGACGATGATTTCAACGACGAGCGGGTGACGATAACCGGCGTTTTCAGGGATTTGCCGCCCAACACCCACCTGAAATTCGACGTGTTGTTTTCCTACAAAACCCTCTACAGCCGTTTCGAAGGGGCACCCGAGCGCTACGGCCAAAGCTGGCGGCGCAAAGACATGTACACCTTCATCAAGGTGGCGCCGGGAACGGATCCGCAGGCCCTGCAGGCGAAATTCCCTGCCATCGTGGAGCAATACAAGCCGGAAATGGAAAAGCAGAACCGAAAGGACGTGCTGGGCCTGCAGCCGCTGCGGGATATTCACCTCACCTCGGATTTAGCTGAAGAGCCGGAGCCGAACGGCGACGGCCGCATCGTCCTGTTTATGGGATTGACCGGGCTGTTCGTCCTGCTTATTGCCTGGATCAACTACGTCAACCTGTCCACTGCGCGGGCCATCGAGCGGGCGCGGGAGGTGGGCATTCGAAAAGTAGTTGGCGCGGTGAAAGGGCAGTTGGTCCGGCAGTTTTTAACAGAGGCGACAGTGGTGAATTTTTTAGCCCTGTTGCTCACCTGGGTTCTGGTATTTCTGGCCTTGCCTCTTTTCAATGCCCTTTCCGGGTTGTCGTTCGATGCCTTTTACCTGCTTCAGCCCTGGTTCCTGGCCCTGATGCTGGGGCTTTGGGTGGCGGGCAGCCTGTTCTCGGGTATTTATCCGGCCTTCGTGCTGTCTTCTTTCCGGCCGGTTTCGGTGCTGAAAGGAAGTTTGAAGAACACCGCAGGAGGCCTTTGGGTGCGCCGGGGGCTGGTCGTTTTCCAGTTCGCCGCTTCGGTGGTTCTCATCGTCGGCACTTTTACCATATACCGGCAGTTGCGGTTTATGCTGAACCGGGACCTGGGGATGGATATTGACCAGATATTGGTGGTAGAACGGCCGGGCATATCGGAACGGGACAGGCAGGCTTACAATTCGGCTATCGACGTCTTCCGGGCTGAGCTGGCCAAAAACCCCGACATCAAAGCCGTTTCCACTTCCATAACCATCCCGGGAAAACAGCGCGAGTACAAATCTTCGGTCAAGCGTTATGGCGCTGCCGACAACGAAGCCGTCACTCTGCGCATCAACAGCATGGACTACGATTTCCTGGATGTGTTTAAAATGAAGCTGCTGGCCGGCCGGGCCTTTTCTGCCGAATTCCCGCAGGACCGGGACACCTCGGCCATCCTGACCGAAGCGGCGGCGCGGCTGCTGGGGTTCGAAGCGCCGGAACAGGCGGTTGGGCGCACGCTGTCCATTCCCAATTTTGAGTGGAACCCCATTGTGGTGGGCATTGTAAATGACTACCACCAGGTTTCCCTGAAAAAGGCGGCAGACCCCACCATTTTTTACTGCACGCCCTACAACGGCGAGTTCTACTCCATGCGCATCCAGACCAGCCGGCTGCCCGAGACGCTGGCCCACGTGCAGCGGTCGTGGGCGGCGGCCTTCCCCGGCAATCCTTTTGAACACTTTTTCCTCGACGAGTATTTCAACCGCCAGTACGGAAACGAACGGCGGTTTGCCCGTTTGTCTGCCTTTTTTGCCATCCTGGCTATCCTGGTGGGCTGCCTGGGGTTGTTCGGGCTCTCCGGTTATACCGTTGCACAGCGCACCAGGGAGATCGGCATCCGAAAGGTGCTCGGTTCTTCTGTCCCGGGCCTGATCGGGCTGCTTTCCAAAGACATGCTGAAGCTGGTCCTGCTGGCCATTGCGATAGCCGCTCCCTTGGCCTGGTTCGCCATGAACCGGTGGCTCCAGGGATTCGCCTACCGCATTGACATTGGCTGGCAGGTGTTCGCCCTGGCCGGCGCGCTGACTGTAGCCGTAGCCTTTGCCACAGTGGGCTTCCAAAGCATGAAGGCGGCCCTGGCCAATCCCGTCCGGGCACTCAGGACAGAATAACTAATGCTTCCGGCAGTATAATAACTGCGCTTCGGGCCTTATTCTCCCAGCGCCTTTTTCACCAGTTCCGCCGCATCCTTCAGGATGATGGCCGACTGCACTGCCAGCCCCGAGTTGTCGATGATCTCCTTGGCCAGGTCGGCGTTGGTGCCCTGCAGGCGCACGATGATGGGCACCTGTATGTTGCCGATGTTCTTGTAGGCGTCGACCACGCCCTGCGCCACCCGGTCGCAGCGCACGATGCCGCCGAAGATGTTGATCAGGATGGCCTTGACCTTGGGGTCTTTCAGGATGATGTGGAAGGCCTGTTCCACGCGCTTGGCGTCGGCGGTGCCGCCCACGTCCAGGAAGTTGGCCGGTTCGCCGCCGGACAGCTTGATCATGTCCATGGTGGCCATGGCCAGGCCGGCGCCGTTGACCATGCAGCCCACGTTGCCATCCAGGTTGATGAAGTTGAGGCCCAGCTCGGTGGCTTCCACTTCGGTGGGGTCCTCTTCGCTCTTGTCGCGCATTTCCGCCAGGTTGGGGTGGCGGTAGAGGGCGTTGTCGTCGAGCGTCACCTTGCAGTCGACGGCGATGATGCGGTCCTCGCCGTTTTTCATGCAGGGGTTGATCTCAAAGAGGGAGGCGTCGGAACCGACGAAGGCTTTGTAAAGCGCGGTCACAAAACGGGCCATTTCCTTGAATGCCTTGCCGCTCAGGCCCAGGTTGAAGGCGATCTTGCGCGCCTGGAACGGCTGCAGGCCCAGGGTGGGGTCGACGTATTCCTTGTGTACCAGATGAGGGGTTTCTTCGGCGACCGTCTCGATATCCATGCCCCCTTCGGTAGAGTAGATGATGACGTTGCACTTTTTCTCCCGGTCCATCAATACGGACATGTAGTACTCTTCACAGGCATCCGGGTTGGGAATGTAGGCGTCTTCGGCGATCAGGATTTTGTTGACCTTTTTGCCCGGCCCTTCCATGCCGCCGGGAGTCTGCGGGGTCTTCAGCATCATGCCCAGGATGTTGCCTGCCTTTTCTTTGAGGTCGTCCATGCTTTTGACGAGCTTGACGCCGCCGCCTTTGCCCCGGCCGCCGGCGTGGATTTGCGCCTTGACCACCGCAAATTTTGAGCCGGACTGTTCCGCGATCTTTTTATAGGCCGCTTCGGCTTCTTCGAGGGTGTTGGCGACAATGCCTTCCTGGATGGTTACGCCGTAGCTTTTCAGCAGTTCTTTGCCCTGGTATTCGTGAAGATTCATCGTTTTGTGTAAGGTTGGTGAAGAAACGCCCCAAAAGTAATGGATTTTTTATTGCCCACTAAATTTTCGGTACTGTAAATGGAGGGATTTAGGGGCTTGACTTTGGGGCAAAATCCCTTTTTACGGATTTTCGTTAATTTGATTATTTTGTGCGGAACAAGCTGTGATATAAAATTTATAAACCATTTATCCGATGGCTTCTGAGCGTACCACAATTCCCCGGTTCGACGCCAAAGCGCCCGGGCTGCTTTCCCTCATCCGCAACCTGAACACGCCCTGGAAGATGCGCCTGTACTTTTTGCAGAGGCTGCCTTCCTGCTGGTTCTGGGGCGTACGGGTCAGGGAGGCCACGCCTGCCCGTTGCCAGGTAACGATCCCCTACAGCTGGCGTACCCAGAACCCCTTCCGCTCCATTTACTTTGCCGCTTTGGCGGGCGCTGCCGAGTTGTCGACCGGCGCACTGGCGCTGATCGCCCTGCACGGCCGGGGCCGTATTTCTATGCTGATCACCGGGCTGGAGGGGCAATTCGTCAAAAAGGCGGATACATTGACGACATTTACCTGTGAGCAGGGGGATGTCATTCAGGAAGCCGTGCAGGAGGCCATCGACTCCGGCGAAGGGCGGACGGCCCGCATCCTCACCGTCGGCAGGAATGAAGCGGGGGAGGAGGTGTGCCGGTTTTGGCTGACGTGGTCGTTTAAGGTGAAATAAGCGGCGAACACGAGGGTTATTCACCTGGTGGAAGCATGATCTATGAACACCTCCTTTCCGACAAACACAATCGCCATTTCAATGCGCTTGTCAATTTTGTGGGCGAGCAATTCCCCGGAGTACTGGTTATTGGTTATCTGGCCCAGCGCTTCCCGGAGCTGTTGCCGGATTTGTTCTTCGGAGGCATCCTTTTTCAACTGTTTGATTTCCATTACAACGCCATATTGGGAGCGGTCGTGGGGGAGCAGCAGAATATCGTAGCGCCCGCTTCCTGACTCCCGGTTCGAACGGATGACGTAGTCGTCTCCCAGGATGCCCAACAAACCCAGCACATAAGCCTGGAACACCCGCTCCGGTTCGGTATGGATATCAAAATAACTGAAGGTATCGCCCATCAACTGTTTGAAGTGTTGCTCGAAATCGGGGATTTGGTTGCTGACGAGGCTCCGGGCCATAGACCTGAGGGTGAAATCGCGGACCTTCACTTCTTTTTTCAGCCATTCCAGGGCAATTTTCTTAAAAAGCGTTTTAACCTCGTAATTGGGGATTTTCAAGTCAAAGGCTTCGCCCTCCCGGTCTTTTACCGGGGTCAGATAACCGCTGAAAGTCAGTAACGACCATAGGAGTTCCCGGTCTTTAGTGAAATCAGCAAATACAATATTCTCTTCAATATTCTTGGTAATGGTTTCTCCTTTGATGAGCTGCTCGATGTTGGCCCGGATATTTTCGGCTTCTCTGGCGGTTATCCGGTTTTTTATCAGGTCGTCCGAGCTGGTATTCACCCAGTACGGTTTGAAGCCTTCCGTATGCCGTTCGATGTAATTGATGATGGACCAGGGGTTGTAGATGTGAGATTTATCTCCCACCTGGTAGCCATCGTACCATTCCTTTATCTGGCCAAAGGATTCGCTCAAATTGAAATAATCCAGTATTTGAACGGTTTCTTGCTCGGTAAAGCCAAATTTGTCGGAAAAGGCATGGCTGAGCAGCGAATAAACGCCCAGGTTGTTCAAATCGGAGAATATGCTTTCTCTGGATACCCGCAAAATCCCGGTTATGACTCCCTTGTGCAGGAATTTATTGTCTTTAAAAGCATTTTCCATCAGGGATTTCATCAGCGTGATGATATCGTCGTAGTAGCCATGGTAAAAGCCGGTATGGATGGGCGCGTCGTATTCGTCCATGAGGATGACGGCCTTTTGGCCATAATGCCGGTAGAGGTATTCGCTGAGCTTGTTCAGGCTGTTTTCGTAAAGCGTAGGGCTGGCCTCGCCGTATACTATTTTTTTAAAATCGAT
The DNA here is from genome assembly GCA_024102975.1 of Phaeodactylibacter sp. Classification (GTDB taxonomy): domain Bacteria; phylum Bacteroidota; class Bacteroidia; order Chitinophagales; family Saprospiraceae; genus JACJXW01. The sequence continues at coordinate 10,789 of JAGFJD010000072.1, read as the reverse complement.
TTTTTCATAGCCTTTTAAAATATCGGATTCCAAAAGCCATCCGTGTTCCCGGTGCAGGTTAGTTAAAATGTTGTGGAGATCAGCCTGGCTTCTTTCGAAGGTAGCAGCTTTGGCGCTTTTGAGGGTTAAATAAATAACCGGGTACTTTCCTTGCTGGCTGGTGTAATATGCTTCTTCCTTCCAAATCAGGTAAGGCTCGAACAATTTGGCAGCATCCGGTTGCGTGACATCAAAAAAATACCGCAGCATCGACAGGTTCAGCGTTTTTCCGAAACGCCGTGGGCGGGGAATGAGCATTACCTCATGCGCGCTGTCGATAACCTCCTTAATAAACAGGGTTTTATCGACAAAGTACCCACTGTCCTCAATGAGGTTCCGGTAGTCGGAGGTGCCAATTTTCAATCGCTTCCTGCTAGTCATGCGGAGCGGCTTTTTGTTTGCAAGATAAACAAAAAGTTGGAATGGCTGTGCCGTTTACCGTATCACTACTCGTCCTGTAGTGCGCCCTGTTTCACATTCCATCCGGGCAAAATATAACCCCGGCGCCAGCTCGTCAGTGGCAAGGGAAAAGCGGTTGTTGCCGGCCTGTACGGCCAGCTTTTGGCTTCTGATAACCTGCCCGGTGGCGGCAAACAAATCCAGGGAAGCTGAAAAAGCCTCAGCCGCGTCAAATTCGAGCAGGATGGGCTGCCCGCCAACCACCGGGTTGGGGCTCAGCCGCAGGTTGGAAACGGCATCCAGGCTGTTGGCGGACATGACCTGGGCGGCGCGGAACCGCCCGGCGGCTGTGACGGGGCTGCAGAAAGAATGGCTGTTGTAGCCCCGCACCCGCCAGTAGTAGTCGCGGTCAATCTGCAGCACTTCCGGCAGGGCCAGGGAGGTGGTGGTGACGATGTAATTGGACGTCAGGGCGCCGGTGGCGGGCAGGCTGGCCAGGCGGCTGACCTGCACCAGGTAGTGGGTAGCGTTTTCCAGCGGTTCCCATTCCAGGAAGACGGCGTCGTATTGCACCAGCTCATCCTGCCCGGGCGCAAGCAGGGTAGTAGGTTCGGCGCTCACCGGGGGCAGGGGCGTTTGATTGTACAGGTAGCCGGCTTTTTCTTCGTAGAGGTTGGCGCGCATGGCGGCGATCTGTTCGGGCGTGAAGCGGGCCTGGCAGGCGTCGTCGGAGTAGCCCATGATCAGGCTGCCGTCGGAGCGGAACTTTGCGCCGGCAGGGTCGGTCTGTTCCTGCGGGCTTTCGCCGTTGATGTTGCAATTCCAGCGGGAGGCGATGTAGTCGGGGCGGGTATCACAGAAACCGTCGGCGGCGATGTGGCAGTTGCTGCCGTCGACGAACTCGACCAGGGCCGTGTCGATGATGAGGGTGTCCCGGATGAGGGTGTCTTTAAAATAGGTATAGTCGTAAGTTACGGTGAGCGGCGCCGGGTTGCTGAAGTTGTGGGATATGCTGCCGTCGTGGCTCACGCCGCCCTCCCAGCCCAGGAAGGGATGCTGGACGGACAGGTTGTGGCCGACCTCGTGCGCCCAGGTATGGTCGTTGGGCCCGGAGCAGGCCTTGGCCATGGCGATGCCGGCATAGGGCAGGTTGTAGCCGCAGTTGCCGGCCGGGTCGTTGGCGAAATACGTGTTGATCGTATTGGGCACATTATTGGCAAACATCATATCCGCGCCGGCCAGCACGTCTTCGTGGTTGTTCCAGCCCGAATTGGGCAGGTAGTTGACCTCGCCTTCTACGAAGAACTGAATATTGGCCTCCCCGAAATCGGAATTCAGCCGGCACAGGGCGTCCAGCAGCTGGGACTGGCTGAAGTAGCCGTTCCCGTTGTCCTGCGCCAGCAGGTGGATGGTCAGCGGCACGTACAGGGTAGTGTCCATGCTCCGGGTGTAGGCTTGCGGGTTTTGCTGGTAGCGTTTCAGCCAGGCTGACTTGCCCGGAGGAGAACCACAGGGCTGTAAGTCCGATTTTGAAATCTGAGCGTGGAGCAGTTGAGATACTCCTAAAAGGAAAATAAAGGATAGTAGTGGTCTTTTCATAGTTTCAAAACTAACAAAAAAGGGGGAGATGAAACCTTTTTCATCTCCCCCTCTTTTTCGTTTTTTAAGCTCCTGTTTGGACAGGCCACTTTCAAGTGGACTGTATCTTTTCTGCTCTTATTTGTTTACGCACCACTTATACTGACGCACGGCAGGTTTTGTCGACTACAAAACCCGCCGGGTCAGTATATACTGGCATCGCTGGTTTTGTTCCTGACAAAACCACGCGTTCGCCAGTATAAAAGTGGTACGTCCGGTTACTGGATGAGGATTTTCCGGAACTGCCTGCCCTGGGCGTGTTCCAGGCCGATGAGGTACAAGCCCGGTTCCAGGTGGCCTGTAGGTACTTCTATTCGGTTCAGGCCATAGTGCGCATTGAGCTGCATGCCGTGGATGCGCTTGCCGGCCATGGTGTACAGGTTGAGGCTCAGGTCGAGCGCCACCGGCAGGTCGAACTCGATGGTGAGGTCGTTGCCGGCACGCTGTGGGTTGGGCCGTATGTTGAAATCGGTGGGCGCCACCTGCTCGCGGGTGGTGTTGATAAAATTGCCGGTCTCGAAGGCAAAGGCATTGGAGTATCCGGTGCAGCCGTCGTACCGGTTGTAGGGGCGGACGCGCCAGAGCCAGTCCCGGTCGGAGAGCAGGCTGGTTACTTCCACCCGGGTGTCTGTGGTGGGGAAGCTACGGTAGACGATCTCGAAGCCGAGGGTAGACAGGAGGCTGAGCTGGACGACATAACCGTCGGCGCCGGCGACAGGTTCCCATTCCAGGAGGACAGAATTGGCATCTGTGATGATGGCGCCCTCGCTGGGCGTGATGGGGGTGACGTTGGCGCTCTCCAGGTAAACGGCGGGCGACTGGTCGTACAGCAGGTTGCTCCGTTGATTGAGCAGGTTGGCGCGCATGGCGTCCGACTGGCCTTCGGAGAAGCGGCTGGCGCATTCGTCGAAGGAGTAGCTCATGATGAGCGTGCCGTCGGAACGGAATTCGGCTCCGGTGGGATCCTTCAGCAGGGCGTTGCTGGTATTGTCGGAGCGGCAGGGCCAGCGGTTGCTGATGTAATCCGGAGGCGTATCGCAGAAGCGGTCGCCGGCATTCTGGCAGTTGACGCCGTCCACGCGTTCCACCGGGCGTCCGTTGATCGAAAAGGGCGTGGGGTCGAAATCCTGGAAGCTGGTCCCTTCCCAGCCGGAAAAGGTATGCGGAAGGGAAAGGTAGTGGCCGATCTCGTGCGCCCAGGTATGGTCGGCCGCCGTGGTGCATCCCTTGTTCAGGGCTATGCCCAGGGAATAAACAGCGTAGCCGCAGTTGCCCGCCGGGCTGCTCACGATGTAACAATTGATGGTATTAGGCACGTTATATCGTTCCATCATCTCGAAGCCTGCTCCGTAATCGTGGTCGTAGTATTCCGTATTGGCGATGTAATTGAATTCGCCCTCGATGAAGAACTGAATGTTGGAGGGCTCGAAATCCTTGTTCAACGTACAAAAAGCATCCAATACCCGCGGTATAGGATAGAATCCGTTGCCGTCGTCGCTGCCGACGATGTGGATCGTCAGGGGGACGGACAGCAGTTCGTTGGAACGCAGGAAAGCGGAAGGGTTGTCCTGATAATCCCGCAGCCAGGGGACGATGCCGGGAGGGGTGCCGCAGTATTCTTCCGGTTCCTGGGCGTTCGCCGCCAGGGCTAAGAGCAAGGCCGCGAAAGAGAAAAGTAGAAGTTTTTTCATGACTGTTGTTTTCGGAAATAAACGCCCGGTCAAGTTAGGAATAATAAGCGTTTATTGGTAGTTATGAGGGGATAAAGGTGTAAAAGTGCGAAAGTGTAAAAGTGTAAATGTGCGACCCGGCCTGCCAGGCTTTTACACATTTACACATTTACACAATCCATTCCTATTGCACAAGCAGCTTTCGGTAGTTTGCTCCGCCGTTGGCGTCGATGCGCACCAGGTAGAGCCCCCTGGGCAGCCCGTCGACGGAGAGGTTGGCCCGGTTGGCGCCAGCAGCCACGTCGAGGCGGCGGCTGTTCAGGGCCTGGCCGGTGATGCTAAGTATGCTGATGGTGGCGTTGCCTGCCTTTTCGGAGGCGAACTCCAGCACCACCTCCTGGTTTTCCTTTGCCGGGTTGGGATAGAGGCGCAGGCCCTGCACCGTCTCCCGGTCGTTGGCAGAAGAAATGGTCTCCGCCAGTTCGAAGCTGTGTACGTCGGAATTGCTCACGCAGGCGTCATACCGGTTGAAGGGGCGGATGCGCCAGAAGTACTTCCTGTCCGGGTTCAGGTCGTCGCCTGCTATGTCAACAGAGTTGGTGGTAGTGACGAAAGTCTTATTGATAAATGCGAAAGTGGAGATCAGGGAAACATCCACGAAGTACATTTCTGCGTTGGGGATGGCTTCCCATTCCAGCGTGAACGGTTCGCCATTCAGTACGGCCTGCCCTTCGGCGGGGAAGATCGGCGTCAGTTCATTGGAGGCGACCGGCAGGCCGGGGTTCTGGTTGGTGAGGTGGCCGGGGCGTATTTGCTGCAGGTTGGCGCGCATGGCGCCGATCTGGCCTTCGGTGAAGCGGGTGACGCACCCGTCCAGCGCATAGCCCATGATCAAAGTGCCGTCCGAACGGAAATCCACGCCTTCCTGGTCTTTCTGGATTTGCGGGCTCTCGACGTCGCCGTTGCAGTTCCAGCGGAAGTTGAGGTAATCCGGAGAGGTGTCGCAGAAACCGTCGCCGGCGAAGACGCAGTTGCTGCCGTTCACTTTTTCGACCAGGCGGGTGACCCCCCCCCAGGTCACCGTATTGGGTGTTGGGTTGTCGTAGTTATAATCCGTTGTTTCCCAGCCATAGAAGGTGTGCGGCAGGGAGAGGTAATGGCCGGCTTCGTGTGGCCAGGTATAGTCGCCGGACGTCAGGGAGCCTTTGGCCAGGGCCACGGCGTCGCGGGTTGGGGAATAGTACCCCAATGCGCCATTGGGGTCGTTTACAATATAGAAGTTCACTGTATTAGGCACATTGTTGGCGGCCATCATCTGTCCGCCGGTGGAATTGTTGTGGTCGTAGTAACTGCTATTGTTGATGAAGCGGATGTCCCCTTTGACGTAAAACTGGATAGCGGCCTGGGCAAACACTTCATTGAGGAAGCAGAAGCCGTCCATCAGGCGGTTGTATGAAATATAGCCGGTGCCGTCGTTCTTGCCGACGATGTGGAAAGTTACCGGCACGTAAATAGTGTCCAACATCGAACGGTTGATCACCTGCGGGTTTTGCTGGTACCGTTCCAGCCATTCGGACTTGTGGGGCGGTGTGCCGCAGAAATCCTGCAGGGTTTGCTGTGCGTAGGCGCCCAGGCCGGTAAACAGGGCGAAGGCCAGGAAAGTGACAATTCTTTTCATGCTGAAATAATGCGTTTGATCGATGAATGCCCGGGCCCGGCGGAAGCAGCCAGGCAGCTGCAGGCGCTCAGGCATTCAGGCGTTATAAAATGATTTTTGTTGTGAAATTGACTCTGTTCCGGATATTTCCGCAAGGAAATACCACTATCTTGTTAATCCTGTTAATCCTGTCCGATTTTCCATCTTTGACCCTGCAAAAATAACAAAAATGAATGGGGCCGACGGATAAAATATTGCCTAATATTTGGTCAGCTGGGAGATAAAGCGTCGCATCTGCGCCCAGCCTGCCGTTTTCCCTCAGGAGTGTTCCGGTCGTTTTAGAATGATGCCAAAATTAACTAGCTTTGCACCGAATTTTAAAGGGTGTCCGGCTGAAGGGAGGTTAGATTCAAATGGGTAATCCGAAAAGTAGACAGCAGAAGCCCCAAAAAGGTTGAGCAAAGATAGTAAAATAACATAAAACGAAAATATCATGAGTAAAGTAACTGTTGTTGGTGCCGGTAATGTTGGCGCTACCTGCGCAAATGTCCTGGCTCACAAAGACCTGGTAAAAGAAGTCGTCCTCCTCGATATTCAGGGCGACCTGGCCCGGGGCAAAGCCCTGGACAGCTGGCAGCAGGCCCCCATCGATTATTACAGCACTCACCTCACGGGGACCGAAGATTACAAAGAAACCGCCGGCTCCGATATCGTCGTCATCACCGCCGGCGTGCCCCGCAAGCCTGGAATGAGCCGGGACGACCTGATCTCCACCAACGCCAAGATCGTCAACATGGTGACAAAGTCCATCATGGAACATTCCGACAACCCGATCATCATCGTCGTTTCCAACCCGCTGGATGTGATGACCTACGCGGCCTACAAAGCTTCCGGGCTGGATTCTTCCCGGATTTTCGGCATGGCGGGCATCCTCGATACGGCGCGCTACCGGGCCTTCCTGGCCGAAGCCCTGCAGGTTTCCCCCAAGGACATACAGGCGGTGCTCATGGGCGGGCACGGAGATACCATGGTGCCGCTGCCCCGTTACACGACGGTCTCCGGCATCCCGGTGACCGAGATGATCGACAGCGATAAGCTGGACGCTATCGTCGAACGCACCAAAATGGGGGGAGGCGAACTGGTGAAGCTGATGGGCACATCCGCCTGGTACGCCCCCGGCGCCGCCGCTGCCCAGATGGTGGAAGCCATCGTCCGCGATGAAAACCGCATCTTCCCCTGCTGCGCCCTGCTCAACGGAGAGTATGGCATGAAAGACATCTTCCTGGGCGTTCCGGTAAAACTGGGCGCTAAAGGCATCGTGCAGACGCTGGAGCTGAAACTGAACAGCGATGAAATGAAACTGCTGAAAGATTCCGCCGAACACGTCCGCGCCGTGATGGAGGTGTACGATAATATGGCGGTTTAGAGGGGGTACGGGGACATGGGTTCACTGGTTTATTGTTTCATGGGTGCATGGGTGCATGGGGGCATGGGCCGGTGAACCCATGAAACAATGAACCCATACCTCCCCCCCTGCAACTTTCCGGCATCCGATTTGTTGGAGTGTGTATATCCTCAAAAATTCGTACCCACATGGTCGAGGCTAAGAAATTAGATGAGAAACTGTTGAGCCGGATGGTCATGAACACCGGCGAAACGCTCTTCGATTATTCTCTCCGGCAGCCGGTCCTTCTGGTCTTTTTGCGCCACTTCGGATGCACCTTCTGCCGGGAAGCTTTGTCTGACATATCCAGGCAGCGCAGCCGGATCGAAGAGCAGGGATCCCGGATTATCTTCGTCCATATGGCCTCCGATGACATTGCCGAGCGGTATTTTACCCGCTATGGCCTGGAAGGCTCGCTCCACATCAGCGATCCGGAATGCAAGTTCTATGCGGCATTTGGCCTGGTGAAGGGCAACTTCACCCAACTGTTCGGCCTTTCTTCCTGGATCCGGGGGTTTTCCGCCGGCGTAGTGGCCGGCCATGGCGTCGGCCCCCAACTGGGCGACGGATTCCAGATGCCCGGCGTTTTCGCCATTCAGGACGGGGAGGTGAAAGACAGCTTTATCCACAAGCTGGCCTCCGACCGGCCCGACTATCTGGACCTGATGAAGTGTTGTGCGCTGGAGGAGTAGAGGGGAGATGGGGAGAGGGGGAAGTGATTAAAAGGGCAAAAAAAGATTCGCAAGCATGATCGGTTGGAAATTTTCAGAATTTGTTCCGGGAAAAGGAGAAGGGTCTGTTTTCGACCAGTTGCTGAAGCTTTTTCAGGAGCTGCTCGTTTACACATCCGGAGACATCAGCGAAGCGCTTTCCTGGCTCACCGAGCTGGATAAGGAATACGGCCTGACCAATGAAGAGTACGGGATGGCCGATTTCATCCAGGACCTCATCGACAAGGGCTACATCCAGGAAGAAGGGCAGGGCAACCCCAATTTCGTGCCCACCTCCAAAATGGAGATCGCCATCCGGCAGAAGGCGCTGGAAGACGTTTTCGGGCAGCTCAAAAAATCCCGCCGAGGCAACCACAATACCCGTTACGGCGGGGGAGGGGACGAACCCACTTCCGACCTCCGCCCTTACGAGTTCGGCGACCGGCTCGACCAGCTCGCCGTGTCCGACTCCCTGCGCAACGCCCAGATCAACCACGGCATCGACGACTTCCGCCTCACCCAGGAAGACCTGGAAGTACAGGAAACTTACTATCAGGCGCAGATGAGCACCGTGCTCATGATCGATATCTCCCACTCGATGATCCTCTATGGGGAAGACCGCATCACGCCGGCCAAGAAAGTAGCCATGGCCCTGGCTGAGCTGATCACCACCCGCTACCCCAAAGATACCCTCGATATCATCGTCTTCGGCAACGACGCCTGGCAAATCGAGATCAAAAACCTGCCCTACCTGCAGGTCGGCCCCTATCACACCAATACCATCGCCGGGCTGGAACTGTCGATGGACCTGCTGCGCCGCCGCCGCAACCCCAACAAACAGATTTTCATGATCACGGACGGCAAGCCGACCTGCATGAAAAAGGGCAAACGCTACTATAAGAACAGCTTCGGGCTGGACCGCAAGATCGTCAACCGCACCCTCACCCTGGCTCAGCGGTGCCGCAAGCTCGACATTCCCATCACCACCTTCATGATCGCCCGCGACCCCTACCTGATGCGCTTTGTCGACCAGTTTACCAAAGCGAACAACGGCAAGGCTTTTTACAGCAGCCTGCAGGGGCTGGGGGAGTATATCTTCATGGACTATAAGAACAATAAGGGGAAGCGGCACCGGAGGTAGGAGATTGTTATATTGTTGGCTATAGCAGGGTTTGAGGGATTGTAATATTGTTGAATGTTTACCCCACCATATTAGGATTAACGATAAATCTATCCTTTTCCCGCAGGAAAACGGTCGGCTTTTCCCCTGTAAAGTGTTTGAAATCGCGGATGAAGTGGGCCTGGTCGGCGTATCCCGTTTCGTAAGCGATATCGGCCAGGCCCAGGGAGTTGTTCCTTTCCAGCAGGCGGTTGGCTTCGTTCAGGCGGGCCAGGCGCATGTACTGCTTTGGCGTCATGCCGATCTTTTGTTTGAATTCCCGCTCCAGTTGGCGGGGGCTGATGTAGGCGCTTGCCCCCAGTTCGTCCAGGGAGACGACGCCTTTCCGGCGGCGGATCATTTCGGCAGCGCGGTTCAGGTAATACAATTCGGAAGCATGGCGCTCCAGTTTTTTCTGCAGGAAGGCTTCGGTCAGGGCGATCCGTTCCGGCGGGTTCCCGGCGGCCCGGAGCCGGGAGCACAATTCCCGGAATGGGCGGCCCGTGAACGCTTCCATATCGATAAAGCCATCCCTGGCCTCGGCTGCCGGCACGCCCAGGGCCGGCAACAGCCCTTCCGGCTTGAACCGGATGCCGAATACCCGGACCAGCCCTTTAAAACGCACCTCATAAGGCCGGGCGAACAAGCCGATCAGCGTATAGTCGGAAGACGGGGTGTAGGCGCCGCCGCCAGGCAGCTCGCAGTGGAGGTCCGACAGGTGGATGATGGCTTCCAGGTAGCCGTTGGGCAGCACTTTCTGTGCCAGCAGTTGAGCGTTAACCGTGTTGAACTGCCCTTCCCAGAATAGTTCCACATAAGGCCGGAGCGAAGGAGAGGGAAGGTATTCTTTGATGAGGACACTCATGCTTTTTTGCCTAAAATACGACGATCGCAGAGGAAAAGAGGCACGTGATGCGCAAACTGCCGGTTTTTGTTAGCGGTTGGGAAATCCATGCTGTGGATGAGAAGCAGAAGAGAACAAATTTTTCAATTCGCGATGAGAAATGCTCCCCTCCCTACAGGGAAATACGCCGGCGTTGCCTGCAGAATGCAGCCCTGCGGCTCAGGAAAATTTCACGGATTTAGCCTCAAAAGGTCAAATCCGTGTTTTTCAGAAATTGGAAACGGTTGCTGTTCATTCATTCATTCATTCATTGCAGCCGTATCCACCCGGTTAGAGCCCGTAGGCCACCAGGTTTGGTCGAAAGTGGCTACGATGTTGTTGGCGCCCCCAAAGAAACCGAGGACTCTGGCCCTGCCCTTGCCGACATTGCGGAAATTGTGCGGCGCCATTTTGGGGACTACCACCAGTTGGTTCCTGGAAATAGTGGCTTTTTCCATGCCGACCGTCGCTTCTATATCCCCTTCCAGGATGATCAGCAGTTCTTCCGCGCTGTCCGTGTGGGTCCCCAGCTCTTCGCCGGGATCCAGTTCGAAATACACCGTGGCGCTGTCTTGTGTGCCATGAGCGCCCAGCAGGGGGAAGGTGGCCTTACACCGTTGGCCAGGATTGTCCTTCGCGATAAATTCGGTCAGTTCCAGTTTATTCAGGTCTGTGGTGATCATTTTTTTTGTTGTTTTTAGTGGATGAAATAAATGGTTGATGGCTTCGTACATCGTACACTTCCAGTCCCGTCGCGGCCCTCATCAGGCTGATGGCCCGAAACCGGAGATGGCCACCCGGCCTTCCCCTTCGCTCAGGAAGGAGATGCCCGTGCCCCACACCTGTTTGTCGTTGAGCCACTGGTATTCGGGATGAGCGGTGGAGAAGTTCATCGTCAGGTACAGCTGCCCGTCGCCGTTCGGTTTTATGGCCATAGTGCCTTTTTCCTCCAGGGAAATGACGGCGCCGTCGTCTGTGGTGATGGTTCCGTGCAGGGTAAGGATAAATTTGCCGTCGGCCCTCACCTCCAGGTAGTCGATGCCCCTGACCTGGCCGTTGACCTTTTCCCCGAAGATCCTTCCTTCAAAGGCGATATCGAAGCGGGCGCCGTGGGGAGGAGGGGCTTCCTTTCCGCTGGCCAGGCCTTCCCAGCTCACGCCGTATTCGGTAATGCCGGTGAGGTAAACTTC
>JAGFJD010000044.1 GCA_024102975.1 Phaeodactylibacter sp. | reverse complement strand
GACATTTTGGGGGCTACTTGTGTAAAGGTGTGAAAGTGTAAACGTGTAAATGATTGGGAGCCAATTTCTTTTACACCTTTACACGCTTACACTTTTACACGGGCCAGAAAATGTCTAGTGGTGTGCTGCAAAAGCAAAGCGTTCCCCAATACCCGAACGAATACAAACACACGATTTCCCCTTTTAGTCACTCAGCATTCAGAATCCGTCCTTCTCTTCACTCTTCCAGGAATATCCGGGAGAGCTGAAAAAAGTCGCAAAAAGCACCATTCGTCCGTCTGGTCTCAAACCGGGGTTGAGATGGTGGAGAAGTATTTGCTGCTTTCCCCCCTTCCCGGCTCCGATCCCGTGCCCCAGGTATTAACAGCAGTATAGGTTAAGTTGGCCAACACACTCATGGTATCCACAATCTCTTATGCAGGCAGACGGCCTGATGTAAGTTAGGAATCATTTTCCCAAAGCTAAGCGTGTTTCGTTTCAACCTAATTTCATGTACTATTAACCTTAAACCTAACTTACTGATGAACTTTACAAATAATAGACGACCCTTCTATCTGGCGCTATGGCTGGCTGCCTTCCTGTTTGCCCCCTGGGGGAGCCATGCCCAGGTCGCCCTCCTGGATGCCGCTTCGCATCCCAAATTTGTGACCGGCCTTCCCAACCCGGCCAAGATCAACGCCACCAACGGCGGATACTTCGCGATGGAAATGCGGGAAGTGATCCAACACCTGGGGCTGTACAAGAACGGCGTGGCTTCGCCCGCCAATAAGCTTTACACCAGCGTCTGGGGCTACGGCCCGCAGGGTGGCTCGGTGACCTACCCGGGGCCGACCTTCATGGCAATGGAAGACGAAGACATTTACGTGAAGTGGGAAAACCAGCTGCCCAACCAGCACCTCCTGCCGGTCGACCAGACCCTGCACTGGGCATCGCCGCCGGGCTACCCCAGGAACGGGCAACCCGCAGTAGTCCACCTCCATGGAGGCCATACCGAATCGGCCAGCGACGGCCTGCCGGAAGCCTGGTATACCCGCCGCTGGAGAGACCGGGGCCCGACCTACGTCAAGAAAATCTACCACTACGACAACGACCAGGAAGCTGCCACGCTGTGGTACCACGACCACGCCCTGGGCATCACCCGCCTGAACGTGTACGCCGGACTGGCCGGTTTCTACCTGCTGCGCGACGACAACGAACTGAACCTGATTGGCAACGGCGTCCTGCCCGGTGGTGAATATGAGCGCGAAGTCGTTGTCCAGGACCGCCTCTTCACCAGCGACGGCGACCTCTGGCTACCCAGCAAAACCGGCGATCCCTGGTTCGGCAACGGATTCGGCACAGACCCCAACGGCGAGCCTCTGAACGTTGGAACCACCAACCCCAGCGTCGTTGCGGAATTTTTCGGCAATATCATGATCGTCAACGGCGTGGCCTGGCCGCAGTTGGACGTCAAAAAAACCAAGTACCGCATCCGCCTGCTGAACGGTTCCGATTCCCGCTTCTATGTGTTTTACCTGGAAAAACAAGGCGCCGAAGGCGTTAAAATACCCTTCATGCAGATCGGCACGGACAACGGCCTGCTGCCCAACCCGGTACCCCTCGACGAACTGGTGCTGGCCCCCGGCGAGCGCGCCGACCTCGTGCTCAATTTCGACCTGGCCCAACTCTCTCCCGGCGACCGCGTGATCATGAAGAACCGGGGGCCGGATGAGCCTTTCCGCGGTCTGAATCCCGACGGCAGCCTCAACGACGGCGGTGGCGGCCAACTGGACGAGGCAGACGCGGCCACTACCGGCCTGATCATGGCATTCGACGTGGTTTCCGGAAGCGCGCCTGCTTTCAGCGTCACCACCGCTTCTACCCTGCGGGCGCCGATCGAGGAACTGGTACAGACCGGCCCCACCCGGAGAGTCGCTTTCTTTGAAGGCATGGACTCCGAGGGCCGCCTGCAGCCCCTGCTCGGAATCATTAATGGCGACAACGCCAAGACTCCGGGTACGCTCAACGGCTCCCTGGCCTGGTTTGAACCCATCACCGAAAACCCCATGCTGGACGACGTGGAGGTATGGGAAGCCTATAACGTAACGGAAGACGCCCACCCCATGCACATCCATCTGGTCAGTTTCCAAATCCTGGACCGGTCGCCGCTTGATGTAGACAACATCATTATAAACAACCAGCCCCAAGCGGAACACCACACTGCTCATACCGGAAAGTTTGGAGTCGGCAACTATATTGTAGAAAGCAGCCTGCTCGGAAATGTCGGCGCCCCGGAAGAACCCGCCCCGAACGAGAAAGGATGGAAAGATACTTTCATCCTGCCGCCGGGTTACATGGCCAGGGTCATTGCCAAATACGACCGCCCGGGCCGCTACGTCTGGCACTGCCACATCCTCTCCCACGAGGACCACGAGATGATGAGGCCCTACGAGGTGGTTACTTCGCTTCCCCGGCCCACGCCGCCGACTGTGCGGGACTTCGACATTGCGGAAGCCATCCTGTCGCCCAGCTTCCCCAACCCTTCTGCCGGCAACACCACTATACCGTTCTACCTGCCTAAGGATGACAACATCCTGCTGAACATCCTGGATATGGACGGCAAGGTGGTTAAGCAACTGGCATTCGGCCAGTATCCCGCCGGCAACCATACCATCGAATGGGACGGCACCAACGCTGCAGGAACTCCCGTACCCGGCGGCGTTTACATTTATCAGCTGCACACTTCTGATAATGTATTGGGACAGCAGACGATCATCCAACGCTAAGATCAGATCTCAATCAGGATACCAGAAATAGAATGAACAGAAGGCCGGCTTGCTTCCGCAAGCCGGCTTTTTACTGCCCCGGCGTCAGGCCGGTAAACTTCTTGAACACGCGGTTAAAGGTAGCTTTATTGCCGAAACCGGAGTCGAAGGCAATGGCCAGGATCTTGGCGTCCCGGAATTCCGGGCTGCGCAGCAACGCCTTGGCTTTTTCCACCCGGTAGCCGTTCACGAAGTCGAAGAAATTGGTGTGCAGTTCGTTGCTAAGCACTTCAGAGATGTGATGGGCGGGGGCATCGAGTGCGGCGGCCAAATCGTCCAGCCTCAGGCCCTCCTCCAGGAAGGGTTTCTGGGTTTCCATATAGTCCAATAGCGCTTTTCTGATTTGCTGAGCCGTTTCGCCCGGCAAAAGTGTCGTTGCCCGGCTGAACCGGATCGGCTCATTAAAGAGGGTTGGTTGCATAAGGGCTACATAACCCACTGCGTAAACCAGTACGGCCAGAGCCAGCAGCACTAGGTAGTCTATTTCAAAGCGGTACTGCCCGGAAAAGATCAACAGGACGGTGATCAGCAGGAAAAAAGCGGTAAATGCCAGAAATACCAGAGTTGCCTTTTGCAACCAGCTCACTTTCAGCAAATTTCCGTTTGCCGAAAGCCGGGCCAGTTCTTCCTGCTTCCGCCCGATCAGCCGATGAGAAGCGCAGAGGTAGGCCAGCATCTGCAACGCCTGGGCCAACATCAGCATGAACTGCTCCGGCGGCACTTCCCGGAATGCGTTCCGGGTGGCTTCCAGAAAGAAGCCGGTTTTCTCCTTGCCGTTCTGCAGGTAAAACGGCAGAAAAAGCAACAGTACAACCAGGGCAGGGATAAAGTGGCGCAGCGTTTTCCAGTTCCAGCCAATATCTCCCCCCATATAGGCGAGGATATACAGATAAAACAAGGGCCCGACCACGAACAGGAGCGGGTAGGTAGAAAACATTAAATGCGGAAACCGGAATACAAGCCCGGTAATGGTTATGGCATACTCCGCCAGGTGCATTGCCATACAGAGCAGAAGCAGCGCAAAAATGCAGTTTGCAGGCTGGTTCCCTTTTCGTAACGCCAACACCAGGGCAAGGAAAAAACCGTGTACGGCGCCCAGCAGAATGAGCAACGCCCATATATTGAATTGTACAGTTTCCACCAAAATCCTCGTTTTAACATTAACATAAGAACAAGTTTCCGTTTTTTTTTTGAGTTTTGGAAAAAAACCAAATTATCTATGCGCTACTTTTCTACACCAAACTTTTCTCTCTTTTTCTTTTTGTTGATGATGGCCGCCTGCAACAAGGACGATGAACCCGCTCAACCCTGCCCGGCCGTAACGACTGCCGTCAGCCTCCAAAATGCACCGACAGACGGCAGGCAACTGCTCTGGGCCGCCCTGGCCGACGAGCAGGGGAAAATCCTGCAGGAACACTTTTTTAACGCCACCGTCCAATCCGCCGAACTGAGTGCCGAACGGGCATGCGAGGCCAGCCACAACCTGGCCCTGATGTACCGCCGCCTGGCCGACAACAGCCTGCAACTGGACTACTTCACCCGCATCCCGCCGGAACTGGCGCCCGACTACTCGGCAGAGCAGCCGGAACTGCTGCCGACAACGCTCCGCATCACTCAGAACTACAGCCTCAGCCCGGCTTTCCTCTATGCCGACCCCCGCTTCGGCAATACCCTCCAGGCTAACCTCGACCAGTTTAACCATACCTATACCTTACAAACCGGGATGGCGGCCGGCGAGGATTTTATCGCCTATCTGCTGAAAGACGACAGTTATTACCGATACAAAGGGCGCCGGGACGACAGCACTGACTTCATGCTGGAAATGCCGACGGACAGCTTTTACCAGAAAGCCACCCGCATTACCTGCACTTTTGAGTCGGGCGTCAACGAAGTCATCTTTGCCGGCATCCGGGACAAAAGCCGGAATACCTTCACACCGTATTATTCCTTTCTCAATGACAGCATTTCCCAGCTTAATGCTTTCTACTACCTGCCCGAACCCGAAGATTTCGACGACTTCTACGTCAGGGTTTACGGCGAATATTTCCGGTTCGAGCATTTCGCGGACGCCTTGCCCGAAGCAGTCAAACAGCCTGGTTTTTTCCTGATTTTCGACAACATCGAGTTCCCGAACCACTTTAAAATGATAGACCCCGAGGATGCCCGGGCCGACCTGGTTATCCTCCGCCACACCGGCACGCCAGGGCTGGACTACCGGGTATTCCTCCCTGCCGATGAGGAAGAGGTGCTGTTCGCGCCGTTGGATTCCCTGGCGCTGCAGGATCGTTTCCCCGATCTCAGCCCCGAATTCTCTCCGGCCACCCTCAACTATTTTGACTGGAACGAACGGCGGGTGGAGCGGTACGAGGGGACAGACGACTACCGCCAACTGCTGGAGCTGCACCTCAGCGAACCGCCCTTGTGGCGGGCGCGGCTTGGGTATGAGGCGAGCGTACAGTGAAGCGGGGTGGCTGACCTGCCGCTGTGGCGGGTAAGGCTTAGGCATGAAGCAGGGGTGTTGGATATTTTCAGTGACATTACAAAAATAATGACTACTTTTATAATCGTTATAAATATAATCATCACAAAAGTAATCATTATATTTATAACGATCATTCCCGGATACGCACCCTTCCCGATGCGGAAGGCACTCAACAAATGCAGGCCGTCAGGTTTTCATCTCTGAATAGTGTAGGGTATATTTACCGGCAGAACACCAGACAAAATGAGAAACCACTTCCTTCTGGCCGCCGCCCTTGCCCTGATGGTTATCCTTGCCTGCGGCTTTGCCGGATGGCACGCCTGGCTGGGCCCGTCAGCCATCCTGTTCTTTGTGCTGCTCGCCCTGGGCCTGGGCAGGTCGGAGCAATGGCGGCGCCTGGCCTTCACCGCCTGGATTGTCGCCGCAGTAACCGCCTCCCTCTTCTACCCTGCCCCGTTCCGGGAACTCTGGGGCTTTGACCTGAAACGGCTGATCATCCCGCTGCTGATGGTGATCATGTTCGGCATGGGCACGGCAATGAGCCTGCGCGACTTCGCCGGGGTGCTTCGCATGCCTAAAGCTGTGGTTGTAGGCTTGGTCTGCCAGTTTACCATTATGCCATTTGTCGGCTTTGGCCTGACTAAGCTGTTTTCATTCCCGCCCGAAATCGCCGCCGGGCTCATTCTCGTGGGTTGTTCCCCGAGCGGGCTGGCCTCCAATGTCATGTCCTTCATCGCCCGGGCCAACCTGGCCCTGTCGCTGACGCTGACTGCTATCGCCACCCTGCTGGCGCCCGTCCTCACGCCTCTGCTGATGTCCCTGTTGGCCGGCCAGCTCGTGCCCGTCGACGCCTGGGGCATGATGCTTGATATCCTGCGCATCGTCATCCTGCCGGTATTGGCAGGCCTGGTGTTCAACCACTTTTTCTACGAGCGGTTTCCCCAGTTGGCGCGCGCTATGCCTACCGTATCTATGGCCGGCATTGCCATCATCATCGCCATCATCACCGCCGCAGGGCGCGACAGCCTGCTCTCGGTCGGCCTTGCGCTCCTGCTGGCCGCCGCCCTGCACAACGCCGCCGGCTACTTCCTGGGGTACTGGGCCAGCCGCCTGTCCGGGCTGGACCGCCAATCATGCCGCACCATTGCCCTGGAGGTCGGCCTGCAAAACAGCGGCCTGGCCAGCGGGCTGGCCCTGGAAATGGGCAAGGTGGCTACCACGGGCCTGGCGCCGGCTGTCTTCGGCCCGCTGATGAACGTGACGGGGTCGGGTCTGGCGAGTTGGTGGAGGGGGAAGGGGGGGAAGATGGGTTGAGGGGGAGGACTGAAGAGAGCCATCTCAGGCCGTGTGCCGGAGATGGCCCATGAACAACCTTATGGATTTGGTAAAACTGGCGGGTGTCAGTGAAGAGGGTCACAGAGAAGCGGCCAGCCTGTTTCGTTCAAAGAAATTGAACGCCAGGGCGAGGATGATCGTAAACACAAGGGCCCCCACCCCGATCACGGCGTTATAAAAAGGCGGCGCAGTCAGGGAAATCCGGATGAGGACCGTGGTCAGGACGAAGGCAGAATAGCGAAACAGGGTGTAGTAGTCCGGATTGTACCGCAGGGCGAGCAACAGGAAAAGGATGTCGCTGAAGATGAGTAGGGTGTAAACTGCTTGCCCACACTCTCTGCAATGGAGTTGGGCATGGTGAATACGAGGGAAAGCAACTCGGTGAGCAGCAGCAGGGTAAAGGCCAGCTCGATGGCAAAGAAGTGGTTGTAAATATGCTCTTCGATGCGGGTGCCGGCCAGCCAGCCCAGCCGCTTGGCTTCCGCCAGGGCCAGCCCCAGCAGGAAGGCCAGGATGAGGCCCTGGCTGACCAGGACAAAAGTGGCTTTGCGCTCCCAGCGGTGGTGGAAATAGTCGAATACCTGTTCTACGGAAGACATAACGAAACGGCTGCGGCTGCCCATATCCTGTACCCGGTTTGATCGGGGATAAAATTAGGAAACTCCTTTTGGTGTTTGCGTAATAAATATCACACTTCGCGGGGGTTGTGCAATAAGTGTATAAAGACAGGATTTACCCCGTGAAGTAGCTTGCTATACTTCACGGGGTAAATCCTGTCTACTTTCGACCTTTTTTCACAACCCCATAACTAAAGTACCCGAAAAAACAGCCGGCAGGTTTCCGGGGCATGCAACGCTCCATAAAAAGCTTTGTCTTTTCCTCTGTAATGTAACTTTTACACCCCTAAACCGTCATCCAGCAAGACAATCTATTCCAAAGATCAACGGCTATTGTTGCCTGCACCCCAGGCATCGGCTGATTACTTGTACCATTTAAACACCTGTTATTATGAAGAACTTTACGCTATTCCTCGCAGGCGCCATAGCCCTGCTGTTTCTGATGCCCAATACCGGCCTGCAGGCGCAGGCTGCCGAAAAAAACGGCGAGGTGGTCATCATCCAGGAAGTCAAACATGAAGATGGCAGCGTATCCACCGTCAAGAAGAGGATTCAAAAGGGCGAAGACATTCAAACGATCGTGAAGCAGTTTAACGCCGAAGGAGGCAAGGATGTCAAAGTGCACATCCTGTCCGACGGCGAAAAGACCGATGTTACCAGCAACGAAGAGGAAGAAACGGTATTTTACTTCCGCCGTGCCAAAGAACACAGCCAGGAGATGGAAGAACTGGCGGAGGAAATGAAAGAACTGGAAAAGGAGCTGGAAAGCATGCACATCGTCATCCACGGCGACGATTTCAACTTTGAGAATATCGAATGGAATCAGGAAGAACCCCGTTCAGAGCGCCTGCGCCAGGAGTCCGCCACCAAGGCGTTCCTGGGCGTTTATCCCGACAATACGGAAGACGGCGTTGGCGTAGAACTGGACGGCATCGTCTCCAACTCGGGCGCTGCGGCCGCCGGCCTGCAACAGGGCGACATCATCACCTCCATCGGCGGCCACGCCACCAACGGCACCTACGGCCTGCGCGGCGCCCTGTCCAAACTGGAACCCGGCGAAACCGTGCCGGTCGCCTTCCGGCGCGACGGACAGGACATGCAGGCCCAGGTTACGCTGGGCGGGAAAGAATACACCCGGCATGTGCTCAATGACGAGCGCGATCCCTGCAACGTGTTCATTGGCGTTTACGTCGGAGGCCGGGCCCATACCGGCAGCGGCGTCCAGATCACCGGCATCATCGGCAACACGCCGGCAGCGGCCGACGGCGTAGAGGCAGGAGATATTATCCTTGCGATGGATGACGTGCCGGTCAACAACAACAGCGAACTGCTTACCGAACGGAACAAGCACAAGCCCGGAGAGGCTTTCAAACTGACCATCCAGCGCGGCGATCAGCAGATCACGGTCAACTCCCGCTTCAAAACCTGCGAAACCACCGGGATGGAAGAACCCGTCGTGGAAGAGATGATCGCCGAGGAGCCGGCAGAAGAAGCAAAACCGGAATTCCAGATTCCGGAGACCGCCCTGGAGCTGAAAGATTACAAAGCCTATCCCAACCCTTCCTTCGGGGAAGTGACAGTACAGTTCCAGGCCGAGGCCGTCCCTACGGAAATCCAACTGTCCGACTCCTCGGGGCGGGTCTTCTTCCAACGCAAGATCAGGAACTTCGACGGTTACTTCAACGAAGAACTGAGCCTGCGGGAGGCTACGCCGGGAACCATCACGCTGTCCATCCGCCAGGGCGACAAACTGATCACCAGGCAGTTGGTGCTGCTGAACAGGGCCTAAGGGCCCGGTGTTCGCGGTTCGCGGTTCGCGGTTCGCGATTCGCGGTTCGCCTGCTGTACGGCAGCGAACTGCGAACTGCGAACTGCGAACTGCCACCTCCTCCTGGCCATGGGTTAAAATCCAAGATTTTTCGTACCTTCTGGCCAAAACAGATGGATAAAACTTTCCGGGCTCTCTGGGTCACCGAACAATCCAACCAAACGTTTTCCCGTCAAATCGTACAACGCGACATCGACAGCCTGCCGCCCGGCGAAGTGCTCATCCGGGTCCATTATTCTTCCCTGAATTATAAAGATGCCCTTTCTGCTTCCGGCAACCGCGGCGTGACCCGCAATTATCCCCATACCCCCGGCATCGATGCGGCGGGCATAGTGGCCGAAAGCCAGTCGCCCGCCTTCAAGGCCGGCGCCCCGGTGCTGGTCACCGGCTATGACCTGGGGATGAACACTTCCGGCGGCTACGCCGAGTACATCCGGGTGCCGGCCGACTGGGTAGTGCCGCTTCCGGATGGGTTGAGCCTGCGCGAAAGCATGATCTACGGCACGGCCGGGTTTACGGCCGCGCTCTCCGTTTACCAGCTCCAGAAACACGATATAACACCGGAAAGCGGCAAGATCGCCGTCACCGGAGCTACCGGCGGCGTAGGCAGCGTTGCCGTGGGCATCCTGGCCCAGGCCGGGTATGAGGTGGCGGCCGTCACCGGCAAGCCGGAAGCCGGGGATTTCCTGCGCGGGCTTGGCGCCGGGGAGGTCATCGGCAGAGAAGAAGTGGACGACCAGTCCGGCAGGGCCTTCCTCAAAGCCCGGTTCGCAGGGGCAGTGGATACCGTGGGCGGCAACATCCTGGCCACCCTCCTGAAAAGCCTGCACTACGGCGGCGTAGCCACCTGCTGCGGCCTGGTGCAGTCCTCCCAGTTGAATACGACCGTCTTCCCATTCATCCTCAAAAGCGTCAGCCTGATCGGGATCGACTCTGTACAGTGCAGCCAGGAGGTGCGCCGCCTGGTTTGGAACAAACTGGCCACCGGCTGGAAGCTGGAGCAACTGGAAGAGCTCTCCCGGGAATGTACTCTGGAAGAGCTGCCCGATAGGATTGATCGCATCCTGGAAGGGAAACTGAAGGGCCGGACTCTGGTCCGGCTGGCGAGTTGAAGCCGCTTCAGCGTATTTTTGGCCTGGCTTGACGAATCATTAAAGTGCCTCTGAATTTCGGAGTTCTGATTTTGTTGCTTTTATTTGCTATTCAACAACGCCCGGAGCATACTATCCAGGGTGCCATTCCATGTCATCAAACCAATAGGCCCGTGTATCTACTAGGTTACGATATCGGAAGTTCTTCCATCAAAGCCGCCATTGTTGAAACCGAAAGCGGCCAGGCAATCGGCGTCGTGAAATACCCGGAATCGGAAATGGCCATCGATGCCCCACAACCGGACTGGGCGGAGCAAAATCCGGAAGACTGGTGGGATAATGTGTGTAAGGCGACGCGGAAGCTGATCCGGGACAACCGCATTGATCCCACCCGGATAAAAGGCATCGGAATCGCCTACCAGATGCACGGCCTGGTACTGGTGGGCAAAGACATGCGCCCGCTGCGCCCTTCCATTATCTGGTGCGACAGCCGGGCGGTAGATATTGGCGGCCGGGCATTCGAAGAAATAGGACGGGCGCGGTGCCTGCGTTCCCTGCTGAACGCTCCCGGAAACTTCACCGCCTCCAAACTGCGCTGGGTACAGGAAAATGAACCCGATCTGTACGCCCGGGCCCATAAGTTCATGCTGCCCGGCGATTACATCGCCCTGAAGCTGACCGGGCAGCCCGCCACCACCGCCTCCGGCCTGTCGGAGGGCATCCTCTGGGATTTCCAAAAGCATGCCCCTTCCCGGGACGTGCTGGGCCATTACAACATCGACAGGGCTTTGCTGCCGGAACTGGTGCCCACCTGTGGCCCACAGGGCAAAGTCACCCCCGAAGCCGCCCGCGCCACCGGCCTGGCCGAGGGCACCCCGGTCACCTACCGGGCCGGCGACCAGCCCAACAACGCGCTGTCGCTCAACACCCTCCACCCCGGCGAAGTGGCGGCAACCGGAGGCACTTCGGGGGTCGTCTACGGCATCGTCGACAAGCTGATCTACGACGAAAATTCCCGGGTCAACAGCTTTGCTCACGCCAACCACCGGCCGGAACAACCCCGGATCGGCGTACTGCTCTGCATCAACGGGGCGGGCATCCAGTACAGCTGGGTGAAACACCAGATTGTCGGCAGCCAGCTCAGCTACCCGGAGATGGAACGCCTGGCGGGCACCGTGCCGGTGGGATCCGAAGGATTGTCCGTATTGCCTTTCGGCAACGGCGCCGAACGCATGCTGAACAACAAGAGCGTAGGCGGCCACATCGCCAACCTCCAGTTCAACCGCCACCAGCGGCCCCACCTCATCCGGGCAGCGCTGGAAGGCGTGGCCTTCGCTTTTGTTTATGGCATGAACATCCTCAGGGAAATGGGGCTGGACGTCCGGCAAATCCGCGTCGGCAACGACAACCTATTCCAGTCGGCCGTGTTCTCCTCCACCATCGCCACCCTAATGGACAGCCGGATCGAACTCTATGAAACCACCGGCGCAGCCGGCGCAGCCAAAGCGGCCGGCGTGGGCGCCGGGGCCTACGCCAACCTGGAGGAAGCTATGAAGCAGGCCGCCATTGTCAATGCATTTGAGCCATTGCCGGAAAAAGGGCTGTATCAGGAAGCCTACGAACGCTGGGAAAAGGAATTGAACGCCAGGTTATAACCCGGGACTATCAGAAAAACCACAAAATACATTATCATGTCATCAAACACTTCCAACGTTGTAATCGGCAAACAGGAATATTTTAAAGGCATCGAAAAAATAAAGTACGAAGGCCGGGAGTCCGACAATCCCCTGGCTTTCAAATGGTACGATGAAAACCGGGAGGTCGGGGGCAAAACGATGAAGGAACACTTCCGGTTTGCCGTAGCCTACTGGCATTCCTTCTGCGGCACAGGCGGCGACCCTTTTGGCCAGCCCACCAGGGCCTTCCCCTGGCTCGAAGCCGCCGACCCGCTGCAGCAGGCGCGCGACAAGATGGACGCCGCTTTTGAGTTCATTACCAAGATGGGAATTCCCTACTACTGCTTCCACGATTACGACCTGGTAGCGGAAGGCGCCACGCTAACCGAATCGGCAAAGCGGCTGGAGGCAATTACCAGCTACGCCCAGGAAAAACAGGAAGCCTCCGGCGTCAGGCTGCTCTGGGGAACGGCCAACCTCTTCAGCCACCCCCGCTATATGAACGGCGCCGCCACCAACCCCGACTTCCAGGTGGTGGCCTACGCCGGCGCCCAGGTGCGCAACGCCCTGGACGCCACCATCAGGCTGAACGGGGAAAACTACGTATTCTGGGGCGGCCGCGAAGGCTATCTGTCCCTGCTGAACACTAACATGAAAAAAGAAACCGAACACCTGGCCCGCTTCCTGCACCTGGCCAAAGACTATGCCCGGGCACAAGGGTTCAAAGGCACTTTCTTCATCGAGCCCAAACCCGCCGAGCCGACCAAGCACCAGTATGACTACGACGCAGCCACCGTCGTCGGTTTCCTGCGGGAGCACGGCCTCCAGGACGACTTCAAGCTCAACATCGAGGTCAACCACGCCACCCTGGCCCAGCATACTTTCCAGCACGAGCTGCAGGTGGCCGCCGACGCAGGCATGCTGGGCAGCATCGACGCCAACCGCGGCGATTACCAGAACGGATGGGACACCGACCAGTTTCCCAACAACGTGTACGAACTGGCCGAAGCCCTGCTCGTCATCCTCGAAGCCGGCGGCCTGCAGGGCGGCGGCGTCAACTTCGACGCCAAAACGCGCCGCAATTCTACCGGCCTGGACGACCTCTTCTACGCCCACATCGGCGGCATGGACGCCTTCGCCCGCGCCCTGCTGGTAGCCCGGGAAGTGTTGGACAAGTCCAGCTACCGGAAACTGCGGGAACAACGGTATGCTTCTTTCGACAGCGGGCCCGGCAAGGACTTCGAGCAAGGTAAACTCAGCCTGGAACAACTTGCGGATATTGCCCTGAAAGACGGCGAACCTCAGCAGCGCAGCGGGCGGCAGGAGTTGTTTGAGAATATCCTCAACCAATATCTTTAGGGATATTGGGCACTTCAGCGACCAGGCCGGAATCTGCATTCCTGTATTCATCGAAAGGGCTGGCGTTTGCCCGGACCGCAGGGAAAATCAACATGCAATTGATTTTAGCGGCATGCCTGCCCATTTGTGCCGGAACACCCCGCAGCATATTGGAGAAAGAGACGGCCCCTTCCCGGGCCGACACGACGATGAGGAAGTCCTCCCTTTTTATTTCCACGGCGGAAAAGCTTGCCCAGTCCGGTAGTTCTGAAAAGGTAAAGGACAGGCCCGCTCCCGTTTTCCGGAAGCAGGAAGCGATTGCCGCAAAAGCCGCCTCATCGGCATGCACTTTCACTCCGGCGCTCAGCTCCCTGGCCAGTAGCATCACTTTGTCCAGCCAGTGATGAAACCCGGGTTCCAGCTCCGCCGAGGGCGGGCACATTAACCTGATCGTTTGTACCGTGTTCAGCGGCTTTCTGATGCTACAGAGAAAAACGGCCTTATCAGTAGAGTTGATGATAGTTTCCGTGGTTTGCCCGAAGATTTTGTCGATAAAAGTCTCCTTCCGGGGCCAGCCCATGACGATGAGGCTGGCCATTATTTCCCGGGAAATGCGGATAATGCCGTCGGCAGCGTTTAAGTCGAAGGTGACGATGGGGTTGAGGCGGGTTTCCGTCTCGGCAGCGTGGCTCGCCAGCTGCGCGAGCCTGCGCCGGGCTTTGAGCATATTGGCCTCTGCATTGCCGTCGTATTTCACTACGGAGAGCACATGTACGGTGAAAGGCACCTGGCGGGTTTTCAGCAGGATCGCCAGGTCCAGCAACGGTTCCAGGTTGTCGAATTTGGCAATCGGAACCAGGATGTTCTCCTCCTGAACCCACGGGCGCGCCTCCGGGAAGGCTTCAGATTCCTGTTCCCGCACGAGCCGCATAGCTGCATTTTCCGTCACAAAGGAAGCGGCCAGGCAGGTGATCAGGATCAGGATGATCGTGCCGTTGAGGATGTGCTCGTCAATAATGCCGGCGTCAAATCCCACCAGGATGACGGCCAGGGTAGCCGCCGCGTGGGAACTGCTTAGCCCGAAGATCAGCTGCCGCTGATTCCGGGAGAATTTAAAAGCCAGCTGCGCGGCCAGGGCGGCTATCCATTTCCCTGCCAGCGCTGCGGACGACAACACCACCGCCACGATAATGGCTGTCTTCCCTTCCAGCAGGATGCCGACATCTACCAGCATGCCTACGCTGATCAGGAAAAAAGGAATGAAAATGGCGTGGCCGACAAACTCCAGCCGGTTCATCAGCGCCGAAGAATGAGGGATGAACCGGTTCAGCGCCAGGCCCGCCATGAATGCGCCTATGATCGCCTCCACGCCTGCCAGCTCTGCCAGGAAGGCAGAGAAAAAAACCAGGGACAATACCAGCACGAAAAGCGAGGCCTGGTCTCCTTCGAGGTGGACAAAAAACCAGCGGGCCACCCGGGGCACCGCCCAGAAGACGATGAAAGAAAAAACAGCCAGCGAAAGGAGCAGCCTGGCCCAGAAAGCGGGGCTCAACCCGCCTTCAGATGAACCCACGACGACAGCCAGGATAAAAAGCACAGCCGTATCGGTGAGGATGGTGCCCCCCACAGTTGCCGCCACCGCCCTGTCTTTGGATATGCCGAATTTCGCCACGATGGGATAGGCCACCAGGGTATGGGTAGAGAACATGCTCGCCGTGAGGAAACTGGCCGCTGTGCCATATCCCAGGAGATAGTAACACACCGGAAAACCGAGTGCCAGAGGGAAAAAGAAGGTGAAAAAGCCAAAACCGATGCTCTGGTGCCGGTTCTTTTTAAATTCGAACAGGTCCAGCTCGATGCCGGCGATGAACATGATATACAGCAGGCCGACAGTAGAAAAAAGGCCTATGGCTGCATTTTGCTCCAGGATTCCCAGGCCGTTTGGCCCAATGGCCACCCCCGACAGGATCAGGCCGATGATGCCCGGTATCCTCGCCTTTCTGAGCAGGACAGGCGCCAGGAGAATGATAAAAAGCATCAGGGAGAAAACCAGCACCGGGTTTTCCAGCGGCAATTCAAACTCGTGCAGCAGATGGCTGAATGGCCCCATAGGCAGTTTCGCTTATTCTAACCTAAGAGCATGTTTGGAGGTGGGGCTTTGGGAGCGAACCCGCCGGCTCGCCGACATTTGAAGCCCAAAAGCCAGGACTATCTCCAAACATGCTAAGTTCGCTAATCCCGCACAGCCTGGGATTAGGAAGCGATTAAAATTGATGCCATCCTGCCAGAAAGGGCGGCCTCACTCAAAAAAATTATCATAGGAGCTGTCTCCGCTCCTGCTCTCGCTCCGTTTCTCCGGGCGGGCGACGGGCGAGTCGAGGTCGAGGGTGTCTTCCGATTTCCGGCGGCCGCCTTCCAGCAGCATCAGGGAACTCTCCTGCTCCCACTTTTCCAGCATCTGCATGCCCTCCTCTTCGAACACGCCGTTCTGCAGGTCGATGGACTGCATGAGGTTGGACGACATCTCCATGAAGCGCTCCATCTCCCCTACTTTGTTGGCCACATCGTCGGCAACGGCTTCCATGGCCGCGTCGAACATGGCGCGCTTGTCCGGGTCGCCGGACATGACGCTCATGGCCGATTTCATGGCGCTGTGGGACGTGCGGATGGCCTTGCGCTCCTGCTCCTTGAGCTGTACCTGGTCTTTGGTGTCTTCGAGCAGGATCTCTGAGTTCTGGTGCATCTTGTTCAGGATGCGGTACATGACGTGCATCTTCTGCAGCAGCACCTGATATTTCTCGTTGCTGTCTTTCAGGCGCGCCGCTTTGCGGGTATTGAGCACCACCTGGTTGTCCATGCCCTTCTCCCTGGCGGCGCTGGCCATCTTCATGCTCTCGTCGATGGTGCGCTCGTTGTCTTCGACCAGGGTCTGCAGCTTGCGCATCTGGCCCTTGAGCACGCCGATCTGCTTGCGCATCTTCACCAGGTTGTCCTGCAGGTCTTCCACGTAGCTCTTCAGGATGCCGATGGGGTCGACCTGCACGAACAGGCCGGTCACCCAGCGCATGATGCTCTTGTAGCCGTACCACACCAGGTTGCGCATGCGGGGGTCAAGCACCATGTACACGATGGCGGCCAGCACGATGAGCAGGATCGCCAGGTAGATGGTGTTGGAGACCAGGCTGATGATCCAGGGCAGGTTAGCAATGATCAGGTAGCCGCCCCCCAGGATCAGCGCGCCTAAAAAGAGGGCGCCGGTGACGCCTTCCGGGCGCTTCCAGAATGATTTCTGCCGGAATTCGGGATTTTCAAATTGAGCCATATCGTTTGGAATGGAATTTCTGAAAAGTTTATAAAAGGTTGTTGATGTTCTGAATATCCTGGTCGATCTCTTCGAGGATGTTCCGGAGAGCGTCCTCGAAGGCATCTTTGGTGGATTCGATCTTATCGCGGGCGGCCTGGATGTGTTCGTCAGCATGGTCGATCGTAGACTGGGCTTTGGCGATCTTCTCTTCCAGTTGTTTGATCTTGGCTTTGTACTCTTCCACCTGCTTCTTCATCTTCTCCACCTCCGAGCGCTTGGATTCCACCCGCTGCTCCATCTGCTTTTGCAGCGCCTCGTCGAACTGCTGCTTCTCCTTGAAGAGGACTTTTTTGTAGTGTTCGGCCGTCGAGAGGAGCTTTTCCTTGGTCAGCCCCACTGTAGAAGCGGTGACGAAGGCGGACTTATAGGCCGTGGTTTTGTCCATATCCATAGCCCGGAGCCGCCCCAGGGATTGTTTGAATTCGATGTAATCAAAGCCTTCCAGGTTGTTCTTTTCGAGTGCTTTGGTCAGCGAGCTGACGCTTCTTTCATCTAGTCCTTTTCCGGCATTAAAAAGTGCCTTTAGGTCTTTCTGCATTGTCCAGGTATTTTTTGTGCGGTCACAAATTAAGGCAATTTGGCATAAAAGAGAACCAAATTTTCGATAATCCGGGATGGAATGTCGATTGAACCGGATAATATTCATAAACTTGAACATTGTGGCTCATGCCGAACGGATAGTAACGTCTCTTCCCGGCGATAAATGCCGGGACTTCCGCTCTTTGACCGCCATAGCCTCTGGCGACGGCGGTGCGCTCCAGCCTGAGTAATCTCCAGCTCACTATCCGGAGTATTCGGGTCATCCTCCGTCAGCTCAATGCGCCCGTTCTGGTTAAAATCCGAGAAACCCAGGCGCGTATTGCCCGGAATTTGTCCCGCACCCGCAGGGTCGGGATGGTCTTGATGAAAATACTCCGCCCGGAAACGGGTGATCAGCCCGGCGTGGTACTCCGCCACCATCCGCCCGTCCGGGGCATAGATGTGCCGACGATAAATGTCGGCACATAGTGACTGGCAAGAATTGGCAGGCCAATCCTTGCCACGTCAGCTATGCCTCCAGTTTGCCATCGTGGCATTCGATGCCGGAGGCGTAGCCGGTGACGCCGAACTCGCCGCGTTTGAACCACTTGCGGCCCGTCGCGTCGTAAACCAGCCTCATTTGGCCGATCTCGGAAGGTAAATTAAGGAAATCCGGAAACGAAGTAAGCAGCCAGGATAAGCTAAGAGCTCCCTTTTGTTACCCATACCCTGAAAAAGTTCCATGACCGTGATGATTTTACTGCGGACAGGAGGCTTGCCTGGCCGGGCCGCCACCTTTCCCGCTTGCAATGAGCCTCTTTCCTCTTTGGAGCTTCGGCGGCCGGGGAACATTGCTGGGAACTGAGTAGGGTTGGTTTGGGT
Organism: Phaeodactylibacter sp.; assembly: GCA_024102975.1. Taxonomy (GTDB): domain Bacteria; phylum Bacteroidota; class Bacteroidia; order Chitinophagales; family Saprospiraceae; genus JACJXW01. Next base: position 89 of record JAGFJD010000044.1, on the reverse strand, counting down.
GAAGAAGGGTAGGGCGAAGGCGAGGGATGGCTTTCTCAGGGGTCAGCCTTTTACCCGGCGCTCGATAGATTCCTGGCTTCGGTTGCTGT